>DNDP01000293.1:8112-9049 GCA_003484235.1 Verrucomicrobiales bacterium
GCCGAGTGGTGGCGTCAGTTGCTGGCGGAGGGTGAAGCCGTTGACCGGGTGGAAGTCGTAGAAACGCACGCGGCCATCCGCGAACAGAAAGTTGGCCCCGCCCGAATGTGCGCCCCGATACAGAGCGGCCTTGGCAATGGGTGCGCCGAGGTCGTGAAGCTGCGCGGCGCCACCGGCGGATGACACCATGGTGACCTGTGACAAGCCGGTGCCCCAGGCCATGAACCAACCGGCCTGCAGATCGCCCAGCGGGTGCCCCGACTCGAGGCCCGTATAGGTGATGGTCTGGGTGCTCAAATGGGTGGAGTTGGAAGGACCATACGCCGGCAGCGGACTGCGGCTGAAAAGTTGCAGCGTCGAACGCCCGTTGGAACCGGCATCGCGCCGCAGTATCGCGAGTATTGGATTGGCCGCACCGGCGGAGCTGCCGGCGGTCGCGAATCCCAGCAGGCCTTCCTGGGCGAAGCCGGGCGGATAACCGGTCGTGCCCGTAATCGCCTGTTTTTGCACGAGGTCCCAGCCTCGCACGCCGAATTGTGGAGCACCGGCGGTGGCGACCAGCAGTTCGGTTGGTGCACCGCCACGAAGTTCGGCGGCCGCCGCCGCAATTGGACCCGCACCAACGTCGAGCAGCTCCGGTTCGATCACCGTTTGATCGAGATCATGTCCCCAGATCACGAGCAGCTTGTTGGCGGCATAGCCGGGGAGAATGATGTCGGCGAGTTGATCGTTGTTCAAATCGACGGCGGTCAGGAAGCGTCCGTCGAAATGGCTTAGATATCGGCGAACTGGCACATATTTCCATTCCGGTTCAAACGAAGTTCCCGAGCCTCCCAGATTGATTCCGATGGTCAGCAGGCCGGTCGTACTGTCGTAGGATGCGAGCTTTTCCCGACCAGCGGTGTCGTCGAACACCATCGCATTGCCACCCGGGCCG
>DNDP01000293.1:9284-12470 GCA_003484235.1 Verrucomicrobiales bacterium
ATCGCATTGCCACCCGGGCCCGACGGTGCCGCTGCCAATGCGGACGCCAGCCACAAGAACAGGAACATCATGGCCCAGGCAGCTCCCCCGGAGGATTGGCGGTGGGTGACGGTGTTATCCAAGAATAGTCGGATCATGGCTGGATGGGATTGGAGGCGTTTACGATGCGGGTGCGCAGGACCTCGACCGGTTCGCGGTCTTCGCCATGGAGCACCACGGCGGCGCGGTAGTTGCGATTGGCCAGGAGCGGATGTCGCACGCGGAACCAAAGGCACGGCGGTTCGTTGGGGTTGAAGGTCCGTACCGCAAAGGCGCGGTCGATGATATCCACCTGGCCCGGCGCCGGGGTCGTGGCGAGGATTTCGTCCACGTAATGGCTCACCTGCAACATCGTCCCGCGGCTGCCGGGATCGGTCTGATGCAGATACACGGTGAACGGCAGCGCGACGGCGAGCTTCTCGTTCAAGTCGTCGATCAACAACCGGGGCGGCAATGGCGCCGTCTGGCCCGGTTGCGAGCTGTTGTTCACTTCGCCGAACTCGAAACACCCGACGCGGATCCACAGTTCGGTCGCCGGTCGCATCACGTTGCCGTCGAGGTCGGACCAGTTGACCAGTTGCGCATCGAGTTCGCGGGCGGTGTCGGTGATCAACGCCGGCACGGCGCGGGCCGGCCAGGGTATCGGGCAGTCAGGAGGCAGGCCGCCACCGCCATCCTGCGGATCGAGCAACCATTTTATCTGCGCCTCGTCGCTCCACGCGCCGTTGTCGCGTTCGTCGTAGACGCCCGGTCCCACGGCGCGCACCCGGGCGCGGTATTGCTTGCCGGACTCCAGCGGAAGCTGGATCGCGAAGTTCGGCGTGTCATTGCCGAAGCCGATCGCCAGGCGCGGTGATTCCACGATGCCCCAGAGATCACCCACGCCCGCTTCGTTGCCTTCCTGCATGACGTGCGCCGCGCCCGGCGGCGGCGGGCTCAACGCGACTTCAAAGCGATCGACCCCGGGTCGCGGACTGAACCACGCGATCGCGGCATCCGTCAGCAACTGGCCCGGCGACGGATCGTTTGCGGGAAGGAAGTGCGTGATGTTCGGCGTCGGAAATCCCTCGGTGCCGGGCGTCACCACGCAACCGACCAGCGATACGACGCTCGGGTTGCCGTTGCGGTCGTAGTATTGGATGAAGTAGCAGGCGCGGCCGGGATTCGCGGGTGGCGCCGTTTCGCAGATGCTCGCGAGATCGGGTGCGCCGTCGTTGTCCGTGTCGACGCGGGCGCGATGTTGCAGCACGAGCGGTCCGTCATCGCCCAGGCGGCGGAACAGGGCCACGTCACGAACGTCGGCCGGCGTGCCGGCGATTTCCACGCAGACGTCGAGCAGGTCGCCGGTCGCCGGGTCGACCGGATCTAGAAACCCGCCCGGACAACCGGCGGAGGTCGTGCAACTGAGGCCACCGGTCCAGATGTGCTCCGGATAACTCGGTCCGGGATACTGCGGTTGTTGTCCCACCCACGCCGAAGTCCTGCCTGTCAATGTGCCGAACCTCGCTTCAAAGCGCGCCGGACCGTTGAACGACTTGAGCACGGATACCTGGTTCGCGGCGCCGAAGTGATGGCGTCCGAGAACCTCGCCGGAGAGTTGGTCGCGGAACTCGACCCACGCCACCCGTTGGTTCGTGCGATTGGCGGTCAGGCGAAGCGGATCCCGTCCAAACGTGCCAACACCCTGATTGATCGTGACCTGGCAGCACGGCACGCGCAGACGGCCTTGCGGTTCACCGGGGCCGGCGAGGTCGTAAAGGGCGCCGGGCACGGGACCACTCGCGCCGCTGAGATTGCCGTAGCCGGCCGGCGACGGACAACTGGTGGCGTCCTCGGCGACGAGCACGAACCAGCGGGTGCGCCCATCGTCGGCGGGCAGTTGCGAGTGACCGGGTGTCAGGTCGGCGAAGCTGATGCGCTCGCTCGTGCCGACGTTGTCGATGACGGCGATGCGGTTTGGCGTCGCCGGCCACAGTCCGGAGGCGCGCTCGACGAAGGCGTCATCCGGATTGTCGAAGCGATACAGGTGATAGCGCGCAACCTCGGCGGGATCATCGCGCCGCCAACTGACCCGCAACGCGTGGTCCGGCGCGCCTTCCTGCTTGTAGATATTGTCCACCCGGATGCGCGAGGGCGTCGCCGGCGGCAGGCGATCGCAGATCTGCACGGGCAGGCCCGGGCTGGGTTCGCCGATGCGGCCAAAGTGATCGACCGCCGCGACGTAGTAGGTCGATTCGAAGCCGTCGTCGAACTCGACGCTGCCGAGGGTCATAGCCTGTTGGGCGGCCGAATCGTTGTCATCGGTCATGAAAAAGCCCTCGTAGCCGGGCGGCAGCGGGCAGGGGAGCGATTCATCGACGGTGATGACGTTGCGGTTCACCTGGATTGCCGAGCCGCTGGCGACGGCATTGAGCAGCGTGTCGCGGGTAATGTTGATCGGCGGCTCGGCGCCGTTGGCATTGAGCCAGGCCTGGCGTGGCACGCGAAAGACCCGGAAGCCGGTCCAGTGAAACGCCATTTCACGCAGCGGCTGCGGCAGGCACCACCGGAGGTGGGTGCGCAGGTGGCCCCGGGGTGTGGTTTCCACCTTCTCTGAGAGTTCTGCCGGCGCCGGCAGGATGGCGGGCACCGCCGGGCTCGTGACGCGCGCGATCGTGGCGCCTTCAACTTCGGTCAGCGGATCGATGACCCGGATTTCGAACGTGTTCGGGCCGCCCTCCGGTACGCGGGCGAGATACGCGCGGCCCTCGGCGAGAGTGATTTGCGGATGTGTCCGGCGCATCGCCTCGCGCTGCTGCAGATCGTAGCCGCCCGGCAGGTCGGTTGAGAGATAGGTCGAGAGTTTGGCAGCCAGCGAGGGAAATGGACCGGCCGAAAGGATGCCGTCGAGATCTTCGTCGAGTCGGGCGCTGTCAAAACCCGCGGCCGCGGCGCGTTCGAGCAGCGCGTGCAGCGTCGGTGCATGCGCGGTCGGCGTGAGAATCGCCAGGCGCGTGAAGTTGCCGGGATCCGCCGGGTTGCCGGGCTTGTGAAAGACCGCGTAAGCCGGATGCGGCGTGGCGCCGTCGAGGAACTGCAGTTGCAGGAAGACGTAGCGCGTGCCGGGCGTGGCGGGATTCCCGACCTGCGCCACGGCCGCGATCTTGG
>DNDP01000293.1:12684-14686 GCA_003484235.1 Verrucomicrobiales bacterium
GCGTGAGCCGCTTGAAGATCCGGTGGGCTTTGGGCCCAGGTGAGGGGAAAGCGCACTCCTGACCTGCGTTGACTTCCCGTTCGTCAAGCAAAGCGGAACTGCCGGAGAACGGTCGGATGCGGGATCGGGTTTTCGCAAACATGATGATCAGAGGTTAGAAATCAACCGAGACGGTCGGGTTGCTTGAAGTGTCGAACGTGACGCCAAAGTTCGCTTCCAGCTTGATGCACAGCGGACACGGCCCGAGCTTGAGCTCGTTTTCAATCCCACCGCTCATCACGACGCCGTCCTGGGAGGCGGCGCCAAACAACTCGAGCGCGCCCTTGCTGGAGACGAGACAGAGGAAGTCCCCGCTGACTTCGCCGCGCATGTAGCTGCCGATGGCGAATCCGAGGTTGCTGTAATCAGTCGGATCGCCCTGCACGACGCCAAAGGCACCGACCGCGGCCCCGGCCTTCACGCGCAATAGGCAACCGGCATCGTAGAAGGGGAACTTGCCGTTTACGGCCGTCACCACACCGACCAGCGGTGGTGTGAGTTCATTCTGGATGGTCTGCGGTGCCCACGCGGCGTAAGGCAGATCCGAGCAGGTGCGGCCGACAAACAACCCGCCGTGCAGTTTGAAATTGCTGTAAGGCGGCGAGATCGGCGCCGAGCTCCCGAACAGCGTCGCCTCGGCCTCGGCCGCGAGATAGAACTCGTAGTTCGCCGCGCCCTCGCTCGCGTCCACCGCCAGGGTCGCGCTCATGCGATCGAAGTTGATCGGTTGCATCGACAGGCCGTCGGTCAGCGTCTCGAGCGTGCCCTTGAATCCAATCGGGATGCCGTCCTCGGTGAAGGAGAACTGCGTCGAGACGGTGACGTTCACATTGCCGAACGGCACGTTGGCCGGTGCGGCGGTGACGCCCATGGTGATGCGGTTGTAAAGCTGCGGTATGCGGGCGGGATCGCACGCGGCCGCCCCGTCGGAGTGGAGCTGCTGGTACTCGAAGAACGGATCAAGCGCGATCGCCATCGGCTGCGTCTGAATCACCGTGTGGGCGCTCAGCGCGAGGTAGGTGAGATCCCCGCCGCTGATTACCGCTTCGCCCTCCATGCTGGCGGACTGGATGTAGTTGCCGAAGCCGCCGAGCTTGTCGAGCAGGCCGTCGAGGTCGATCACCTCGGCGACCGCGTCGGTGATCGACTCATTGATCTCCTCGAGGGCGTGGGCGAGCACCTGCTGCACGAGATGATCGAGGTGATAGAACCGGAAGCGCAGGACATCCTGCACCTGGCTCATCACTGGCAGGGCATAGATGCGGGCCTTCACCTCGGCACGGATGCGCGCTTCAATCTCCTCAAGCGAGAACTGGGTGGGATCGAGCGCGACTTCCTCGAAGTAATCCTCCAGCGCGTCGCGGACCTCGCCCTGCAAGGCGATGAACTCGGCGTTGGCGTTCTGCAGGAGCGACTGCAGTTCACCATCAAGACCGGTGATGTCCTGGACGAGTTCGCGCAATTCCTGCATCCGCGTGCGCAGTTCCTCAAGCCGCTCGCGCAGCGGTCCGGTTTCGACACCGGCCAGCTCGACCAGTCCGGCGACATCGAGAATCTCAAATCCGGGCGGCAGATTGAGGTAACCCATCGCCTGGTGCATCAACTGGCCGACCGGGTTGTCGGCCGGCGGTTGGCCGCTCGCGAGAAAGGTGCGCATGCCCTGCAGACCGTCACCAATGGGGCCGAGACGTTGCGTGACGTCGCCGGCCACGGCATTGGCGATCAGGTTCTGAACATTCAGATCGAACTCGAGCTGGTTCAGCGCGTCGACGGTGTCACCGGTGGTTTTGATGGCCTGCGCCGCCTGCTGAACGACCTCGTTGTCGAAGACCGGGTTCAGCGCCGCGTCCAGCGCGTTGTCAATCTGCTGGGAGAGCAGGTTGTCCAACTCGTCCAATCCTTGGTCGATGTCCGCGAACGCCGGGCCGATGGCCAGGTTGCCGAAGCCCTCGGCAATCTCGTC
>DNDP01000293.1:15021-18250 GCA_003484235.1 Verrucomicrobiales bacterium
AGCGGGCTGTATTGGACCGGGAAGTTGAAGGGGATCAGCCCGAACCAGGTCTTCTCCGCCCGCGGCAGGTAGGCTTCGTCCTGCGAACCGAGGTAGGACAGCGGCGCGTTGAACGCAGGCGGCAGGCCCCGATGTCCGGCGTCGAAGCCGGCGTTGCTGAAGTACGTCTCGCCATCGGCCGACCAGCCGCCCTGCATCCCGAGAATCACGTCCGGGTTCAGTCCGCCGGGCAGATCGGTGCCCAGTAACAGCGCGTGAATCTCCATGTTCTCGAAGAACGGAACGACCAGCAGGCCGGCGAAGTTGATCCAGCCGTTGTCCTCGGAGGGTGGGTTCGGCGGGTCGTTGTAGTAGGCGTGCCCCACGCCGGTCACGCGGTAGTCACCGGCAAAGGGACTGACATTCGGCACGTGCAGGACACTGGCGGCAAACGTCGAATCCGTTCCCGTGGTCATGCGGCCGTTGCCACGAAAGCGCAGAATGCCGTCGAGGTCTTCGGGGAAACCGTTCGCACGGGCGAGTACGCCAAGTTCGAGGGCGAGGGGCTCCGTCGCGCATTCCGCCGGCGTGATGAAGCGCGCGCTCTGGATGTCGATCCGCGCCTGCTGCCAGTAGGCGAGTTGCTTGACGCTGTCACCCCCGGCCACGGACATCCGGTCGATCGCCCCGCAGCATTCGAATTCAAGTTCATCGAAGGCGAGCGTGAAGTCCGCCGGATGGGGAACCGCCAGACTGCCGGTCACCGCGCTGTGTTCGAACTGCGGCTCGTTGCCGACGAGTTGAAACGCCCAGTCCTCAATCTGGAGCGCAAACCCTTCGTCTCCCCCGATCTGCACGGACGGCGGCAGCGAATCGGCGTCGGCCACCCAGCGGCCGCTTACGCCCGAGGCGCGGGCGTAAAGCTTCTGACAGAGCTCGAGTTGATACGGACCGAGCACACCGCCGCCGACCCGCGAAATGCCGGCCAGCCCCGCATAACCGCGGAAGTTCGCGCCGGCGTAGTCGCCTTCACCGAGCAGATACGCGGGCGTGCCGGGGTGTTCGAGCGCATCACCCTCGGCGGGACGCAGACCCGTGAGCAGCCAGCGGGCGGGATTGAACTCTTCGGGATGTTCACCCGGTTCATCGACCGTCGCATTGCCGTCGCCCGATTGATCGAAGCCATCCGCCGCCGCCACGACCGGACCCGGGACGAACAACTGGATGTTGTTCGCCAGATAGCTGCCGGTTTGATGCACCGGCAGGCCGGAATCGGGATCGGTTCCCGCCGCGGCGCGCCGGGTGATGATGAAGGTGTCCAGCGGGTTTGGATCGGAGACCGGCAAGCCCTCCGTCCACAGACTGCCGTGGGCCGTGAACCGCAGCGGCACAGGCCCGACCTGGAACGCTTCGAGCAATGACGGGTCCGGCACCACGTGCGGCTGATCCTCCGGACGGCAGCCGCGATAGGTGATCATCGTGACGGTCGCCAGCGGGAAGGACGAAGCGGCCGGTGTGGGCAGGCCATTCACCAGTTGGAGCGAGCCGCCCGTGTGGGCGACGAAGCCATGCGGAAAATGCGTGGAAAAGACACCGTTGGCGAAGGTGAGCGTGGCATTGAAACCGCCGGTCATGCCCGGTGCAATCAGCAGGTCGCCGGAAGTGCTGGCGTTCAGTTGATCCCAGAAACCGTCGTTCGAGTCCGGCAGTTCGCCCTTCACCTGCGGATCTTTCCACTGCTCGAAGTACCAGGCGCGGAGGAAACGCGTCGCCGGCTGGGTGAGGCGCAGGTGAAAGAGGTCCCATTGCCAGGCGCTGGCGACGAAGCCGACGGCCGCGCGTTCGTCGACGAACTCATGTGGCGTCGTGAGGTTGCCCGAGGCGCCGGCGATCGGCTGGTTGCTTTCGTCCAGCAGCAATAATGCCGTAGCCGAGCCGAAGGTCGTGGTGAGCAGTTGCGAGGTGTTGGGATCGGTGTCGTGCAATCGCCAGCCGGTGCCCGGCGGCAGCCGCAACGTGAATCCCTGCGCCTGCCGGCCGCCGTTGCCGAAGACAATCGGCCCGAGCGCAACCTGCCAGCCGTTGACATCGATCGGGCCTCCGGGCGGCGCAAGATTCAGGGTGCCGGCGGTCAGGGTGGCGGCACCGGTCGTGTCGTTGCGCAGCACATCGATTGTCGCCGTGGCCGGCGCGCCGCCGGTGAACGGCGTGCCGTCAGCGAGCATCCCGCTCTGCACCCGGAGCCGCCACGCCTGGTCGGCCGGAAGTTGAATCGGTGCAGAGGAGAAGCTGTTGATGGTTGCGGTTTGCCCGTTGATGACCAGCGCGCCGGAAAAGTGGGCGAAGGAATGCGGCCCGTGCGTGATCGAGTGGTCGGTCGTGGGCACGCCGCCGGGCGGGTCGTCGTTGTGCAGGACGGAAATCACCAGTTCGCAGGGGATGTCCTCGCTGAGGATGACCGTGGGATCGATGGCGAGATTGACCGCCAACGGCAGGTTCGCCACCACAGGATCGACCGTGACCACGACCGTCTGGTCCGCCGAGCCCAGCGACGTGGTGGTGCCGACCGCGCGGAGGCGGGTGCGGAAGGTGACCGGGATGTCGCGCACGCCGCCGAGCGGCTGATTTCGGCTGAGGCTGACGTCCACGCTGAAGCGCACGGTGTCGTTGGCCGGGTCAGTGTCGAGCAGCCACGTGTTGGCGAGATTCACATTGGGCGCCGAGACGGTGACATTGGCCGGTGCGGCGGAAGCGAGGAACGGCGCCGAAGCGAACGCGGCCAGCAAGGTGGTGGCCCGGAGAAAGGCAGGATGTGAAAGCTTCATGATCATTCCAGTCGATTGGCCGGTTTTGGAAATGCAGCCAGCCGTCCGCCCGATAATCCGGCTCAACGGGAGATTTAAGGAAGTTGCGGGAATGGTTTCAGGAATCTTGCGGGACAGGCTCTTCAGATGGTGAGCGGGGGCGGCGCTCACTGGGACCAAACGGGCGTTCCAAGCCGGCGACGGTGCGCGCTGATCATGCAGGTCCTCAAGCATCCCGTTGCCGGGACGTTCCGGCTGTGCCAGCATCGGGCGTCAAGAGCCAGCGAAACCTTCGCCATGTCGGAACCCATGACCAAACAGGCCGTCTTTGCCACCACGCATTGGAGCGTGGTGCGGGCGGCGGGTGATGCGGAGTCGCCGGAGGCCGCAGCGGCGCTGGAGGAACTGTGTCGCGGCTACTGGTTTCCGCTCTACGCCTACGCCCG
>DNDP01000293.1:18473-59745 GCA_003484235.1 Verrucomicrobiales bacterium
TTCCGCTGGTTTCTGCTGACGGCGTTCAAGTGTTTTCTCGCCAACGAATGGGATCGCCAGCAGGCCCAGAAACGGGGCGGTGGGCAACGGCCCATTCCATTGGATGCGCTTACCGCCGAGCAACGTTACCAGCTTGAACCCGCCGACCGGCACACCGCCGACCTGTTGTTCGAACGGCGCTGGGCGATGACCTTGTTGGAGAATGCGCGCCAGCGGTTGCGGGCCGAGTACGAGGGCGCCGGCAAAGGGGATCGCTTCGCGTTGCTGGAAGGGAGTCTCCCCGGCGAACGCACCGCCCGCACCTATGCCGAGATGGGCGAGGAACTGGGGCTGTCCGAAGGCGGGGTGAAGACCGAGGTCCACCGGATGAAACGCCGTTACGCCGAGCTGATGCGCGCCGAGGTCGCCCGCACCGTGGCGGACCCGGTGGAAGTCGAGCTGGAACTCCGGCACTTGATCGACGTGCTCGGAAGGCAGTAAGGCTGATCGGAACGAAGAATGGACACGAAATCACACGAATCCCGAACCCAGCGTCTGACAGACGTTGAAAATGCATCCATCCCGTAGCAGCCAGCGTGAGCTGGTTCAAGACGTCTCAGACATCCAGGTTGATCTGAGCCGACTCACTTCGGCTGCTACCAATTGAATGGGTTTGATTCGTGTGGATGGGTGTCCATTCGTGGTTGGCCCTGTGACCTTTGCCGGGTTTTGCTTAATCAGCAGTGGGCGAGTCCTGTCATGACGTCGTCGGAAGAACATCTTTGCGCCGAATGCGGCCGGTCGTTGCCCGATCAGTCGCTGGGCCAACGTTGTCCCAACTGCCTGCTGCAACTCGCGCTGACACCGCCGCCCGAAGAGCTGGTGGCCGCCACGCCCGTCATGTCGAAGGAGCAGGGAAGCGGCGAACGACGTTTCTTCGCTGGCTACGAACTGCAGGGCGAGATCGCGCGCGGCGGCATGGGGGTCGTGTACCGGGCGCGTCAGTTCCATCCTGAGCGAGACGTCGCCCTCAAGATGATCCATCCGGCCGGTCGCGCGGCGCCCTCGGCCCGGCTGCGCTTTGAGGTCGAGATCGCGGCCGTCGCGCGGCTGCATCATCCCCGGATCGTGTCGCTTTATGAAAGCGGCGAGCACGAGGGCGTCTGCTACTACAGCATGCGGCTGGTGGAAGGGGATGGCCTGGACGTGTGGCTGGCGGAGGGAAAGTTGCCGGCGGACGTGGCCTCGCGGGTGGAGCTGTTGATCAAGGTCGCCGAAGCGGTGCAATACGCGCACGACCGCGGAATCCTGCATCGTGACTTGAAGCCGTCGAACATTCTGCTTGGGCAGGATGGCGAGCCGTGCATCGCCGACTTCGGGCTCGCGAAGATCCAGGAGGCGGACGCCGGCATCACGCAGGACCGCAGCGTGCTTGGTTCACCGAGCTACATGGCGCCCGAGCAGGCGGCCGGCGACGGTGCGGGTATCACCACGGCCGTCGACGTTTACAGCCTCGGAGCGATCCTTTACGAGCTGCTCACCGGCAAGCCACCGTTCCTGGCGGACAACCCGCTCGAAACGTTGCGCCGCGTGAAGGAGGAATCTCCGGTCCCGCCCCGTCAGTTGGCCCCGGAGTTGCCGCGGGATCTCGAATCGATCTGTCTCAAGGCGCTCGAAAAGGAACCGGCGCGACGTTACGCCTCGGCCCAGGCACTGGCGGAAGATCTCCGGCGGTGGCTGCGTGGCGAGCAGGTGGAGGCGAGGCCTATCTCGACACTGGCGCAGGCCTGGCGTTGGTGCCGGCGACGACCGGCGATGGCGGCGCTGCTGGCGGTGTCGCTGCTTTCGCTCGTCACCCTCGCGATCGGTTCGACGATTGTGGCGCGCCGTTTCCAGATGGAAGGCGAGGCGAAGCAGGCGTTGGTGCTGCGGCTCCTGCACGAGAAGGCCGAGGGGTTTCTGGCCGCGGGCGAAACCGGGAAGGGGCTCGCGGTGCTCGCCCATTTGCTGCGCGAGGCACCGGAGGATTCGGTCGTCGGCAATCGCCTGCTCTCCGCGCTGAACCGCCGGCCGCTCGCCGTGCCGATGGTGCGGCCGTGGATCAGCGGTGCCGAGGTTCTGGCCGTCGGGATTACGGAGGACGGCGCCCAATCCGCGGCGGTTGCCCGCAATGGAAACTTCCGCCGGTTGGAGCTGGCGAGCGGGCGCACCCGGGATGAACAGCTGTTGCCCTCCGGCGAGGTTCTCCAAGCCGCCCATATGACCGACCGGGGCGGGCGTCTGCTGACCCTCCATGCCGACGGCGTGGTTCGGGTGCGGTCCACCCACCAACCGGCGGAGGTCCTTGCGGAACTCCGCCACGACACCCCCGTCAAACTGCTCGAAGCCAGTGCGGACGGGCGAAGAATCGTCACGGTTGACGAGCGTGACGGCGTCCGCCTCTGGGAGGGCGGAAACAGTGGTGGCGGGTGGCGGGCCACCGAGCTTGCCGGCCCGGCCGGCCACGCCATCCAGGCGATCAAACTGGACGGCGCCGGGCGACAGCTCGCGCTGGGATCCGATGCGGGCCGGGTCTGGTGGCATGACCTGGATGAAGGAGCATCCGTCCCCGGCGAATTCCGGACGGAATCCGCAGTCCGCACACTGGCGTTTTCAATCAATGGCGGCATGCTGGCGGCGGCCGACCACAGGCTGGTGTTTCTCTGGCGCAAGAACCGCCCGGACGCCGAAGGCCTGCGGCTGGTCATGCCCCTTGCCGCGACTGACCTTGATTTCAGCCCGGATGGCAAATTCCTTGCCGGCGCAGGCTGGTCGCGCAGCCGGGGCGCGCTGGTGTGGGAGACAGCAACCGGCCGGGTGGCGGCGGATTCCCTGGTGCACGACAGTCACGTGACCGCGGCCCGCTTCAATCCCTCCGGCGACGAACTGGTCACTCTCAGCCATGATCATCAGGCCCGCCGATGGAGGGTGGGTTCGTGGGAGCCGGTGGGTGAACCGTTGGTCCACGCTTCGACACCCCTGCAGCTCGCCTTCGCCGCAGATGGCCGCCGGATCGTGACCGGCTCCTACAGCGGCGCAGTCTGGTGGGACATCTCGCCGTCCGTCGATCAACCCGTAGTTGTCGAACAGGCGGAAACCATCCTGCGCGCCGCCTATTCGCCCGACGGCCGCCAGTTGCTGACCGGTTCCAGCCACGGCGGGCTGAGCTTGTGGGACCTGCAGGCCGGCCGGAGGCTCCGTCAGTTCGCGGGCATGACCAACGACGTGCTGTCCCTCCGGTTCAGCCCTGCGGGTGACGTGGTGCTGGCGTTTGGCCGGAACGGCGTGGTGCACACTTGGGATGTGATCTCGGGCGAGCCGCATGCCCCGCCCATCGGACATCCGGACGCCATCTACAGCGCCACTTTCACGGCCGATGCCAGACAAGTGCTGACCGCCGGCACCGACGGGGTGGCGCGTCTCTGGGAACTGGTTCCGGGAAGTCAGGAGATGAGGTCGCTGGACCATGGGTCGCCGCTCTTGGGCGCCAGCTTCAGTCCGGACGAGCGCCGGGTTGTGACCCATGGCCTCGGTGAACTGGTCCGCATATGGGACGTCGCCACCGGGAGGGAGCTGGTCGAGCCATTGATCGGCGGCCAGTGGGTCTACGACGCGGCGTTCAGCCCCGACGGCCGTTTATTGGCCGCCGGCGGGCAGGCCTCCCACGTCCGCCTGTGGGAGGTGGAAACGGGGCGCCGAATCGGCGAGCCCCTGCGGCACCAGAACGAAGTCCTGAAGATCGCCTTCAGTCCTGATGGGCGATGGCTGGCCAGTGCCTCCCTCGATGCGACGGTGCAGGTGGCGGCACTCGGCGGTGAGGAAATGACGCCCCTGTTGATTCCTCTGAGCGCGGCCGCCACCTGGGTGGAATTCAGCCCGGACAGCCGTTGTCTGGTGACAATGGCAAAGGACGGGTTGGCGCGGGTTTGGGACCCGGCGAGTGGACTGCCGCTGATGGAGCCGATGACCCATGCCGCATCAACATACGCCCGGGCCCATTTCCACCCGGACGGGACTGAGATCGTCACCGTCGGGGGAAGTCCGACTCTGTTGCGCTGGTCGATGCCCCGTTACCAGCGTGAGTCGGCGGATGTACTGGTGTCCGTGGCCGAGTTGGTGGGCCGTTTGACGCTGGTGGACGGCAACCGGTTCGCCGTTGCTCCCTTGGAGCAGTGGGACCGGCTTCCGGTGCTGCTCAAGCGGCAAACGCTGATCGAACCGGGACTGCGCCGTTGACACCAGGCAAGGGCCTCCCGCCATCCGGGGAACCGGACCGGGGGTCAGGCCATCTTGTAAAACTCCTCCCAACCCTTGCGCGGGGCGGGGCCGTCGAGGAGGGCGTTGGCCCGGTCGTCGTTGATGAACCGCTCCTTCGCGCGGTCGAAGTTCAACTCCCGGTTCAGATACTGGCAGATCACTCCGAGCATCAGTGTCTGCGTGAGCGAACCGCCGATGCTGAACGGCGACCGGGTCCTGTCGTTGCCCATGCACGCCTGCGTGAAGCTCTCCAGGTGATCCCACTTCGGGTTCTCGACGCGCAGCGCCTCGGCGAACTTGTCGAACTGCGCGCCGGGGATGATGTCGGACGCGCCGGAGTGCGAGCCGCGGGTGATCGCGTAGTCGGCGCCCTCGGGATAGAGAACCGTCCCGGCACCGCCCAGTTCGGGCGGGGTCGGCCTGCCGTCCTTGTTCTTGTCCCAGAACTTCTCCGGCACTTTCGGATGGCAGTCGGCACCGTCGCGCCAGGTCAGCTCGAGCGCCGGATGTCCGCCCCGTTTGGGGAACTGCATGACGAGCTGGGAATTGAGCGGGAAGATCACCTCGTTGTGGTCGTCCATCTTGATCGGTGTGAGCCGCGTGGGCTGGCCGAGTTCGAGAAAGTCGTGCACGAAGTCGATGATGTGCGCGCCCCAGTCGCCGAGCATGCCGTTGCCGTAGAGGTAAAACGCCCGCCAGTTGAAGGGGTGATATTTCGAGCTGAAGGGCTTCATCTCGGCCGGACCGCACCAGAGATCCCAGTCGAGGGTGTCGGGCTTCGGTTCCTCGGGCGGATAGGTGGAGAAGCGCTGCTTCGCGTCCATGAAGAACAGCCCCGGCGTCTTCCATGCCTCAACCTTGGTGATGTCGCGGACCACGCCGCGCTCGACAAGCTGCTCGAACTGCACCGACCCGCGCGAGGTGTGGCCCTGATTGCCCATCTGCGTGACCACGCCAAACTTCTTCTCGGCCTGCATCAGCAGGGCGGCCTCCCGATACGAGTGGGTCAACGGCTTCTCCACGTAAACGTGTTTGCCGAGCGACATCGCCAGCATCGCCGCTGGAAAATGCGTGTGGTCGGGCGTCACCACGCTGACTGCGTCGATGTCGTCCGGCATCTGGTCGAGCATCACGCGGAAGTCCTTGAACTGTTTCACGTCGGGGAAACGTTTCTGATTCGCCTCGACACGGCGCGCGCTGAAGTCCACGTCGCAGAACGCGACCGGATGCGCGTGGCCGCCCCTGCACAGGCTGGGGATGACGCCGCTCGCGCGTCCACCGACGCCGACACAGGCGAGGTTGACGCGTTTGCTGGGCGGCAGCTTGCCGTCGGCCGCGCGCGCGCCGGTGATGAGATACGACGGCAGAATCGTGAAGCCGAACGTGCCGAGGGCGGAGGTTTTGAGGAAGTCGCGACGCTTGAGGGAAGGCTGTTTGTTCTTCTTCATGGTGCAGCAGGGAGGTTGATCGGAAATAGCAGACGCGTACCAGCCCAAGTGTCTTCAGAAAATCCACCCGCGTCCCGCGCGTCAACCGGTCCGCGGTTTGCCCGGTTCTCGCCGCGCAAACGGGACCAGTGAGGCAAGCCAGGAAACCGCCACCACCGTGGCGACGCCGATGAACCCCAGGAGCAGCGGGTTGGTCCCGGTGCGAAACCGCACGAACAACAGCGCGGCCACCGCCGCTCCGATGCCGAGCCACAGCTGGCGGACGCCTACACCATTGAGAAACACCGCCACGGCCATCGCCCCCGCCAGCGTGCCGCCGAGCAGTCCCATCAGACCAAGGAAATAGTCCCACATCAGCTTGATCTCCATCGTCGCAAGCGCAGCGGCGGTGGCGGTGCCAAACAGGCCGGCGACCAGCGTGATGCGGCGCGCAAGCCTGAGCCATCCCGCTTCGGCGCGCGGTCTGCCGGTCGGTTTCAGCCAGTCGGTGACCACGCTCGTCGCGATCGAGTGCATGCTCGAGTCGAGGCTCGACATTGCGGCGGCGAACACCCCGGCGATCACCAGGCCGGCGAGACCAGCGGGCATCTGGGTGGCGATGAACCACGGCAGGATCTGTTCGTTGGACGCAAGCTCCGTAAGCGCGCCGGGATGTTGACCGTAAAAGACGAACAGCGCCGTGCCGAGCGACAGGAAGAGCACCGTGGCCGGCAGAACCATCAGTGCGCCGAGCCAGAGCGACCGGCGGGCCGCCCCTTCGTCCGGTGTCGTAAGATATCGCTGCACGACGGTCTGATCGGAAGAGTAGGGGACCAGCGCATTGGTGAAGATGCCGCCGAGCAGGACAACGAGCAGCGAGTCGGTGATGAGACTGGCGTCGAGGTTGACCCAGTGAAACTTGTTGGCCGCCTTCGCAATGTCCAGCAGGTCGGTGAAGCCCCCCTCGAGCCGCCCGACGATGAGGACCAAAGCCGCGAGCGCTCCGCCCAGCAACACAAAGGTCTGCAACACGTCGGTCCAGATCACCGCCTCGATCCCGCCCAGCACCGTGTACAGCGTCGCGAGCAATCCCATCAAAGCGATGCAGAGAAAGAGGGCGATGCCGGTGACGGCCGACAGGGCCAGCGCCGGCAGCAAGAGCACAATGCCCATGCGCCCGAGTTGAAAAAGAATGAACGACGCGCTGCCGAACAACTGGATCGAGCGGTCGAACCGTTTCTCGAGGAACTGATAGACGGTCGTGATGTTCTCGCGGCGCAGGACCGGCAGGTATTTGAACACGATCACCGGAGCCACCAGCAGCACGCAGAGGTTGACCGGGAGCAGCGTCCAGTCGGTGGCGTAGGCGCGGGCGGGAATGGCCAGGTAGGTGATGGCGCTGAGGATGGTGGAGAACAGGCTGAGACCGGCCGCCCACCACGGGATCGTGCGTCCGCCGAGAAAGAAGTGCTCGGTGGTCTTCTCGCGGCGGGCGCAGCGCCAGCCGATGAACACCAGGACCGCAAGGTAGGCGAAGAGAACGAGCCAGTTGATGAACCCGAATGAAGCCGCGGCGGGTCCATCCGCAGGAAACTCGCCGCCCAAGGATTGAGCCGCAGAGAGCACAAAGAGCACAGAGACAAGAGCGACTCTCTGCGCTCTTTGCGTACTCTGCGGCAAGGCACTCATCACCACTCGCCTTTGTTGCCGAACCGCTTTTGCGCCGCTGCTCCGAAACGTGCCGCACCTTCGTCGATCTCCTTGAGAATCTGTGCGACGGGCTTGCCCGCGCCGCTGCGCGCCACGGAGATGAGGTTCTCGCACTCGTTGGCGTCCATGAATCGGGCGGCGTCGAGCAACCCCGCCTCGTCCCCGTACGGCACGGCGAGAAAGCCGTGCTTGTCGGCGTGAATCAACTGGCCGGGCTGCACCTTGCGGCCGAACACCTCCACCTCGCAGTTCCAGCGGACCGGAATCGCGAAGCCGTGTCCCACACACAAGCGGCGGGCCAGCGCCTTGAACCCGGCGTTGTTCATCTCGTCAAGATCACGGATCGCGCCGTCGATGATGCCGCCGACGACACCGAGCGCGCGGTGGATGTTGCTGTTCACCTCGCCCCAGGCGGCGCCGTAGGTCATGGGCTTGTCGAGATCCTGCACCACCACGATCTTCGGCCCAGGCACCGAACCGACATACGCGCGATAATCGCTCCAGGCGTTCGGGTTGTTCCGGGGATGTACGGCACTGCCGGGCTGGATCACGCAGGTCACCGCATAGCCGACCATCGGGCCCATCTGCGGCATGAAATCGCGCGTCTCTTCAAGATTGAAGGCGTCCCGGGCGTGGTTGTGCTTCGTAATCTGCTCCCAGCCGTTGTAAATGGTCGGAGTGTTCCAGCGCTTGAGTTGCAGGAGTGCTTCGTAGGGGAGGGGTTGATTCATTTGATTGCGGCAATGGTTCGCTATTTGGAAAGGAAGTCCTCGAACGCGCGGGCGACCGGCGCGAGCGGTACCGCATCCGTCGCGGAGAAGAACAACACGCCATAGCGCAGGCGCAGCGGCACCCCGCGCTTTGCGCCGATGAAGGTGTCCCTGGCCGGCGGAGATCTGGTGGGATTGATAACCAGTGCGCCGTAGTCCCGGGCGTGGCCCCAACATACGGGTGTGAACTTCTGGTCGGGAACGATCAAAATGCCCGTGAACTCGCCACCGAGGTTCCCGCCGTAGCTCCACCAATCGGCAGTGTTGCCCCAGACCTCCCCTTCGTTGCGTTGACCGCGGCTGTTTAGAATCGTTCCCTTGCCGGTCTTCACGGTGAGCCCGCTGGCCACGCGAATCCCGAGGCCCATCTCTTCCTGATGACCGAAGCGCAGTTCATGCTCGTCCGACACGAAAGAGGCATCCCAGACCAGCGTCGTCCCGCGGACACCGCCATTCAAATTGAGGCCGGAAAACCCGAAATGTGCCGTCTCGCGACAAACCAGCGAACCGTCGGTTCCGATCCAGTGATTCTCCACCGCGAAGTTCAGGGTATTGTTCTCGACCTTGGGTTCCGCGACAAAGTGTGCGTGTCTTACCGCAGCCTTGTGGCGCCAAAAGTCGTGCCCGTTCAGGTCGCCGAACGCGAGCCACAACCCGGGGTGCATCGTCGCGTGATCGCCGGCGTCGGTTCCTTCAATGGGCGGATGGTTGCGGGTGATCCTGGCGCCGCCCGGCGAGTGGACATTCGCAAAGTACGGGCGGCGAACCTCGGAGTCGGAGAAGACGTAGTGCAACAGAGGCCGTCGATTGCGGGTCATCACCAGGCGGTCGTCTCGGAGTTCGAACGCAAAGCCGGTCTCCGGTGCGGCTGAACGGGTTGGCCCTGGATTCGTGGTGATTGGGCTGCCCTCCGTCATCAGGTAGGCCGTCAGATCAGCCACCTCCTGATCGCGCAGAACCATGGCATACCCGGGCATCGCCGAATTTCGCGAGGTCCCGCGCGACCTGATGCGCGAATTCGGGACCGTACGTCGCGTGCCGTCGGCGAGGCCCAGACTCACACCAAGCCCGCTTTCTTCGATGAGAATCCCTGCGAGTGTTTCGTCGTCGGTCTCGAGCTGTATCTGCTGGAAGCCTTCCGTGATGACCGCGTCCGGTTCGAGCATGGATTGAACGGCGTGCTGGACCGTGGACCGCGTCGCCAGCGCGGTCAGATCGGGTCCGAATGCGTTCCCGTGATCGTCCAACCGATGACACTGAAAGCAACCGGGGCCATTCGCATCGTGAAACAACCAGCGACCGGAATGCGGATCACCATTTCCAACCAGCTGCATCGCGGTTGCAACTGTTGCTGGCGCGATTGGCGGCTGCAGTGGCAAGGGCTCGACGATGGCGATGTACATGCCCTTGCCATGCGGTTTGGCGTCGTCGGTGTTGCCTCCGAGCGTGATTTTTCCGGCGGGAAACTCCGCGGTGTGAAGGCGGAAGAACCAGTGATCCGCCTGGATGACGTCGGTCAAAGGCGTGAACTGCCCCCGCATCCAACGGGGCGCGGCGGGCAGTCGATGGTCGAGCGCCATCGTGATCCTCACGGGGCGATGAGCCACAAAGGAAAGCCATTCCGATCCGTTGACCGCTTCGTCCTCGTTCTGTGTTTGAATGAATGTGGCGCCGAGCAATGCCTCGGGAACGCGTTCGATGGTGTGGCGCCGATCGGTGTAAGGACGTGCGCCCGGCCGCAGATCGGCAACGACCCGATAGTCGCCTCCATTGTTGGCGCGAATCTCCGAAATGATCGGCGGGTGCGGCGGGGCGGCGGTCCAGCGCCCGGGCTGCGCTGCTGGTGGCGGTTCATCGCGGGCATTCAGCGGTCTGCCCTTCAATACGGCCCGTTCGCCTTCCGCACCTTTGTTCAACCGGAGTCGGGCCAGATCGCGGACCAATGGTGATGCATCGTTGGCGAGCTCACGAATCTGCGCCAGTTCCAGCGCCTGATCTTCGAGCAATGCCAGCACGGCCGCGCGACGGATTGCCGGCCGGTCGTCCTGGAGAAGCCTCCGAAGTTCTTCTCGGGGAACCAGCCGCCGCAGCGCCTGCCACCCTGCGTAGTAGACCGTTGGGTCGTCTTCCTTCGTCAGAACGGCCCGCAACAAATCGAGTGCACCGGGTGGCCTGGAGTGGCGAACTGCGTGGACCCCTTCAATTCGTAGCCGTGCATCTGAATCGGCCAACGCGATTCTGCCCAGTCCGGCCACGTGGTGGCGGCTGCTTCGTCGATCCCGGTCGGCCAGCGCGCGGAGCGACTGAATGCGCACATTCAACCGACTTGTGCGGTCCGAGAACAAAGCGGCCAGACGTTCCTCAAGGCGTTGGTCGTTGAGGTCCATCCTCGCCAGCGTCCAGATCAACCACGTTTCCTGCCGCTGGCTGGCGCTGCCGTCAAGGCGGCCGACGAGCTGCGGAACCAAACTGGCACCGCGGCGAACGATCTCATCCTGCGCGTCAATCCTTCTGACCGGCAGAGGTGATTCGCAATCGCTCAACAGCTCCTCGACGGGACGATCATGGATAGGGGTGCGACGGCCCGCGGCATTCTCGTCCCTCACGATCCGATTGTTGTGGGTGACCCGAAAGACACGGCCTTCACTCGTCATTTTGCCATCCTTGAATTCCGCGCCGTAGCCGCTGCCCCAGCCAAGAATCCAAAGCGCGCCGTCGGGACCGACTTCGATGTCGGTCGGACGAAACAATGATTTGCCGCCGACGATGAACGTTTCCAATCCATTCTCCGATCGCAGCAACGCACCATCCCAACGTGGTCGCCATACGTAGGTCATCTTGTTCAACCAGTCGTTGATGAAGAACACGTCGCGGTGCGACTCCGGAAACGCCGGCGAACTGCCAAAGATGATTCCCGTGCCGGAGCCGTCGAACAACGGCCCGCTCACCGGTGCGGTCGGCGCGTGCGGCTCGGTGCCCCAGTGTGAACTCCACGGATGATTCCAGCCGAAGTGCGCGCCCGGATACGGCATGAAGATCTGATCGCCCTGCGTCTGGTCGTTGTCCGTTCCAAGCCAGTTGAAGGCGTCGTCCATCGCAATGTCCCATGGATTCCTCGCGCCACGGGAGATGATCTCGAGGTTGCCGCCGTCGCGGTCACAGCGCAGCACGCCGCCTTCGCGTCCCCAGTCGTCGCGCGGATCGTGATGGTTCTTTCGGTAATTCTCCGCCGTGAATCTAACCGGTTCGGGAAAGTCGGGTGTGTTGGCCGGAGCGGTGACACCCCACAAATCCCGAAAGGCCCCCGGAGCGACGCGGCCCGGCTGGGTCAATCCCTTCGAGTTTCCCTTGCTCATGTAGAGCCGTCCGTCCGGACCCCACGTGAGTCCGTGCAGACCGTGCTCCAGATTTCCTAGATCCGTGTAGAGCCGGATGTATTGATCGGCGACGTCATCGCCATCAAGGTCGCGCACGACCGTCAGGTCCGGTGCGTTGGCAATCCACAGTTCATCCCCACGCCACGCGAGACCCTGGATGCAGTTGAAGCCGGTGGCGAAGGTTCTGGTTTCGTCCGCCTTGCCGTCGCCATCCGTGTCCAACACGAATACCACGCTGTCGCCGGGCGTGTCCGGCGTGGGATTGCGATACTGCGGGCCCATGCCGACACACAACCGCCCCTCTGCATCAAACGCCATCGCCCCCGGCTGACGCACCAGCGGTTCACGAGCAAAGAAGGAGATTGCGAATCCCTCGGGCACGGTTGGCAGCAGGTCATGATCGGACTGGCGATCGAACTCCCAATTGGGATCCTGGGCTGCCTCGACGGGCAACAGCACGGCAACGAGACATCCAAGCAACAGGAATGCGGGGCGTATCACAGTTGAGGGAGCTTGCGGTCGTTGGCCCCGGCTACCGGTGTCACTGCTTGTTTCTCCGGGGACGTGGCCAGGCTCGCGGTAAGGACGGTGCCCGTGCCGGCGGCGGTGCTGAGAAACGTTCGGGGGGTCAAGCTGGGTACGCTCCATGGCGCGGAGGGCGATGGTAGAGGTTGAGTGCCATTGCTTCAGTGGCTGCTGTGACCAAGGGATCTCCCGGAGTCTGTTGCGGCGTGGCAACAAAATCAACCGTCCACGACGCGCCGGCTGAATGATGAACGCCGGTTCTCCACCAGGGAGAACCGGCGTGGGGGAAGGGAGTGGATTCAGTTCGAACGAGTCACCGACACGGTGGCACGGGCCACGCCCGCCGCGTGATCCCGTGGACCTTCGTGCGAGTTGGTGCAGACGATCACCATGGTGTCCGCAGTCTGGGTGTAGAGCGTGAAGAACCCACGATCATTGCCCCCGGCACCCACGTCTCCGCCGCCGTATCGACGCGTCGATTCCGGTGAGAGCAAGTTTCCTCCCAGCACGGCCCGGTTCCAGCGGTAGAGGTCGGCTGCGGTGGAGACCATCCCGCCGCTTCCCATCACCAGCCAGGAGGTGCGGCCCCAGTGCTGCGGGGCGTTCAGAGGCGGAATCCGGTTCGCACCATAGCCGACGGCGATCTGATCGGGATCAAGATCCCTGGTGATCGGGTAAAGACCGGTCCGCGTCATGCCGGCCGGTTCGAACAGGTGCTCCTGCAGAAAGTCCGCGTAGGACTGATCGGAGGCGATTTCAATTACCGCCGCCAGGACGCCCCATGCTGAATGGGAATGGGCTTCAGCGGTTCCTGGAGCGAAGAGCAGCTCACTCCCCAGAATTCGCCGCAGCGCCGTCTCCCGGTCAATCCAGCTGAGATCGAGATCGTCGTCGACACCGGGGATGCCATGAAAGTTCTTCAGGCCCGAGCGGCCCGTCATGAGATGCTGCAGGGTGATCGCCTGCTTGTCCGCCGGCACGTCCTTCAGGAAACGGGTGATCCGATCGGAGGTCGTCAGTTTGCCCAGGTCCACCAGCTTGAGAATCGCGGCGTGGGTGAAGTCGATGGGAGTGGAGCCAATGGCAAACACCGTGTTGGTGGTGTTGGGAATCCGCTTCTCGCGGTTGGCAAGGCCGAATCCGCGATGAAGCACGATGCGCCCGTCGCGTGCGGCCAGCACCACGCCGGAGAATCCCTTTCCTGCCTCCTCTTCTAGCCGCTCCGCCATGTTGTTCCAGTTCATCGGTGCGACCTCGACGTGGGGCGCGGTCGACCGGCTGGCTTTTTGTTTCAGCGTTTCAATCCAGTAGGGTGGCTCCCCGCTGACCGCCAACGTCACCTCATGCATGTGCGGCCCCTGCTCGAAGGTCATGTCGAGCGTCCGATCGCCGGCGTCTTTCCAGAGGACACCTCCCGCGTTGCGGCAGTGTTTTCGGATCTCCTCCAAAGAGGCGGCAAGCTGCTCCTCGCCCAGTGCCTTGCGCGTGGCGGGTGCAACGTGCTCGTTGATGAATCGTGCGGTGTCGGTTCGGGCGTTCGTGTTGACGTAGCGTTCGAACGCGAGACCGCGTTTTCGCAGCGCCTGATTGGCGGGGCTGCCTTCCTGGGCGATGAGAGGATTGCCCGGGCCGATGGCGAGCAATAGCGCTCCGACTACGGCGCTGGTGGTTTTGGTGAAGGATGGCAGGCGAAGCGTGCCATTCCCCAATGCTTCTGCAGGTGGAATTGAATGTTTCATCGTCACCGGTGTGACCTGAATCACTGGCCATCACCAGTGAGCAGTGATGAAGCGCGGCAATTGTGGGATGAAGCGAGGGCCCTGTGGCGCGAACGGCACGTCCGCGGGACCGGTCAGATGCCGGCCAGCCGGCGCTGCAGTTCCCGCAAGCCGCACGTGGCGGTGATGCGGCTGCCGTCGCGCAGCACCATCACCAACTGGCTTGCCGGTCCCGGTTCCACCTCGCGCACCCGCCGCAGATTCACGATGGCCGAACGACTCACACGCATGAAGCCGGCCCCGGAAAGCCGTTGCTCAAGGGACTGCATGGTCTCCCGCATGATGTGGTTGTCCTTGCCGGCATGCAGCACGGCGTAGTTGCCGGCCGACTCCACGTGATCGATCTCGGCGGCGCGAAGGAACAGGATGCGTTCGGGTGACTTGATCATGAGCCGGAGATCCTGCGCGCGCGCGGCCCTGACATCATCCGCCAGCGCGCGCAGGCCGGGATCTGCTTCGCCCAGCTCCCGGGCGAGCCGCCTTCGTGCCCGGTCCAGCGAATCACGGAAACGTTCCTGCTTGAACGGTTTCAGCAGATAGTCCAGCGCATGCACCTCGAACGCACGCAACGCATGCTCGTCATGAGCGGTGGTGAAGACGGTCACGGGCATCCGCTGTGGTGAGGTGGCTTCGATCACTTCAAACCCGTCCATGCGCGGCATCTGGACATCCAGGAACACCAAGTCGGGCCGTTCCCTTTCGATCAATTCCACGGCCTGAAGTCCGTCAACGCATTCTCCGACCACCTGCATGTCGGGTTCCTCGGCGAGGAGCGCGCGCACGCGCTGCCGGGCCAGCCGCTCATCGTCCACGATCAGGCAGGAGATGGGGGCTTCCGGTTTCAGGGCGTCCCTCCTTCCACCGGCAGTGCAAGAATCACGGCCAGCCCTCCAGATTGCGAGTCCTCGAACCGGATGGACGCACGGTCACCAAAGGCGGCGCGCAGGCGTTCCTTCACGTTGGCCAGGCCTACTCCCGTTTGTTTTTGCGGAGAGTTCGCGTCACGGAGGCCAACTCCGTTGTCGGCCACCTCCAACAGGAGCGTGTCTTCGGTCCGTGACACCCGCAGTTGGATGACCCCCGGTTGGTCGGATCGCTCCAGGCCGTGTTGAATCGCATTCTCCACCAGCGGTTGCAGGAGGAGGCTGGGCAGCCTGCAGTCCTCCGCCCCGGGATCGACCTGCTCCTCCATCCGCAGCCGGTCACCAAACCGCATCTGCTGAATTCCGCAGTAGCTCCGGATGAAGTCCAGTTCCTCGCGCACGGTGGACCACGGGCGGCCGGCCTGATCCAGCGACCGGCGCAGCAGATCGCTCAACGAGACCAACATCTCCTCGGCGACGCGGGGATCCGAGCGCACCAGGGAGGTGATCGAGTTCAGGGTGTTGAACAGGAAGTGTGGTTGAAGCTGTTGCCGCAGGGCCGTCAGCCGGGCCTGCACCAATCCCGCTTCCAGGACCGCCGTTCTCCGCTCGCGATCGTGAAAGCGGCGCCGGAAGTGCAGGGCATGGCCCAACCCGATGAGTGACAGGCTGGCAAAGAAGTCCAACCCGGCGGAGAAGGGATCACCGGCGGCTCCGAACCGGATGGGGATTTCTGTGTGCAGCACTTCCTCGCGAACTGTGTCGAACGAGACCTCCGTGTTCGTTGACGCGGCGATGGGTGACCCGTTCTTTTCCGGGTCCAACCGGATGCGTCCGGGTGTTGGGTTCCCGCGTGGAACGTTCTGGTCGGTTCCCACCTCGATTCGGCGCTGGGTGTCGATGTATGTTTCTTTACTTCCACCGCTGCGGACGGTTTCCGATATCTGCACCATGAACTGTCCGGACTGCGGTGCCACCAGACGCACCACAAACCATTGCGCCGCCAAGGTGAATCCCAGGGCTCCGAGTAAAAGGACAACCAGGTGCCGGGCCAGGAAAGGCTGCTCCAGCGTAAATCGCGATGACAACCAGAGCAGATAGGGAGCGAGTAGAAGCCAAGGGTAAAACCGGCTCAGCGCGAGGTGGGCCATGAGCAGCTTCCAACGCACCTCGGATCCGCTGCCGTCGGCCTCGTCGGAGCCCTCAATCCAAGCCGGAACATCCCACGCCGCCAACAGCAGGACCGCCGTCAACACCAGCACCGACCAGGCCGCCAGCAGACGACCCCATCGCGCCTGTGCCTCGCACACGCCGGTCTCCGCAGGGATCGGAATCGCCTTCATCGGGAAACTCAACTGCCGCACACCATCTTAACCGGTCAACGGGTGGAAGTGCGCGCGTGCTGTGACGAACCCCCACATATTTGGGATGAACGGAATCGATCAGGAGGCTTCCAGCCCCGCGCCGTCCGCGGACTCACCGGTTGAAGTACGTTGAAGTCGGAATCGCTCCGTCGCCCGTTGGTTCCCCCTCGATCAACCAGGCGAGGTTGAAGCGCGCCACCTTGGAGCCCTTGCCGCTCTCGAAGTGCAGGAAGATCCATCCCTCGCTGGCGGTGCCCGGCCGGCCGGCGGTCAGCGCTGAGTAAGCGCTGGGGCCCTCGTGGACGAGGCGCTTGACGGGCCAGGTGCGGCCGCCGTCGAAGCTGGCCCAGACGGTGGCGCGTTCGCGGTTGGGAGTCGTCGTGTCGATGTTCGAGAAGATCAGGATGTCGCGGTTGGCGACGGGCAGCCGTGTCAGCCCGCCCATCAAACCATAGGAACGATGCTGATCACCATCCGGCAGGATCTCGACAACCCACCAGTCCTTCCACGTCCGCCCGCCGTCCTCGCTCGAGGCTGCCCGCCGGCGGGGGTTCTTCGGGCGCTGATCCCAGTGCACCCGTGAATTGTAGTAGAGCCGGCCGTTGGCAAGCTCGACGATGCAGGCCTCGCCGGTGCCGTTCTCAGGGAAAGGTTCGCTGTTCTGCCAGGTCCGGCCACCGTCGTCGCTGAAGATGGCGTTGGTGTAGTGGTCCGGCCAGGCGGTGCGGTGATTCGTCGCGCCATAGTAGCGCGAGGGGCGGATGAGTCTTCCCTTGTGTTCGCCGTGCAGCAGGGTGATGCCCTTCTCGTTCATGTGCATCGACGGCAGGTGACCGAGGCTGTTCGGTTTCACGACGAACTCCTCCTGCGCCCAGGTGCGCCCGTCGTCGCGACTGCGGTACTGGGCGACCGGCGCGGGTGGATGCTTCTCCTCGACGAAGACGAGAATGTCGCCGGTCGTTTCATCGACCGTCGTCCCGCCGCCATGAAAGCCCGGCTTCACGATCGTGATTGCAGGTTGCCACGTCTTGCCGCCGTCCTCGCTGCGGCGGACGCGGATGTCCTCGCTGCCCCACGTGGCCAGCAGTGTGCCTTTGGTGGTGACAACGATGTTGGGGAACCGCTCGTCGGGAAACAGGGGTCGAAGTTCGAACGCGGCCTCACCAAGGAACGACGCAGGGGATCCTTCCGCATTTGCCGCACCGCATCTACCCGGCGCAACGAGGACAAGCCCGGCCAACAGCAGGAGCGCAAAGCGGCACGCGGAATGGGTTGGTGACCCGGATGAGAATGGCAACTTCATGGAAACGGAGGAACTGTAGAGGCGACGAACGAATGCGGCCAGCCGGAATGAGGACTGCAACGAGCTTTCCCAAGTGTGGCAGTTCAGGTAAGGATCGCTCCGCCAGTGCGCAGTTGGAACCTGGCGGCAGCAGTCAGCCGAGCCTTCGGGTCTGCGACGGACCCGGCTTTGGCCTGAGGCTGCCTCAACACTTGAGACCATGAGAAACGATTCCTCCGCCCACGAGAAAACCGAAAGTCCCGGCACCTCGCGACCATCAACCGGTGCACATCGGCCGTTGCGGGTCTGGCCCGCGCTGGTCCTGGTGGCGCTGATGGCGGTCATGCGCTTCGGGCCGGGGTTGATGGAAGATGGCCGCTCGACCCTGTGGATGGTCGTGGTTTTCGGACCGATGCTCTGCAGCCTGCTCCTGCTTATCTGGTGGCTGGCGGCCAGCCGCGCCACCGGCCGCGAGCGGTTGCTTGGTTTCCTGGGGCTGATTGGGGTGATCATAGGCGTCACTTTTCTCCTACACCCCACCATGATCGGGCCCGGGATGTCGTACCTGATGATCCCCATGGGCATGGCCGCTTTTGCGCTGGGCGCCGCAGTTCTGGCGCGTCGGCGACCCCTGGCGCGCACGGGTGTTCCGCTGGTGCTCACATTGGCTGGGTGCTCGATTTCGCTCCTTTTCCGCAACGACGGCATGACCGGAAATTTCGGGATGGACCTGCACTGGCGTTGGACGCCCACGGCCGAGGAGCAGCTGCTCGCCAGCCTGGACGCCGGATCGCGGAAGGCGCCGCTGGTTTCCACGCCCGCGCCGGGGGAGGTTCCCGGCGAAGCCGACTGGCCGGGCTTTCGTGGGCCGAACAGGAATGGGCGTTCAGCGGGGCCGGTCGTCGCCACCGACTGGGCTGCACGGCCGCCGGAATTGTTGTGGAAGGTCCGCGTCGGGCCGGGGTGGTCCTCGTTTGCGGTCGCCGGCGATCGGTTGTTCACCCAGGAACAGCGCGGCCCCGACGAAATGATCGTGTGCTATTCAGCCACCGACGGACGCGAGCTTTGGACCCGTGGTCTCGAATTGCGGTTTGACGAGCCGCTGGGCGGCCCCGGACCGCGCGCCACGCCCACACTGGTGAACGGTGCCCTGTTTGTCACGGGCGCCACGGGGATGCTGATGCGCCTTGATCCGGCCTCCGGCGAAATTCTCTGGCAGCAGGACATGCGCGAGGTCGCCGGGCGCGACCTGCCGATGTGGGGCTTCGCCGCCTCACCGCTGGTGGCCGGACCGGTGGTGGTCGTTCATGCCGGAGGTTCCGGAGACAAGGGAGTCCTGGCGTTCGACGTGGAGTCCGGCCAGCTGCGCTGGTCGGCCGCCGCGGGGGATCACTCCTACAGCTCGCCGCAGCTGGAAACCGTCGCCGGCGAACCGACGGTGCTGATGCTGTCCAATGAAGGGCTGCGCTTGCTGAATCCGGAGACAGGAGCCGAGCGGCTGAACTACGAATGGAAGTTCGCCGGCTATCGGGCACTCCAGCCGCACGTCCTGGATGACGAAACGATTCTTCTGCCGACCGGTCCCAACCTGGGAACCCGCGCCATCCGGGTGTCGAAGACCGGCGATGGTTTGACCGCCGAGGAATTGTGGACCTCCCGCAACCTGAAGCCGGATTTCAGCGACTTCGTGGTGTTTGAAGGCAACGCCTACGGATTCGACGGCGGGATCTTCGCGTGCGTGGATCTGGGCACGGGCGAACGGAAGTGGAAGGGCGGGCGCTACGGAAAGGGGCAGGTGTTGCTGCTGGAAAGTTCGGGCCTGCTGCTGATCGCCTCCGAGCGGGGCGAGGCCGTCCTCGTCCGCGCCGATCCCGCCGATCATGTCGAGGTCGCCCGCTTCCAGGCCCTGGAGGGAAAGACCTGGAACCATCCAGTGGTCGTGGGCGACCGGCTTTACCTCCGCAACGCCGAGGAAGCCGCGGGTTATCGTCTCCCGCTCGCGAAGGCGGCGTCCGCCGTACTTCAGTAGACGTGGTGCCTGCCGGACGGGCGCGATCGAAAAGTCGTCGCCTGCCGGCGCGAGTTCGGCCACCCTCCGTGCATTCCCAGTCACCATGAATGATTCGAAGTCCATTCCAGATGATCCGTTCCGCGAGGCCCGCCGAAAGCACGGCGTGTTGAAGTGCCCGTTTCAGGGGGAGGAACTGCCGATGATCCTGCGTCATGCGGATGTCCGCGCCGCCGCCCGCGACTGGCAGACCTACAGCTCGGACGCGCCGTTCCGCGTGCCGATCCCCTCCGAGGAGGAGGTCCGGACGATGCGCCAGCTGCCGGTCGAGACCAACCCGCCCGACCACACCGAGTATCGCGCGATTGTCGAGCCGTTCTTTGCCCGGCCCAAGTCCCCGGAGATGATCGCCCGGGTTGAGGCGTTGATCGACCGGATGCTGGGCGCGGCCCTGGCCGCCGATCGGATCGAGGTCGTCGGTGAATTCGCGCTCCCGATTCAGTCGCACACGCTGGCCTACCTGCTCAACGTGCCCGAGGCCGAGGCGGCGACCTGGATCAGCTGGGGCATCCATGTTTTCCGGGCGACCGGGGGCGGTTTCAAGAAGGGCAACCGGCTGGAAGAATATCTGCAGGCGCAGTTCGACCGCGCCGAGGCCAACATAGGCGACGACCTGTTCAGTGCACTGACGCGGGCGGAGTTCCGCGGCCGGAAGCTGACGCGAGAGGAGATGATGGGGTTTGCCAACCTCACGTTTGCCGGCGGGCGCGACACGATCATCCACTCGATATCGGCAATCATCGCCTACTTTGGCCGAAACCCGGGAGCGCTCGAGTTCCTGCGCGAGGATCCGAAACGGATCGTCCACGCGGGTGAGGAGTTTTTCCGCGTGTTTGCGCCGCTGACCCATCTGGGCCGGGTGTGCCCGGTGGACACCGACGTTCTCGGCGTGCCGGTGAAGGCGGACGGCCGGGTGTCGCTGGTATGGGCATCGGCGAACTTCGACGAGACGGTGTTCGACGCACCGCACGAGATCCGGCTCGACCGGAAGCCGAATCCGCATCTCTCCTTCGGCTTCGGTCCGCATCTCTGTCTCGGAGCGGCCCATGCCCGTCTGATCGTGCGCAGCCTGCTGCAGGCGCTGGTTGACCGCGCGGGCGCGATTGCCGTACTGGCCGCGAAACCGATAGTGGAGAAGGAGGCGAGGTACGAGCGCGCCAACGGCTACGAATCGCTCGAGGTCCGTTTCGTCGGCCGCTGAGGGTGCAGCCGGCTTGAGTCTGACTTCGGAAGGAAACTCAGTCGATGAAGACCCGCCGCAGTTGTGAATCCTCCGACAGCAGGCGGGCTACTTCCGGTAGGCAGTCGCGTTCAGACAGGACGGTGTGGAAGTCCGGCTTCAGCCGGGGCGCCCGCCGCGCCGCCGCCAGCCATTCGGACCGGACAAACGGATCGGCCTCGATGGCCCTCCAGAAACCGGTGGTGTCGAAAAGCCCGCCGATCAACTCCGTGTGCCGTCCCTGCAGGTGGCTGACAAGGTAGGTCGCCACGCCCACCTGCAGGCCGTGCAGGCGAGGCCGGGCACCCGCTTCGTCGAGAGCATGGGAGATCAGGTGTTCGCTGCCGCTGGCCGGCCGGGACGATCCGCAGATGCCCATCGCGATGCCATTCAGCATGAGTGCCGTGCCGAGCAGCCGGATCCCCTCAAGATCCCGCACGGGATGGGCGAGGAACTGGAACACCGAGGCGTCCGACAGCAGCGCGGCAAAATCGTCGACGGGCGTTCCGCGCGCGTGAAAGGCCAGTTTCCAGTCGGTGACCGCCGTGAACTTGGCTGCCAGATCACCGACGCCGGAAAGCCAGAGTGACTCGGGTGCGGCCAGGCAGACGGCGGTGTCCAGCACCACGCCAAAGGGCATGACCGCCGGCAGCGAGCGTCGGCGACCGTTCAGCGTCAGACTCGACTGCGGGCTGCAGAAACCGTCGTTCGAGAGGGAGCCGGGGACGGACACGAAGGGCAGCCGGGCGAGAAAGCCCGCGTATTTCGCCACGTCCAACGCTTTCCCGCCGCCGAGACCGATCACCGCCTCCGTTCCCGCAGGGAGGTTCTGGAAGAGGGACACCGCTTCCTCGAAGCTGGCCGACGTCACGTTGTGCGTGGCCAGCAGTTCGATGCCTTCCGTCTCCAGCGCGTTCCGAACGCGCTGTGGAAGGGTCTCCGGTAGACCTTCGCTCTGCAGCAGCACCACGCGGCGAAATCCGTGCCTGCCGGCGTAGATGCCCAACCGGTCGATGGCCCCGGGTTTGACCCGCACGAGTGTTGGGATCGCCACTTGTCGGGGAATGGTCATGAGGCCCGCTCCTCCAACAGCCGGTCCGCAACTTCCGGCCATGCGTCAAAAGGAATGAACCGCTCGCCTGCCTTCCGCAGTTGATCCGCCAGCCAACCCCGCGCCAGCCGGCGCTCCGGCGGGACCTGCAGCGCGGGCTCCAGATCGGGACGGCCATCGCCGGCGAAGGCGACCACCGGCACGCGGCGCAGGGCATCGCGCACCACCGCGGCCTTGTCGATGCCGTTCGCCGGACTGAAGAAGGGTGAATCGACGGGTGGGGACATCTCCAGCCAGCCGGCTTCCCTGAGCCGCCCCGGTCTCGCGTGCAGTTCGAGCGTCCACCCGGCCCCGCGCAACAGCCGGCGGATGTACCAGTCGCAACCGGCGGAAGCCACCACGACCTCCCAACCGGCGCGTCGCAGGCGGGCCACGGCCGCCGGAGTTTTCGGATCGAAACCCATCCGGGCGACCAGTTGCAGCCACGCCGTTTCATCCGCCCGGACACGGGCGAAGATCTGCGCGAGGGCGTCGAAATGACTGAGACTGCCGGCGACGAAACGCTCCCACGGATCCTCACCGGCCGGAATCGGCCAGGCTTGCCGGACCAGGTTGAAGAAATCCTCGCGCGTCATCGTGCCGTCGAAGTCGGTGACCAGGATCCCCGCCGGCGCCGCCGACGTGGCGGGCCCGGTGGGCGAGACGCCCGGGCGGACGGACTGGGCGTCGCGGGAGATCATTCGTGGCTGGCCAGCATTGAGGGGCAGTATTCCGGGGTTTCCGGCCGGCTCACGAAGGTCTGACTGACCGGACCACGTCCTCGAGCTGTGCGGGGTCCATTTCCACCAGATGCTCGCGCTGCGGGAAGCGCCCTTCCTTCACGTCGGCGATGTACTCGCCGAAGGCTGCGATGCGCTCGCGCTGGAGCCGGCGATGTTCCTCGAGGAAGTTTCGGTAGGCCTTCGCGTGCCGGGGCGGGCGCTCGTCGTAGTCACCCAGAATGTCGTCCGAGAAAAGGAACTGCGTGTCGCATCCGCTGCCCGAGCCCAGGGACATGAGGAGCATCTTCGTCTGCGAGCAGAGGAAGGTGGCCAGATTGTGCGGCACGCACTCCAGCTCGGCCGCGTAGGCGCCGGCGTTCTCGAGGTCCTTCATCTGGCGATGGAGCCGCTTCGCCTCGTCGGCGGTCTTGCCGATGGCTCGGTAATTCGTCCAGGTGACATGGCGCGGAACCATTCCCAGGTGCCCGACCACGGGAATCCGTTCCCGTGCCATCACCTCGATGATGAAGACGCTGGCCGAGCAATAGACCGAGCTGGCACCCAGCTCCAGCGCGCGAAACGCCACGCGAATGGCCTCTTCGGGCGAGGCCAGACCGTGGGGCGTGGCGGCGGAGAGGAAACTGTTCGGCGCGGCAGCCACCAGCAACGGCAGACGCGCTTGGGCCTCCGGCGAATCGAAGCTGCAGCTCATCAGATCGACGCCGGCCTCCTCGGCGGCCGCGGCTTCCTCGGGCGACTTGACGTGGATGTGGGTGAGGACGCGTTTGCCCTTGAGTTGTTGCAGGTCGTAGACGGTGTAGCGCTTGCGCGGTCGGAGCATGGCAGGGATGGTGGCAGGCGACTGTGGGTGAGGCAAACTTCAAACCGCCAACGGCGGCGGATCAGTCCAGCACGACCTTATCACCGGTTCGCGCCGACTTCATGGCGGCGTCGAGGATGCGCATCACCACCAGGTTGTTCTCCAGCGATGACAGCCCCTGTGACGCATCGACCTTGCCGTGAACGGCAGCGGCCAGGTAGGCGAACGGATCATCATGTGGCGGCGCCGGGCGTGATGGCGTGAGCCGTTCGGGCTCGCGGACGTCGCGGTTCCAGACGTGGAGCGTTCCGGCGTTGGGCGCGATGATCTGACCGTCCGCGCCGTAGAGTTCCATGTCCTTGCGGCTGACCGGCCAGTTCCAGGAAGCCTGGATGATCACCTGCGCACGTGGGTACGCGAGCACGATGGTCGCGTCGTCATCCACCTTGGGGTAGCGCTCTGGTTTGAGTTGCCGGGTGACGGCCCAAACCGACTCCGGCGCAGTGCCGCCCATGAACGCGGTCGCCAGGTTCGCGCCGTAGCAGCCGAAGTCCGTCAGCGCGCCGGCTCCGTTGTCCACCGGGTCGGTCAGCCATTCGAGGAACTCGCGGTTCACGCCGATCTCCTCCGGCCCAGGATGTCCCGAGTTCACCACCAGTTTCAGAAGTTCGCCAATGCCGTTGGCGGCGGTCACGCGGCGCAATGCTTCCTGCGTGCTGGGGTACCAGGAGGTTTCGTAATTGGTGAGCAGCAGTATGTCGTGCTGGCGGGCCAGCGCGGCCATTTCCTCCGCGTGGGCCAGACTGACGGCGAGCGGCTTTTCGACCATGACGTGAATTCCGCGCGGAGCACAGACCCGCACCACCTCCAAATGTTCGCGGATGGTGCCAAACGCGCAGACGGCATCGGGGCGCACCGCCTCGATCATCGATTGGAGATCCGGGTGGAGGAGCCCGGCATCGAGCCGGTGCTGCTTGAAGTAGCGGTCGGCCAGCTCGCGGTTCGACTCGGCAACGCCCACCAATTTGACGTCGCCACGGTCCGGGCGCCCGAGCAGCCAGTGCACGTGCGTATGGGTCAGGCCGGCGATGGCGACCCGCAAAGGCGCTTCGGCCTGCGTGGCAAGCTGCGCACCCAGGATCGCTGCGAGAACTGCACCGAGCGTCAAACGTCGAAGAAAACCGTTCATCGGGTCTGAGCGTTGTCGGAGGTCCGTTCGGAGTCCAGCCCGTACCGTTCGGACGCCTGCGGGGCGGGAGCACGAGCGGGTTTGATGATCTGGTGCCGTGATCGGCTGGCTCCGGGTTGTCGAAGTCGTTCTGAAATGTGCCCCATACGGAGCTGGAGGATGGCAATGCAGCACTGCAGTTGTTCTCAGGGCAGCCTGTTTTAGTCGTCCCCACTGCCAAACGACTGGCCATGGATGGGCGGCCCTGATTAGCATGGGTCTCCTTCAAGCACACGAGATCAACCATGCGAATCATGAAAGTTCCATTCTCCATTCTGGCTGCGATCCTTGCCCAAACGGTTGTGGCAGCGGAGAACCCACCGGTCCGGGCGACGATTGACGACATGTCGCCAGGCTGGCAGGCGCTGGGCAGCGATGATTTCGCGTCGGTCAACAGCGCCGAGGACACCTGGTCCTGGACCAACGGCGTGCTGTATTGCACCGGCCAGCCGATCAGCGTGCTGAGAACGGTGAAGGAATACCGCAACTTCGAGCTGGTCGTGGAGTGGAGTCACCAGCGGCCGGCCGGAAACTCCGGAGTGTTCGTGTGGGTGACTCCGGAGTCGATCGAGCGCCTGACCGCCGCCGGCAAACCCGGGCTGCCGGACGGCATCGAAGTCCAGATTCTTGACCACGGCTACACCGACAAGGTCAAGGCGCAGGGCGGCAAGACCGACTGGTTCGGCACCAACGGCGACGTGTTTCCGGTCCGCGTGAAGATGACGCCGTTTCCGCCGGTTTCGCCGGACGGCAGCCGGAGCTTTCCGCGCAAGCACCTGTCAAAGGGACATGGTGAGTGGAACCACTACTACATCCGCGCAATCAACGGCGAGGTCCGCCTCTGGGTGAATGGCGAGGAGGTCTCAGGCGGGACGGGATGCGATCCTGCGGAAGGTTATCTGTGCCTCGAAAGCGAGGGTTCGCCGATCGTGTTCCGCAAACTGCGGATCCGGGAAGTTCCCTAGCCGGTTGGATGGATTGTGTCGTCCAGTCAACGCACTTCGGCCAGCGCACTCCAGTCGCCGTCAATGACGGCCCTGGCCCTCAGCTTGGTGGCGCTTGGTTCAAATTGTATCGGGCCGTCGTAGCGCTTGGCCCGTGGCGATACTCCACCGCCCACCAGGCGGGGATCCGTGCCGTCCGTGGTGTAATAGATCGTGGCAGTGTCGTTGGTCGAGTAGAGCTTCCAACCTGCCGTGCCGGCCGGCTGGATCTGTGGAGGCTGAAGATCTGGAATCAACCCCTGTGCAAACAGTTGGCCCAGCACGATGCCGCTCCTCTTTGGAATGTAGTCGTCTGCAATCCGGCCGACCTCCCGTCGCCAGTCGTCGTCGCGATTGAAAGGGCCCGTCACCGGATTGCCGGCCTTGTCGAATCGGGGCGGGGGATTCATGGCGTAGGTGTGCTTCACATCGCCCCAGCGGGCCGATTCGGCAATGACCGCCGACTCGAGCTCGCGCGTGCGGGCGAGGAAACGTTCACGCAGGGACTCGGGGTGAAGCACGCCGCCCTCGCTGAAGTGCCGGTGGACGAGATCGGCCACACGCAGCCGGAACTCCGCGTTGTCCATCAGCCGCTGGAAGAACGACTGCGGACTGCTGGTTTCCATCCGCTCGCCCGTCTTGAAGGGGCCGGTGCGGTCCTCGTTGACGTTGAGCATGGTGTGTTCGGCGTCCCAGATGAAGAAACGGAAACCATCCGCTCCTTCCCTGCGGCGCAGGGAGTGGTAGTTGTTCGGGTTGCGATTGCCGCCGAATGCACTGATGGGCGCGTCAAGATTGCCGCCCCAGAAGATGATCAGCATGTATTCGATGAGGTTGTCCACCTCGAGCAGGTTCTCCAGTTCCGGATTGCGGGTGCCGTCCGGGTTGCGGCCCTGCAGGGCGAAATAGTTCCGGTTGTCGCTCATTTCGCCGCTGATGGCCGCATACAGCCGGCTCCACGCCTCCATGTTGCCGTCGGTTGGGATCATCGTGTAGGTGCTGCGCCGGGTGGTGAATCCGGAGTCCACCTTCACGGCGTCGTATTCAGATTTTTTTCCGCCGAGATAGGTTGCTCCATGGGAGGCTTCGATCCGCTCGCAGGTGTTGTAGATTCCCCAGTAGTGGCCGTTGATGTAGAGGTGGACGAACTCGCCCCGCGCCGCCGGTTGGCCCATCGCCAGCTGGAGGTCGCGGTTGAACTGATCCCGGACAAAGATTCCGCGGGTGTCGCCCCCCAGGCTCCATGAATAGTTCTGGAAGGTGCGAAGGTCGAGGTTGTCAAACTCCTGCGCGCCGTTTCGTCCAAAGAGCGGATAGCGGAGCTTGCCGGGGCCGTATTCGTTGCGGAAGAAGAGCCGGAAGGCGTGCTTGGCGTTGATCGGCAGGCGGCTGAAACCGCCCCGGACACGGATGCCGCAGTCAATCTGGAATCCGGCGGATCCGTCAGGGTGGATCAGCTCCACGGAGGTCGGCCGCTCGGATTCGCGGCCCTGCTCGCCGGGATTGGAGTAAACGCCGTTCTTCTCGCCAAACATGTGATCCATGTCAGTCACGATCGACACGCTGGGGAGCGATTTGAGCCCGGCCACGATCTCATCCTTGAAGCGCGGGTCGTTGACAATGCGCGGATCCATCCCGTAGTCGACCTGGTTGGGGCCCCAGACATAGGGAAAGCCTTCGGGCGGCAGACCGTCGGGCGACTGGTGGATGATGTCATGAGGAAACAAGAATGTCCGGGTGAGGACCGGTGCCGGCAGATGGCCCGGCTTGAAGGCGGCGGCCCGGAGCACCGTGGTCTTCCCGATGGTGAGCGGTTCGTCATAAACTTCGCCGTGCTGCTCGGTCGGTTCGGAGCCGTTTGTGGTGTAGCGAATGACGGCGTTCCGGGTTTCCGTGGTCAGCTTCAGTACGAATGGACGGTCAAACAGCCCGTGTGGATGACTGGCAGCGATGGCCTTTACCTCGCCCTCCAGCCGGTCGGCGTTGGGTTTACCGGGCGTCGGGCGTGCGAAAAACTGCGCATGGTTCGCGATGGGCAGACCGGCCTGCCATTCCTCGCTGATCCCAAAGCTGGTATCCGGCTTCTGCCTGGGATACTTGGGCTTGAACTCCTGGAGGACCGTCTTCCCATCCCGATCGACGAGTGCAAGATAATCCCCTTTTGCGCTCAGCTTGAAGTTTGCGTGCAGCTGGTTGTCGGGATTGCGTCGGTCCTTGGCCGAGGCGAACACCAGTTGTCTGCCTCCGGCCGGAAGGGTCAGCTCCGGCAGCGCCCACTTGCCGGTCTCGTTGCGATCGTCCGTCAGATGCAGACCTCGAAGGTTTACCGGCTCGCTGCCGTGGTTTCGCAGTTCGAGCCAGTCCGAAAAGTCGCCATCCTCATCCTTCAGGAACGAGTCGTTGGCGGCCATCAGCTCGCTCACGATCACCGTGGGTTTCGAGGTCGCAGTCTGGCCGTAACCGGGCTGTGACCCGACCGTAACACTGAGGACAGCCCAAAAAAATGGCCGGCCGATGGCGCGAAAGCAGGGAAAAAACTGGTGCATGGAATTGGGCAGGATAGGGCGGGTGAATGACATGTCGGGCAGAATGGGGGAAGGAAGACTACGGTTTGCGGGCTTCGCGGATGGCCTGGAGTTCATCCAAACTGGCGAGCCCGTCACCGTTGGCGTCAAACTCGAGCAGCTTTTTGGCGGCCTCGTTGAAACCGGCGTTGCCGCGCCGGTCGCCGCCGATCGCTGCGGAAGCAAAACGGATGTAGAAGCCGACGATCGTCCCGTTCTTGATGTCCGCCTGAATGCGGGCTTTTTCCTCAGGGCCCAGGTTGCCGTCGCGGTTGTCATCGTAGGTCTGCTTGAGGACTTCGCCTTCAGCCGCCTGCGCGCGGCCATATTCGTCGCCGTCGAACTCGCCGTTCTTGTTCAGGTCGTACTTCAGCAAATAGGCGAAATAATCGCGGGCGTAGCGCATTCGGACCGTTCGCACCTCATGCAGCATGGCCGAAATCTCCGCGTCATCGAGCGTGCCGTCCGCGTTGGTGTCGTACTTCTCCTTCAGGATGCCGGTCTCCGCCTGGCGCGCTTTGACCCACTCCTGCTCGTCCATGTCGCCGTTCCGGTCGGCGTCGTAGTCGGCCAGAAACTCTGCCGGCACGCCGGAACCGGAGCCGCCCCTGGGTTTCCGGGTTTTCATGGCCATCCGCATCTGTTCCCGCTCGGCTGCGTCCAGCCGGCCATCGCCGTTTTGATCGTGCGCGGCGACGGCCTCCGCGCGCCGCTTCTGAAAGGGGTCGTCGTTTGTCTCGGCCGCGGTGGCCGGAACTGATCCGAAGGCCAAGGTGCCCAGAAGCACACAGGTGATGATCGTTTTCATTCTTGTTTCGAGCGCTGCGCCGGCAGGGCGACTCCACTCTGACGGGGCACCAGTTCGATGTGGTTGATTTCCAGCCCGGCATCCTCCCGCACGGTCAGGGCGTAGAGGTCGGTCAGTTCAAGACCGTCCGGAGAAGGGGAAAGCTTTGGATTCAACGGCCGGAAGCTTGATAGCGGCAGCTCCACCTCCCAAGTCTCGCCGGCCGGGGCAAGATCCTCGGCCTTGACGTCCATCTCGAACTTGCCGGCGAAGACCCCCTGCATTTTCTGGGCGCTGAATCCGAAACGGACGGGCTGGGCCTTCTCGGTGCGGCCCCGGATGCGGAGTCGCGAATCCGACTGGAGCAGCACCGGATGTTCGGTGCTTTTCCATGCCGCCAGCGCCACGGCGTAGAGCATGACCGGGTCCCTTCCGGGCACGGGCCAGAGCAACGGTTCGGCCCCCAGCCGTGCCCGTTCGGAGTTTGAGGGAGGCAGCCACTTGCCCAGCTTCACCTCGGGCACCTGCCACAGGTCGCATGCCCAGTAGTTGATCGGTTGCGGCTGAGGCACGGCCGTCAGCAGGCCTTTGCGGCTCAACGAGGCCGCCACCTGGTGGCCTGCTGGCACTTCCACCACGCTCCCGTCCAGCAGCTGCCGGACGAACGCCGTGCCTTCGTTGACGCGGAGCATCGTCTCCGCTGAGGACGTTTGGAGATCGAACTGCGCCCCCGCCGCTTCCAGCGTGATGGTCGGCGTCTGGATTGACACGGATTGAGATGACTGGCCCGCCTTCGGACTGACCCAGAGATTTCCCTGCGAGAGCTTGAAGCGTCTTGCGCGCTTCTCCGTGTCGAGGATCCGGAGAATCGAATGTCCGGCAACCGTCATCGTAAGTCCGTCCTTCAGACTCAGTTCAATCCAGGCGTCGCAGGTGCGGGTTTCGAGCGTGTCGCCGACCCCCACGACCGTGCCGCCCTCGAGCACGCTTTCCACCTTGCCATTGGCGCCAAGGTACTGGCTGGAACCATGCACTTTGGTGATGCGAAGAAATCCCTTTTCGGCGGGTGGGAGGGCCCGGATGGCCAGCGCCGCCAGAAGCATGATGACAGCGGCGGCGGCGGCGGCACGGACCCAGCCCCGAAAATCCAGCTGGAGAATTTTTGACCGGCCCCCTCCGGGAGCGACATTCCCGGAGTGCAGTTCCGCCTGTCGTCCCCTGGCCGACCGCTCGAGTTCCGCAAACATGACCGCCTGTTCGGCGACTTCCCGCAGGAAGGCCCGGGCGGCCGGATCGTCCCGCAGCAGCGCTTCGACACGCTGCTTTTCTTCGCCGTCCAGCCGGCCGTCGAGGTGGCGCAGCAGGAGTTCGTGAAGATTTGGGGCCGGTTTCATTGCGGCTGTGGTCCGGCGACGCCGGAATTGCCCAGCTTGCGTTCGATGCATTCCCGGAGGCTTTCGTGAAGCCGCGACACCCTCTTGTAGATGGCATTGAGGCCGATTCCCATCTGCTCCGCCACTTCCTCGCAGCTGCACCCGTCGAAATACCGCAGCCTGAGAATGCGTCGCGCAGACTCGGGCGCGGATTCAAGGCAGTCTTGCAGCGCTTCGATCCGTTCCCCGGAAGGCCGGGTGGGAGCGGTCAACCACTCCTGCTCCAGCACTTCGAGAATCTCCGAATCCAGGCAATGGGTTTCACGCCTATGCCGCCGCAGCCAGTCGATGCCCTCCCGACGGGCCGTGATGAACGCCCAGGAGAGCAGGGCGCCTTCCGTCTCGAAACTCACCTCGCGGGTCATCGCCTTGAGGGCGACATTCTGAAAGATGTCCTCGGCGGCGTGGGCGTCATGGACAACGACCCAGGCCGCTGCTGAGATCCTGGTCCGGGACTTCATCAGTACCTGCAGAACTTCCTGTTCGGTCAGCTTCATCGGCATGCGAAACCTGTGACAGGGTGCGCCGGTGGACTGTGGTGCGGCCGGCTGCCCTGACCTGCCGGCTGGTCGTTCCGGAGAGCCGGCCACCGGTCAGGTTTGCGAAATGAATACCCCTGCCCCTCACTCCTCCTTCCCGTTGCGGGGAAGGAGGAGGAGCCCGGCGGACCGGGGAGGGGACGCCCGGGCAGGTGGGGAGGGGAAATCGTGTGGTGCATGACCTGCGGCTCCGCGCCGGTCATAGTGGCTCGGAGACACAATTGAAACGGCCGCCGAACGCGAATCCTGACATGCCTTGTTTCGTCGTGCCGGGTCATGGTTTGCCGTGCGACCGGGTCAGCGCCCGTTCTCCGACGGGTAGACCGGTGGGCGTGCTGAATGGTTGCAAATACCAGCTGGCAAACCGTCGCCATGTAGCGGCGACATCCTCGGCCAGCAGCAGGACGCAGGGAACCAAAAACAGGGTGATCAGCGTCGTAAACAGGATTCCAAAACCCATGGACACGGCCATGGGTATCAAAAATTGGGCCTCCAGCGATTGATCAAAGATCAACGGGGCCAGCCCGACAAAGGTGGTCAGCGAGGTAAGGATGATGGGACGGAAACGCCGCGCCCCGGCATCGAGCGCCGCCCGGTGCAGGGTCACTCCCTCTGCGCGCCGCTGGTTGACGTAGTCCACCATGACCAGCGAGTTGTTCACCGAAACACCGGCCAGGGCGAGCATGCCGAAAATCGAGAGATAGGAGGGGGTCATGCCCATGATGATGTGACCCAGCAGCGCGCCCACGGTGCCCAATGGAATCACCATCATGACGAACAGGGGCTGCGAAACGGATCGCATGGGGATGGCCAGCAATGCGAACAGGGCCAGCAGCAGGGCGCCCGTGCCAAAGATGGTGCGCCGCTTCGATTCCTCCGCCTCCGCCACGTATCCTTTGAACTGAAACGCCAGGTTCTCCCCCTCGAGACACATCTGGGTGAGTCGGGGTTCGAGGTCGCGGGCGATGGCTATGATGTTGACCGTCTCGTCCACCGGCTGGGCACCGATGCGGATGATCTCGGCGCGGTCGTTACGTTCCACAAACGAAGGTGCCTTGGCAAACTTCACTTCGGCCACCGTCGACAGGGGAACATCGGTGCCATGGGGCGTGCGAATCTTCATCCGATCGAGCGTGTGCAACGATTCGCGGGCCTCCCTGGGCAGGCGAACCATGACGCGGATGTCGTCGATCCCGCGCTGCACCCGCTGGGCCTCCTCGCCGTAAAACGACTGGCGGATCTGGCGGGCAAGCAGTGCCTGATTCAGCCCGAGCTCGGCGGCCCGGGGCTTGAGCGTCAGCTCCAGCTCGTCCTGGCCGTAGTTCACCTGCGCCCAGGCGGTGCTGAACCCGCCGTGCGTCTCCAGCATCGCCTTGATCCGTTCCGCGATCTCCGCCTTCTTGGGCGAGGTCGGACCCCGCAGCTCGAGATGGAAATTCGCGTCGGCATACTCCTTCCCGCCCTCGAAGGACTGCTCGGCAAACACCCGGAAATAGAGCGCCTCCGGTATCGGGCCGATCAGGTCGGTCCAGCGCTTGACGATCTCGCTGTTGCGGGGGCCCGGTTCGGTCCGGTCCCCTGGGTCCATGATTTCCACCGAGAGCGAGCCGCGGGACTTGCTGAAGCTGCTGCGCGCATCGTAGGCGCCGATGACCCGGGAAACATTTCGGACCAGCGATTCCCCGGTGCCGGGATCGGCAAACTCCGTCCTGACCTGCTCGAGCGCGGCCAGGATGCGGTCCATGTAGCGCCGGGTGGTCTCCACCGGCGTGTCTTCAGGCAGCCTGAGTGTCGCCGTGATGCGGCGGGAGTCCACCGAGGGAAAGGACACGAATTTCATCCGGCCGCCCACACAATAGCCGGTCATCACCAGCGCCATGGCCGCGAAGATGGACAGCATGGTCGCGCGGTGTCTGGTTGCCCAGGCAAGGGCCGGTGCGTAAAGCCGGTCGACCACCCAGTCCATGGCGCCGCTGATGCGGCCCTGGAAGCGGTCGAACGCGTTGACATGATTCCCCATGCGAACGTGCTTAAGACGGGCGGGCAGGAAGAGCTTGCAGGCCATCAAGGAGAACAGCAGGACTGATGCGACCACCGGCGGGATCTGCTTTGCGTAGTCTCCCCAGGTTCCCTCGAAGAAGAGCATGGGTATGAACGCGACGATGGTTGTCAGGGCGCCGTAGGTGACGGGCGTCGAGACCTCCTTGGTCCCGGCCACGGCGGCTTCCAGCGGATCCATGCCGGTGCGGAGCTTGTCGAAGATGTTTTCGCCGGTGACGATCGCGTCATCGCCCACGATGCCGATGACGATAAGGAATCCGAAGAGGCTCATCATGTTGGCGGTGACGTGCAGCCACGGCATCATCAGCAGACCGCCGGCGAGTGCGACGGGAATGCCGGCCGCGATCCAGAATGCCAGTTTCGGGCGGAGGAAAAGGCCCAGCAGCACGAGCACCAGCACGCCCCCCTGGAACATCGCCGACCCGAGCGAACTCAGCCGGGCGCGGATGGACAGCGATTCGTCGTTCCAGACAAACAGCCCGATGCCATCCGGGAACCGCGTGTGGGCGGTCTCCACATACTCCCGCACCTGGTCGGAGATCGCGATGGCGCTCTCCGTTCCAGTGCGCATCACCTGCACGAAAAGGGCGGGGCGGCCGTTGAACTCGACGACCTTCTCCCCCTCCTCGAAGCCGTCGATGATGCTGGCGACGTCCCCCAGCAGCACTTCTGCACCGTTCGAGGCACGGATGGGTATGCGGGCAAATTCGCTCTCCGAATAGGCCTGGCCCCGGGTCCGCACGATCAGCGTGCCGCTTTCGGTGTCGATGGCGCCGGCCGGCAGGTCGATGGAGAAGCGACGGATCGCGTCCGCCAGGTCCTGGAAGCTGAGATCGTAGGCCAGCAGCTTGTCGGCCTTGGCCTCGATGGCGATCTCGTATCGCCGGCCGCCCTGCACGGCGGCGCGGCTGATGCCGGGAAACTGCACGAGATCCTCCTGCACCCGCCGGGCGGCCTTGCGCAGGTCGTGGGCGCTCAGATTTCCGGTGACGGCCACGCTCAGGACGGGGATGTAGTTGCCGGATTCGGGAATGAACACGCGCGGTCGCTCGGTTTCGTTGGGGAAGGTGGTAATGGTGTCCACGCGCGCCTTGACGTCGTCCATAAGCTCGCGCAGGTCGGTGCCCGGAGTCGCCTGCAGGTAGAAGCGCGCCATGCCACGGGAGCCGTCCGCATTCAGCTGCTTGATCCCCTTGACCCCTTCCAACGCCTCCTCGACCGGGATAAGGATGGCCTGCTCGACATCCTTGGCGGTGCCGCCCCGGTACGGCATCTCGATCATGACCGTGTCCCAGCTCAACGCCGGAGTGACCTCGAGGGGCACATGGCGCCAGCCCGTGTAGAGGCCGCCGATCAGCACCGTCAACATGAGGAAGTTGGCGGCGATGCCGTTGTTGGCGAACCAGCGGATCATGTCGGTCGACGGGCTAGGATTTCTTGTCCGGCTTGGCGATGGCTCCCTGATTGGGCTTGATGATGGTGTTCGACGTCACGTCCGCGGTGGCGGGCGCCGAGTCGATGTCTGGGATGATTTCCACCTTCGCCCCGTCGGGCGCGTAGACCAGATGGGTGGTCGCCAGCAGCGAGCCGTTGGCAATCTCCGGATCCCGGATGACGATGTGCGTCTCATCCGACCAGAGCGGAACAATGGTCCGCGCCTTGAGCGTGAGCTCGGTCTTGTCCACGAGAAAGATCTGGTCGAGCTGGCGGACCGCCACGCGCGGCAGGGCCATCACCCCTTCGAGCACGCGACCGGGAATCAGCCCGACAACCGGCTGGCCGATGCGCAGCGGTGCCCGCCCCGACCGGCGGCCGAATGGGTCATCCACCCGGGCGATGACAAACAGTTCCAGTGTGCTTTCGTTGAGGGTGCCCTCCGTGCGGATGATGCGGGCCGACCAGGATTCGGTGCCGGCCGGATCCAGCGCATTGCGCAGTTCGACCTCCACCCGCGAGCTTTCGGCTGAATCTGGCAGCACCAAGAACGGAAGTTCCGTGCCGGCCACCGGGAGCCGGACCTCGGCATAGTCGACGGTGAAGATCACTCCCAGGGGGCTGCCCGTTCCCACCAGCTGACCCAGTCCCGCCTGACGGGAGCGGACCCGACCATCAAATGGCGCACGAATCTTCGTGCGATCGAGATCCCGACGGGCCCGGTCCGCCTGCGCCGTGGCGGAGTTCAAATCGGCGGTGGCCTGCTTCAGATTGGCAGCCGTCAGGTCCACCTCCGCCTGTGAGATCAGATTCTCCCGGAATATCTCGCTGTTGCGTTCGTGGTTGACCCTGGCCAGCTGCAGTGCCGCCTCAGCGCCCAGCAGGCGCGCTTCAGCCACGGCGAGCGCGGTCTGGTAATCCTCAGCCTCGAGCTCGACCAGAACTTCGCCCGCGGAAAAGAACGCACCGTCATCAAACGACGGGCTCAGCCGGGTGATTCGCCCGGCAACCTGGGAACTGAGCGAGATCTCGGTATGCGGCTGCACGATGCCATGCGTCCGAATGATGACGGGATAATTCTGTGCCAGCAGTTCCACCACCCGGGTGCGAACCGGCTGGGGCGGCGTCGGCGGTGCCTTGGTCTGCTCGGGCTCCACCGAGAGTATCAGGTAGGCCACCACACCGGCCGCCAGAATTCCGACCGGCAGGACGGCGCGCAGCAGCAGGGCCGGCATTCGTCTTCGGGGGACGGGTGTGTCGGGGGGGGCCGGTGGTTCTTCGGTCGAATGGCTCATCTTGGGTCTGCAAATGTTCGCGGCTCGAAACCGGAGGTGTGCCGTTCCTTTCGCACACGCGGTGCCGCTTGAACAGGCTGAATGCGGGCCGGCTCCTTTGCGGTCCGGTCCGGGCGCTGCCGCGATGAAAGACGCATGATCTCCGATTGAACGGCTGGCAACGGGAAATACTGACAAGGCCATGATGCAATTTCTGCCGCGGCGGGCCACCCCGGCCGCCGGAGGCGTCGCCCGCAAGGTTGACGCCCGACAGGGGTTGCCGTAACCAGAGGGCCTGATGCGAATTGCCGGGGTGCACATTCTGGGGTGCTGCATGAGCCTCCTGCTGGCGGGCTGCGGAGATCAGCAAGCGCCGGCCAGCGTGAAATCTGAGACGAACCGGGAGGGCGCAGCCGCGACGGGGTCGACCACTGTCACCCTCGCCTACAACCGTTATCTGAATCTTTCCTTCAGTGAGCATCCCTCACCGTTTGCCGCACTGCAGTCCTATCTCGAGGCGCATCAGCCGGAGCTGACGGTGAGCCTGAGCGTGCTGCCGGATGCTTCCCGCGGGCATCGCGATGCGCTGGTTGTGTGGCTCATGGCCGAGGATGATGCGGTGGATCTCTATGGCATCGACGCGCCATGGGTGCCGGAGTTCGCACAGGCGGGGTGGGCCGTCCCGCTCGGCGAACTGGTGCCCGAACTCGCCCGGGATTTCCTGCCGGCGGGGCTCGAGGCATTCTCGTGGCAGGGGCAACCGGTGGGCGTGCCTTTTTGGGGGAGCATCGGCGGTTTGTACTGGCGGAAGGACCTGCTGCAGGAGGCCGGAATCGTTCGTCCCACGACATTTTCCGACCTGACCAATGCCGTCCGCAAAGTGCTTGATCGCCATCCTGAACTCAGCGGCTACCTCTGGCCCGGCGGCAGGAACGAGGCTCTGATCCAGACGTGGGCCGAGATCTTCATCGGTTTCGGCGGTCGGTACTTCCATGCCGACGGTCGCTGTGCGGTGAACTCGCCAGCCGGCCATCGCGCGCTCAACTTCATGAGAGACGCGCCCCTGAGCGGCATCTCACCACGGGAAGTCGTGGTCTGGAATGCCGAGGAAGCCCGGCAGAGATTTGTTTCCGGCGAGGCCGTCTTTCTTCGGCACAACCAGGATCTGCTGTCGTGGCTTGATGACACCAATCGCTCGCGGGTCGCGGGAAAATGGGCGTTCGGTCCCAATCCCGCCGGGCCGGCAGGGCGGTCCGCCTCCGTGACGGGAGGCTTCGCATTTGTGCTGAATCCCTACAGCCGGAACCGGGAGGCTGCAGTGCGCGTACTGCGGGCGCTGGCTTCCGAAGAAGTGCAGCGGGCTTTTGGGCTTGCCTGGGGCCCGGTCCAGTATCATCGACGGGTCTATGAAGACCCCGGGGTGCGGGCGGTCAACGCGCATCTGGATCAGCTGGCTGCCGTGCTCCCCGACGCCGTTGCCCGCCCGGCCAGCTCCGACTACGCGCAACTTTCCGACATCCTTCAGCGTGAGATTCACGCCGCGCTCACCGGGCAAAAACCGGTCGCCGAAGCCCTCGACCAGGCGTGCATCGAAATCGACGCGCTGGGGAAACGGAAACCATGAGGTTGACGTCGTTCCCAGCGGTCCGGCGGTTCCGGCTGACGGAGCGCCACTACGCCTGGCTGTTCCTTTTGCCCTCCATCATCCTGCTTCTGTTCTTCCTCGGCTGGCCGCTGCTGCAGACCATTGTCTTCAGCCTGTTTGATCTCGAGCGGACGACAGCCCTCTCTCTGGAACGCTTCATCGGCCTGCATCACTTCGGACAACTGCTGGCCTCCATGCAGTTCTGGCGGGCGCTGGGGTTTACCCTCTATCTGACCGTCCTGGCTGTCGCTTTGGAACTCGTGGGCGGCCTGCTGCTGGCGCTGATGTCGACGGCACTGGTTGGCTGGATGAAGGGCGTGTCTCGTTGCTTGATGATCCTGCCATGGGCAATGCCCCCGATCATCCTGGCCGCGATCTGGAAATGGATGCTCAATTCAGACGTGGGCTGGATCGGGGACCTGACGGTGGGAATGGGAATCACCGACACACCGCCGCTGTTTCTGGGTGAACCGCTTCTTGCGATGCACTGCGTGGTGCTCCTGCAGGCATGGCGCGGCATGTGGATGGCGGGAATTTTTCTCACCGCCGGGATGGCGATGACCCCCAGGGAGCTCCATGCCGCCGCCGCCGTCGATGGCGCCGGCGCCTGGCAGCGGTTCTGGCGGATCACGCTGCCATTGCTGCGACCGGCGATCGTCGCCACCGTGCTGGTGCGGGCGGTCGATGCGCTTCGTGCATTCGAAATCGTTTATGGTCTCACCGGCGGGGGGCCGGGTCAGGCGACCGAGGTTTTGAGCTCCTTTGCCTATAGGAATTTCTTTTCCTACCTCGACTACGGCCGGGGCGCCGCCGGCGCTGTGATCACCTTCCTGGTCGTTTCCGCCGTCGGCTGGTGGCACGTCCGGAGGATGGCCGGGCACGTCCACAATACGCTCCGTTGAACCATGCCTCTCAAGACTGCCAGACTTGCCTTCGTGCCGATCATGGCCGTGTTGAGCCTCCTGCCGGCTGCCTGGGTGGTGAGCACGTCGCTCAAGACCCCCGGCACCGAGTTCCTCAAGCCCGTGTCCTGGCTTCCCCGCCCGGCCTCTCTGGAAAGCTATCGAACTGTTCTCGGTCCGGAGTTTGCCTTCGATCGGGCAATACTCAACAGCCTGATCGTTGCGATCACGGTGACCGCATTGACCCTTCTGCTGGGGGGACTGTCGGCGTTCGCCATCAGCCGCCTTCGATTTCGTCACGGGGTGCGATCCCTGCGGTTGATCCTCTTTGCCGGACTGGTGCCGCCCGTCGCTGTAATTGCGCCGACTTTTGTCCTGGTGCGGGCTCTGGGGCTTCTCGGCACGCTCCCGGGAATCATTCTGCCACACCTCGCCTACAGCATTCCAATCAGCACCTGGCTGCTTACCGTTTACTTCGCCGGCCTGCCGCGCGATCTCGACGATGCGGCAAGGCTGGATGGGTACACCCCTCCGCAGATCTTCTGGCGCATCCTGCTGCCGCTGGTGCGTCCCGCCATGTTTGCAACCGGGGCTTTGGCGTTTCTCGGTTCGTGGGGCGAGTTCATGGCGGCCTTCACGTTGTCACTGGGACGGCCGGAGGCGCAGACGGTGCCGGTGGCCATTCTGGGCATGAGCCAGGCCTTCCAGTTGCAGTGGACCTGGGTGGCCGCAGGTGTCGGCCTGTCCTTCCTGCCGGTTGTTGGCGTGACGCTGATTGCCCACCGCTGGATCGTCGATGGATTGACCGTGGGCGCGCTCGAAGAACAGTAGTCGGCCCATGCCCCTCAGCGGGGGGCAAATGATCACCGCGGCCTCGGCGAACTGCCGAAGGACTTGAGCATCTCCGCCATTCGCCGTCGGACGGTGAGTGCCGCACCCGCCTTTGCCGACGCAGGGGCGGCATTGTCCAGGATGCAGGGTTCGCCGTATTGAACCGACATGGCAAAAGGGGCGTCCGCTCCATTCAGAAACTCAAGCGTCGCCGCGAGCCAGCGGCGTTTCCCGAGGTCGGGCTGCAGCCTGGCCAGTGGATGGCTCATCGCGCTGGGCGACAGTACGCCGCTGACGAGGGCCGGAACCACGGTCACTCCCGGCACGGTCCGACACACCAGATCGAGACTGGCCGACCAGTCCGCCGGATTCGTTTGCCCCACTCCGTGAACCGCAGGGTCGGGATCGATCTTTCCGGAGGGGAACAGGAGCAGGCACCCACCCCCACGGAGATGGCGGAGAAGTTGCCGCGCGGCGCGTGGCCGGTCTTGGGGCGACTTGCCGATCAGCAACATCCGCTGGCGCGCTTGGTTGAGTATTCCCCAGAGGGGATGTTCCTCGGCCACGATTCGAAAGTCTTCGCGGGGAAGGGACCCCGCTATGGCCAGCGCATCAAGCAGGCCCGGATGATTGGCCGCAATGGCAAGCGGTCCCCGCACAGGAAGGCCGTGTGCCCCCCGGACCTCCAGCACAGCCTTGGTATTCCTGATCATCCAGCGGCTGGCTCCGGCGAATCCCTCCTCGGCGATCATTTCGTCGAAGCGGATTGCGTTGCCTGCGAATCTTCCCAACTGACGCCGGAATGCATGAACCACAAAGCGTCCGAACCAGCGATCAAACCGGGGTGGCAGGGCATGGCGCAGCTCTTGAGCTGCCCAGCGGGCGGTCTCCTCGACGCGGGCCTCAAAGGTCACCGGGTGCGGCTGCCCTTCCGGACAATCTGACCGAAGCCCGGGACTGACCTTGCCGCAGTCGCTGGAGTTCATGTCACGAAGGCTGAGTCTGGCTGCAGATACCGCTAGGGCGGGGTTATCAGGCTTAGGAACTGGCTCGCACCCCGACCCGGGGAACGTTTTCTCGGCCATGCGGCGACAATTCTCCGCTCTGGTCTCGGAGCCTCCAAGGGCCGGTAAACTGGCCCGTGGCCTGACGCGGCGGCGACGGCCATGGAGGGAATCAGGCTCACGCCGAGGCCGGAATTGACGAGTGACTGGATGGTTTCCAGCTGGGCGCTCCTGAAACTGATGGCCGGGCGAAGCTCGCGACGTTCGCAGAAGTTCAGGATCTGGTCACCCAGACAGTGGCCTTCCTTCAGGATGATGAACGGTTCCCGTTCAATTTCGGCGGCGGTCAGCGTCCGCTTCCGGGCAAGAGCATGGCGGGGCGGAAGGGCGACGAGCAGCTCCTCCACGAAAAGTTCGCGCACTTCGAACCGCGTATCCTGAATGGGCAGGCTGGCGAGCACGAAGTCGACTTCATATGCCAGCGCAAGCTTGAGCAGTCGGGCAGTGGTGTCCTCATGCACTTCGATCTCCAACCCCGGAAACCGGTCGGCAAACTCCCGAATGACACGGGGCAGAAGATAGGGCGCGATGGTGGGCAGCACCCCGACGGAGATCGTTCCCGTCACCAGCTCCTTGGCATCCTCGGCCTCCCGTCTTGCCGCTTCGACCTCCTCAAGGATGCGCACCGCCCGTTGGACAAACGCATCGCCAAAGCGGGTCGGTCGGGCCCTTCGCTTGGTTCGATCGAAGAGCCGTTCGCCAAGCTCATCCTCCAGCTTCTGGATCTGCTGGCTCAGGGAGGGTTGGGAGACGTGGCACTGCTCGGCGGCACGCGAAAAATTCCCCGCCCGGGCCACGGCGACCGTGTAGCGAAGCTGATGCATTTCCATAGGCCGTGCCTATCGTTACCAGAGGCAACAAGTATTTCAACAATGGGGTGGGTCCTGATTTCATCTCCCGAAAGCCCCCTACATCTATGTCCACGCAAAAAGAAGTCATGAATCCGGCCGGCGACAGCCCGGTGTCCAACGCCTCCAAGTGCCCCTTCAATCACTCCGCCGGCGGCGGAACCTCGAACCGCGAGTGGTGGCCGAACCAGCTCAAGGTCGATCTGCTCCACCAGCACTCCACCAAGTCCAACCCGATGGGTGAGGATTTCGACTACGCCAAGGAGTTCAAGAGCCTCGATTACAAGGCGCTCAAGAAGGACCTCGCGAAGCTGATGACCGATTCGCAGGAATGGTGGCCGGCCGACTTCGGTCACTACGGCGGCCTGTTCATCCGCATGGCCTGGCAC
>DNDP01000125.1 GCA_003484235.1 Verrucomicrobiales bacterium
GCCAACGCCGGCAACCAGATGGCGAGATTGATGCCTCCCATCCAATAGCCAACGGCGTCACCCGCGGACAGAGGCAGCGCGCCCAGCAGCAGCGCCATCAACAGGCATCCGGCCCCGAAGAACAACCAGCCGTTCGTGCGGCGCAGGAGGATCGACTGGATGTCCCGAAAATAGATCCGGCGATAGTTCTCCCGGTATCCGTCAAGCACGACGATCAGCAGATGGTCTTTGCCCATCCAGTAGCTGGCCGAAGAGAGGATGCCTGTCGTCCTCAGCTTGAGCCGTCGATAGTTGGGATCGTCCTTGAGCATGATTCCCTTCACCTGATGCCCCCCATCCAGACGGCAATCCAGAACGCGGTTCCTCCAAGAAACTGCACGAGCGCCAGGCTCATCGTGATGCCCATGCGCAGGTGCGTGCGATGGACCATGCTGACAGGCGCTTTCCATTTGAGCAGACCCAGGATCAGCGCCGCGAGAGGCAGCAGGGGGACCGCCCAGAAGAGGAATGACAACAGCACGATACCGAGCATCACCTGGTCATGCCGGGCCCGGCCGCGCTCAAGCTGCCGGAGGCTCCCCCGGGTCACGCCAAGCTGGAGACATTGCGGACAGAAGTGCGCCTCCTCCACGGTCACGTCGCACAGTTGGCAGAGGAACTTTCCGCACTCCTCACAGGTGGCCACCGCCCGCTTCTGCTCGTGATGAAAACAGGTCGCCTCACCGGCGGTGATGGCGGCTGTTCCGCGTCCGCCCATTTCGGGAGTTCGAAACAGAGCGGGAAACGTGTGCAACCGCAACGTCAGCGAGCAAGAGGGGCATTCCGTCAGCAGCCCGGCGGCGGCCGGCTGATCGGGCAGCGCGGTCCTGCACTTGGGACATTCCACCTGCCTCGCCGGCATGGCTGGCTAGGGGTTCTGGTTCTGCGGGGCCAGTTCGCCAAACACCCGCTGGTAATGCCAGGCCAGCGCGCCAAACGCCACCGGCGCGGTGACCAGCACGCCCACCAGGCACGCGAGGGCGCCGATCGAGCTGAGAATCCCGCATACCAGCATCAGGGCAAAGGTCAGCCACCAGTGCTTGTTCACCATCCGGCGGGAGAGGTTCATCGCCGCCCAGAAGCCGAGCCCCTTGTCGGCGACGATCGGCAGGGCGAACATCCAGACCACGCTCAGGTAGATGGAAATCAGGAAGGCGGGGACAGCCAGCACGATGGTCGCCACGATGCCGGGAGTGCTGAACTCGGGATTCCCGCCGGAGTTGGCGGCCATCTGAATGGGAATGAAGACGAAGATCACCGCGCAGATGACCGCGGGAATGAACGCCACCATCGACAGAATCGTGGAGACGACGTAGGTCACCAGCAGGCCACCGAAGCGGGGCCCAAATCCCGAGAAGGCGTCGCCAAAAGCGACCTCCTCGTTGCGGACGTTCTTGATGTAGAACAGCCACAGGCCACCGAGCAGCGGGCCCGAGATGATCAGGGGCAGGATCATGCTCAGGATGGGGATGACGTTGCACGCGATCAGCACCAGATAGGCAACCACGCTGGCGCCGATCACCAGACCCGCGTTGCGCTTGAAGGCCTCCCACGACTGCGAAATCGATTCGCCGATGTCGACGTCGTAGTCGCGCTGCAGCAATTCATCCTCGGAGAGCGTCGCCCCCGCTCCCGACCAGCCTGCACCCTCACGCATGCGCTGGAGGTAAACCGGCTTGCACTCACCGCACACGATGGCGTCGCCAAACTTCAGCACCTCCTCGGGCGGAAACAGCTTGCCGCACTCGCGGCAGACCACCTGTCCGGTCGCACCTGCAACCGGCGCGCCTTCCGTCACGGGTGGACTGCCCGCCGGAACTGCAACGGACGCGGCCGCACCCGCGGTCGCCGTCACTTCCCGGTAGGGCTTCCAGTTGTCCATGCCCGCGCGCCAGACCNNAAGACCATCGGCGACAGCTACATGGCGGTCGCCGGCGTGCGCTCGCCTTCGCCGCGCAACGCCGAAGCGATGGCCGAATTCGCGATCGAGGCGCTCGCCTTCGAGCGCGCGGGCTCCCTTGTAGCCGTCCTTTCCGGTCGACAAAGCCAGCCGGCACGCGTTGGGGTCGCTTTGCCCGGCGACCGCGGCCTGGACGAAGCGGATAAACCCGATGTCCTTACAACGGGGGTGCACGTCGTCGCCGGAGGGCGCGCAAACCACCTGCTTGCGGCACAGCATGTTGACCCCGCGCGCTTCCCACCACGGATCCAAATCGAAAATCTGCTTGCGGGTGATGGTGCCCTCGGCGGCGAGCCTCTTGAATTCCTCCTCCGGGACCGGACCGTTCCGTTGATCTCCGACAGCGTAGTACCATTCCATGATGTGAGAATCGGGGTTCAGGTTGCGGTTGATTGGCTGACGGGCACAGTTTGTAAACGAAGCGTCTTCAAACCTCACGCGAAATCTTGATCGGAGCGGCAACCGCGAGGTCCCGAACGGCGCCCCGGCAGACAGTGGTTCTGCCGGTGACCAGAGCGGTGTGCGCCTTTCCCGGACATCCCGCTTGAATTGTCGCCCGTCGGCGCCAAAGCTCCCGCCGCGCGTTCACCGGCGTTGCGCCGGCCCCCGACCATGTCCTGGATCCTTCTCTCCATCTGCTCGGCACTGTTTCTTGGCGTCTATGACCTGCTGAAGAAGTCGGCCATGCGCGGCAACGCCGTGCTGCCCGTGCTGTTCTTCGGCGTCATTGCGGGCGCGCTGGTCTGGTTGCCGCTGCTGTCGATGTCGCGCCTGGCCCCGGAATCCCTGCCGACGTCGTGGCTGTTCGTGGAACCGGCAAGCGCGAGGGAACACCTGCTCCTCCTCTTCAAGTCCGTGATCGCCGCCTCCGCCTGGGTCACGGGATACTTTGCGCTCAAGCACCTGCCAGTCTCCATCGCCAGCCCCATCCGCGCGACGTCTCCGGTCTGGACGATTCTGGTGGCCGTGCTCTTCCTGGGCGAGAGCCCATCCCCGGGACAATGGATCGGCATGCTGGTGATCCTCGCGGCGTTTTACGCCTTCTCGCTGGTGGGCAGGCTCGAAGGAATTCAATTCCATCGCGACAAGTGGGTGGGCTGGATGTTCGTTTCCGCGCTGCTCAGTTCGGCGAGCGCACTGTACGACAAGCACCTGCTGCAGGGCGCCGGGTTTTCCGCAGCCACCGTCCAGTGCTGGTTTTCGCTGTATCTGGTGGTCGTGCTGGCGCCTTTCTACCTGATGTGGCGCCGGGGGCTCTGGCTCCGCAACGAGTTCAGTTGGCGTTGGTCGATTCCGCTCATCGGCCTGAGCCTGCTGGTCGCCGACTTCCTCTATTTCACCGCCATCGAGCAGGAAGGGGCGCTGATCTCGGTGATCTCCCCCGTCCGGCGGGCATCGGTCGTGGTGACATTTCTGGGAGGCATTCTGCTGTTCGGGGAGAAAAACTGGCGGCTCAAGGCGCTTTGCATCGTGGCCCTGATGGCGGGCGTGGCGCTGCTGAATCTGTGGCGGTGAACTCCTCGTGCGGACAACGCGGCGGGTGCCGAGCCATCCGCGCACTTGCCAACCGTCGTCCGCCGCCTATTTTCCGGCAGCTCATTATGGATTTGTGTCGTTCCGGTTTCCGCCAATTCCGTCGGTTCTACTTTCTTGTCAGCCTGACGACTGCCTGCCTGCTTCCTGCTACCGTCTTTGGAGGACCTCCGACCGGTGACGGTATGTTCGCCGTCTTCGGCATCCAGCGCGGAGCCACCATCGTTGGCGAGTTTGCCTGCCGGCTCGACTTTGAAAAGGCGCCGAGGACGGTGGCCAACTTTGTGGGGCTGGCCGAAGGCGGATTGCCCTACGTGGATTTTCGACGCGGGCACGTCGAGCGGCGGCAATTCTACGACGGCACCAAGTTTCATCGGGTGGTGGCCGGGTTTGTCATTCAGGGCGGCTCGCCGAACGGGCTGGGTTCGGATGGACCGGGCTACACGTTTCGGGACGAGTTCGACCCGGCTCTGCGCCACAGCCGGGCGGGCATGCTTTCGATGGCCAACAGCGGCCTGCATTCGAATGGCAGCCAGTTCTTTGTGACGCTGGCCGCAACTCCGTGGTTGGACGACGTCCACAGCGTCTTTGGTGAAGTGATCGAAGGGATGAACGTGGTCACCAACGTGCAGCAGGGAGACGTCATCGCGAGCGTGATCATCGTTCGCAACGGAGAGCCGGCGCAGACATTCGACGTCAGCGCGCAGGGCCTGCCGCGGGTGGATGACGCCATTCCCCGGCTGCAGAAAACGGCCGGAAGTTTCCAGCTGGGATACACGCAGCCGGCCAACTCCGAGTTCTTTGTGTTTCATTCCGCGGAGCCCGCCGGGCCATGGTCGCTGCTGCCGGAGAAGGAAATGCACGGCCCGCTTCCCCTGAGTGTGGCGCGCGATGTCAGTTCGGCTGCGGCGGGTTCCGACCGCCAGTTCTTCAATGTCGCCCGGGGTCAGTATCCGGATCCGATCCACACGCCACCGGCCGTGGTGGGAAAACGGTTGACGCTGGCCAACTCCTCGGAAGCGGGGACCTTCGCGCTGGAATTCTCGCTTCCCACCGGGACGTCGGGATCGTTCGTGCTGACGCCGAACGGGCAGCCGCCGATCAACGGCACCGTCGGCACCCATTCCTGGACCCGGGAGGCGTATCGTGGACGGCTTGTCGCCGCGATGAGCGGACTGACGTACCGGGGCTGGCCGGTGGACCAGGCCAACATCTCGTTCGCCTTCGATTCGGCGGGCGGCGGATTCTACGCGGGAAGTCTCATCAACCGCATCGGCGAACAGGCCCCGTTGAAGGGAACGTTTGCCGTCGCGAATCTTCCGTAGTGGGAGCAAGGCTACAATTCTTCCGGGATATTCTATTGGCAGCGTTCCCCGGGGTTTGCTATTCAAGGCACCGTTCCAAAGGTCGGCCCGAAGGACACTGAGGCACGCAGGCTCCGCAAGTGGGTGAGGCGTGGCGGGCTGGGGAACGTGAAGAACCGCTCAACCACCAAGCAACCTATGTTGTGGCTCCCCATCACCATCGTCGCCGTCATCCTGGCGGTGTTCATCGTCGCCTTTGTCGGTTTCTGCATCCGCAAGATCCAGCCCGGCCGGGCCGGCGTGAAGACGGGTTGGGGCGGCATCAAGGTTTCCTTCGACTGGATGGTCCGCGTGCCGGTCTTTCAGACCTACCACATCGTGGACATCTCGGTGAAGAAGCTCGAGATCGCCCGCAAGGGGAAGGACGGACTGGTCTGCAAGGACAACATCCGCGCCGACATTTCGGTGGCCTTCTACATCCGCGTGGACGCCACCGTGGAGAGCGTCCGCAAGGTCGCGCAGATGCTGACGCCCGAGCGCGTGTCCGACATGGAACAGCTGCGCGAGCTGTTTGAGGCGAAGTTCTCGGAGGCGCTCAAGACCGCCGGCAAGCAGATGGAGTTTCACGAACTGTTCACCGAACGCATCAAGTTCCGCGACGAGATCCAGACCACCATCGGCAAGGATCTCGACGGTTTCCTGCTGCAGGACGTGGCGATCGACTATCTCGAGCAGACGCCGCTCGAGCAGCACGATCCGAACAACGTGCTCGACTCCGAAGGCATCAAGAAGATCACCCAGATCACCCAGCGTGAGCGGGTGCTGGCCAACGAGTTCTCCCAGCGGACGCAGGTGCAGGTGGAAAAGGAGAATGCGGACGCCGACATCGCCAAGCGCGAGCAGAAACGTCGCAACGAAGAGGACATGGCCAAGCAGACGCGCGCCATCACCGAGGCCCGCGCCAACGAGGAGGCCGAGTCCCGCAAGGTCATCGAGGCCCGGCGCATGGAGGTCGAGGCCAAGCGGCTGGAGACCGACGAGTCGATCCGCCTGCGCACCGAGGACATGAACCGGGCGGTCCAGGAACGCGAGTTCACGGTCAAGAAGGAGCGCCAGCGCCTCGAGCAGGAGGCCATGCAGGAAGGCGAGGAGGCCCGCGTCCGCCGCGAGCGCACGGTGTCGCTGGCCGACATGGACAAGGAAGTCAAGGTGGCCGAGGCCGCCGTCGAGGTGGAACGGAAACGCGCAATCGTTGTGGCCGAACAGAAGGCCGTCGTCCAGCAGCAGGAAGAGAAGACCAACATCGAGGCGCGCATGACCGCCGAGCGGGTGCGCGAGGTGACCCTCATCGAGGCGGAGATGCTCGCCAAGAAGGACCAGGTGGAGAAGGTGGTCGCATCCGAGGCGCAGCGCGACGCCGACCGCAACCTCGCCGACGCGAACAAGATCAAGACCGTGGTCGCGGCCGAGGCCCAGCGCGAGGCCGCCGCCCGCGAGGCCGAGCGCATTCAGATCATGGCCGACGCCGAGGCCAAGGCGGCCGACAAGAAACGCCATTCAATGGAGCAGAACGCCGAAGGCACTGCCGCGCAGGAAGCCGCCCGCGGCCTCGCCGAGGCCCGCGTGGTCAAGGCCAAGGCCGAGGCCAAGAAGGTCGATGCCACCGCCATCAAGGAGGTCGGACTTGCCGAAGCCGAAGTGGCGAAGGCCAAGGGGGCCGTCCATGCCGACGTCACCGAGCAGCAGGCCCAGGCCGAGGCCGAAGGCGTCAAGGACAAGGAAATGGCGACCGCCGCCGGCATCGAGGCGAGGATGCTCGCCGAAGCCAAGGGCATCGAGGAGAAGGCCAAGGCCATGAAGCTCCTGCACGAGGCCGGACAGCAACACGAGGAGTTCCGGCTGCGCCTCAACAAGGAGCGCGACATCGAGCTGGCCGCCATCCACGTGCAGAAGGACATTGCCAAGTCCCACTCGGACATCGTGGGCGAGGCGCTGCGGCACGCCAAGATCGACATCGTCGGCGGCGAGAACGACTTCTTCGAGAAGGTCGTCAAGGCCGTCGGCACCGGCAAGTCGGTGGACCGCATGCTCGCCGCCAGCGGCACGCTCTCCGACATCAAGAACACGTTCTTCAACGGCGATCCGGAACACTTCAAGACCCAGCTGCGGCAGTGGGTGAAGGACTTCGGCGTCAGCAGCGCCGACCTGAAGAACCTCACCC
>DNDP01000147.1:0-359 GCA_003484235.1 Verrucomicrobiales bacterium
CGACGGGTTGCGAGTTCCCTGCTCGGGTCGATTGAACGCGAAGGTGCGCGGCTCGAACTCGCGTCCGATCCGGTGTGCTCGGTTTCCCTCCTCGCCACCGCATCCACCGGCGAGGAGGTCGCCCTGAAGGTGGCTGATCGGGTCGAGTTCTTCTGCCGGCCCTCGCACGCGGCGTCGCAGCTGCGCGAGGCGGCCGGCCGGGAGACCCTGTTGCCGCCGGGATTTGGCCGGGATGCGAAGCAACCCATCATCGCGGCGTCGGGCGGCAACGGCATTACCGTGCCGAACTTCAGCGGGCAGGGGGACGCCTCATGGACGACCGGCGCGAAGCGGATCGCGATCGTGCGAGTTTCGTTCGC
>DNDP01000147.1:598-957 GCA_003484235.1 Verrucomicrobiales bacterium
TTCAGTTCGGCGAACTGCCAGGACATCGTCGGGCGCATGGCTGAGGCGCTGGAGCGCTGGTCCTACGGCAGGCACACCTTGAAGCCGGTGGGATCGGGTTCGTATGTCAGCCCCGTGCTCGACCTGGCCCAGTCGGCCGTCAGGTATAAAGGAGACGAGATCGAGGATATCTGGGACGAGGCGAAGGACTTTCTTGACGGCCTCGGCTGGGACGACAGTCGCTACGACTACCTGATGGTAATCGCGGGTGATGCGCCCATCACTGATCCCGAGTTCTCCGGTGAGACGGTTTGGTGGGCCGGGCTGGGTCAGATCGGCGGCCCCAACACGTTCATTCGCACCGACGGGGATGATCTTGA
>DNDP01000147.1:1191-6308 GCA_003484235.1 Verrucomicrobiales bacterium
AGCAGCTTGCCAACGCGACCACCGTCGGGCTTCACGAGCTGGGGCACAATCTCGGCCTGCGCCACACCTCCAGCCTCTGGACCTTCCCGCAACTCGTGGCCAGTGAGGGCGGCGGCACTCATCTGCAGTTCGGCGCGGAGTACGGCGACCGATTTGATCGCATGGGCCACGGCGGCCACGATTTCAACGTCCGCTACAAGCAGTGGCTGCGCTGGCTGAACAACAATGAGGTGCCGTTGGGGATCACGGACGGGGTGTATTACCTCAACGAGCACGACAACGGCGAGAACGGCGGCGTCCGTGGACTGCAGGTCCCCTTCACGGTGCCGTTCGATCCGTCCAGTCTCGGACAGGACGCGCTGTATGTGGAGTACCGGACGTTTCCCAACAATCCCCTGCTGCGCGGCGGACCCACCATCCGGCTGGCCTCGAGTCTGGGGCCGAAGGCGCATCTGCTCGATGGCACCCCGGAGACTCCCAACCACGAACCCGTCGTTGGCAACGGGGATCCCGATTACAGTGGCAATCTCGATTCGCCGCTGCCCCCCGGGCGTACCATGAGCCGATCCGGCTACGGTCGGAGCGTTCACATCACCAATCTCGAAGCCGACCCCGATTCCGGGAAGCTGAAGGTCATGGTGGTCCACGGCACACCAGCCGGGAACTCACCGCCGGACGGAAACATCGAGTTCTCCGTCCCCACCGCAGCCAAAGGGCAGAAGGTCTATCTGATCGCGCTTGCCCAGGACGTGGATGGTCACCCGATCGGCTACCACTGGCAGGTGCCCGGTGTGCCCCAGCCGCCGAATGCGTTTCTCGTGCCCGTCACCTTCACGAATACCGGCACCGTGGCCATCAACTGCCTGTTGACGGACATGCATGGCGGCACCCGCATGCTCACGCGCTCGTTGACCGTCGTGAACAACTTCCCGCCGAACATCATCGGTCTGTCCGACCGCACGACCGACGAGGACACCACGATCAACATCGACTTCACCGTCAGTGATTCCACCACGCCCGCGAACCAGATCACCGTTTCGGCGGTGTCGGAGAACGAATCTCTGGTGGAGACACTGGGTGGCATCACCGTCACCCACCTCGGCGGCGGCAACCGCCGGCTGACCATCACCCCTCGCGCGAACCAGCACGGCGAGGTCACCATCAGTGTCAATGCGAACGACGGCACGCTGCCCCATTGGGAGAAGTTCAAACTGACGGTCCGGCCGGTGACGCCCGGGACGGTGATGGTGGCGCGAGGCACCAGCTGGCGCTACTGGGACACCAGTCAGGAACCCCCGGCGACGTGGAAGAATCCCGGGTTCGACGATTCTTCCTGGCCCTCCGACAACGCGCGGTTTGTACTCAACGAGTTGGTATTGGTTCCCGACTGGACGGTGCTGGCGAACGTCCCTTCGCGGGTCACCTGCTACTTTCGCCGGACGTTTCATATGTTCGTCCGCCCGTCCGGAACGCCCACGCTCAAGCTGCTGTGCGATGACGCCGCGGTGGTCCATCTCAACGGCGTCGAGGTGTGGCGACAGAACCTGCCGCCGGGGCCGGTCTCCCACACGACGGCCGCGCTGGTGAGCGTGGAAGGCCGCGACGAGACCGCCTACACGGTCGTGCCGTTGCCGGACTCGGCCGTCAGCCTTGGCAACAACACGCTGGCCGTCGAGGTGCATGACCGGCCGTCGCGCATTCGCGGCAACGGCGACGTCTCCTTCGATGCGGAATTGTCCTTTCTCCAGAGCCCGACGCTTGTGGCGTTCCCCGACCGGACGACTCCGGAAGACACCCCGCTCAGCCTGATCTTCACGCGCCCGGCCGACAGCGAATCGCCCGGCGGCCCGATCGAACTGCTGGGCCGCTCCGGCGACCAGTCGCTGGTGCTGGATGCCGACATTCAGTTCGGCTTCAACAATTCCTTCCTCCCGCCCCGACGCACCATCGTCGTCACGCCGCGCCCCGATGCGACCGGCCAGACGGAGATCACCGTCGTGGCCAGCGATGGCAGCAGCGAGACGTGGGAGAAGTTCCTACTTACCGTCACGCCGGTGAACGACGCGCCCACGCTGCAGGCGATTCCCGGTGTCACAGCGGCGCTCGGTGAAACTCCCGAGGCGGTGCCGCTCACGGTTTCCGACGTGGACTCGCCGGTCGCCGAACTGGTGGTCACCGCCACCAGTTCGCATCAGGGACTGCTGCCCAACAGCGGCATCAACGTGCTTCCGGGCGAAACCCCGGAACGTCGCTGGTTGCAGTTGGCGCCCAACCCGGGGCTGGCCGCGCAGAGCACCGTGTCCGTGATTGTGAGCGACGGGCAGTTGTCGACGACCAACAGCTTTGTCTTCCGGGTCAGCCAGCCATTGTCGGTCACCAACGTCCCGGCGCGGTTGGCGCAGAGCGGTGATGTGTGGCGCTACTGGGTTCACGGTCTGCCGGTGGACAACCGCGGGCAGCCCGTTGATTGGACCGATCCCGATCTCGACGACCGCGCCTGGCCCACCGGCCGCAGCCGGCTGGGGTATGCGAACGGAGGTCTGGTCGGCACCGTCCCCGCTGCGCCGCTGCGGGTGACGACCTACTTTCGGCGTGCCTTTCGCATTGATGACCCCTCGCACTTCACCCGGCTTGACTTCCGTTTGCTGCGGGACGATGGCGCGGCCGTCTACCTCAACGGCCGGCAGATCCGCCTCAGCAATCTGCCCCGGACAACGATCACCTCGAACACCCTGGCCGTGGCGGCAGTCGATGGATCCGCCGAGGAAGATTGGGAATCGTTCAACCTGACCGACCTCTCCGACCTGCGCGCCGGCTGGAACGTGATCGCCGTGGAAGTGCATCAGGCGTCGATGCCCACAGCCTTCCAGCAGGGGGACCTCAGCTTCGATCTCGAACTGGACGGTGTCGTGGGCGAGCCCCTCACTTCGGACGTGCTGATCGCCGCCGGCGCGCCCTGGCGCTACTGGGACAAGGTGCCCTACCAGTTGGACTCCTGGTGGGACGCGCAGTTCGACGACTCCGGGTGGCCAATCGGTCTCGCCCGGCTGGGTTTCGGCGTCGGCGGGGAATCGACGGTGATTGATGGCGGTCCCACAGACAATCGCCATCCCAGCGTCCTGTTTCGCAGGAGCTTCTCGGTGGCCGATCCGACCCTCTACTCGGCGCTGCATCTGATGCTGCAACGCGATGACGGCGTGCAGGTTTTTCTCAACGGCACCCGTGTGTTGTCGGACAACGTCGCGTCCGGCGCTTCGCTCGGCGATCTGGCCCACGGTGAAACGCCGCCGGCCGGGCACTTCACGTGGCGGCATTTCGTCATCGATCCCGGCAAACTGCTTGCCGGCGTCAATCTTCTGGCCGTCCAAGTGCATCAGGCGTCGGTGACGGGCACCGATCTCACGTTCGACCTGCAGCTGAGTGGTCAGGTGGGAGGCACGCCGACGCTGTATCTGCAACAGGTGCCGGCGGGCATGGAAGTGGCCTGGCCCGCCGCGTACGATGGCTGGCAGTTGGAGACCTCCACCGGCCTGCTGCCCGGCGGCTGGCAGACGGTCAACCAGCCGCGGTTGCTCGATGGCGCCTGGCTCTACCACCGCGAGGCCACCCAGCCGGGGGATCGGTTCTTCCGTCTGCGAAAGTAAGCCACCCCGTGCAACGATCGCCTAGCGCGTCGGGCTTGCGCACCGTTTGCGCCGGTCTAGCATGCGCGCGAATGACCGGCAGTTCGCAGCGGCAGCCCGGCGGAACGGGCGGTGGCGGGTTTTGCACCACCTTGTGGTCCGTCGTGCTGTCGGCCCGCGATCGCAAGGATGGAGAAGGCACCGCCGCGCTCGAACATCTGTGTCAGACCTACTGGCCGGCGATCTACGGCTTCCTGCGACGGGACGGACATTCGCCCGCGGACGCGGAGGACCTCACCCAAGGGTTCCTTGCCAGCCTGCTGGCGCGGTCATCGCTGGATGCCGTGGCGCCGGAGCGCGGACGTTTCCGATCGTTTCTGTTGGCGTCGTTGCGCCATTACGTGGCGGACCAGCGCGACCGCGCCCACGCCGTCAAACGCGGCGGCGGCCGGGCGCCGATTCCCCTCGATGCCGAGTCGGCCGAGTCGCACTACGCCCGTCAGGTCGCCACCGGCGAAACTCCGGAGACCATTTTTGAACGGCAATGGGCGGACACGCTCTTCCAACGGGCACAGGAAAAGCTCCGCTCCGAATGTGAAGCCGCCGGCAAGCTGCGGCTCTACGAGGACCTCGGCCCCCAACGCGCCTCCGACCGGCTGTTGTCGGACGCGGAAGTGGGAGCTCGTCATGGCCTGAGTGAGAACGCCATCCGCATCGCATCGTATCGCCTCCGCCAGCGCTACCAGGAACTCGTGCGAGCGGAGATCAGCCAGACGGTCAGCTCGGCCGCCGAACTGGAAGAGGAGATCCGGCATTTGATCGGCGTGTTTGGCAAAGGATGAGGAGGGTGATGCGTCAAGCGCCGATCTCTGAGTTGCCGACCACTGGTTACCGAACCGTTTCGACGATGAGGGCGAGAGCGAGGACGAAACAGAAACCGCGAAATATCGCGCCTCCACTGCCTCTTTCATGCTTGTGAGCCTCAACTGTCCGACGTGCGGGACGTCGCTGCCGCCGGCGATCCGGCCGGAGTACTGCCCGGTCTGCACGTTGCAGGGAGCGCTGGCGCCGGAATCCGTTCCGCCGCCGGTGCTGCATCAAGTGGGGGACTATGAGCTCGTGGAGGAACTGGCGCGCGGCGGCGCGGGGGTGGTGTTTCGGGCCCGGCAGACGAGCCTGGGGCGGCAGGTGGCCGTCAAGCTTCTGCTCGCCGGGCAGTTCGCGAACACCGCCACCCGGCAACGGTTCACGACCGAGGCCACCGCCGCCGCCAGTCTGCGGCATCCGCACATCGTCACCATTCACGAAGTGGGCGAGCACGAGGGCCAGCCGTGGCTGGCGATGGAGCTGATGGAAGGCGGCACGCTGGACGAGCGCGTACGACCGGGGCCGATGCCTCCGCACGAGGCCGCGGCGATGGTCGCCAAACTCGCGCAGGCGGTGCAGGCCGCCCACGACGCGGGCATCCTGCATCGCGACCTCAAGCCGTCGAAC
>DNDP01000147.1:6564-6717 GCA_003484235.1 Verrucomicrobiales bacterium
AAGCCGTCGAACATCCTGCTCGATTCGTTCGGCGAACCGCGCATCACGGACTTCGGTCTGGCCAAACTGCTCGCCGACGACAGCCGGCTCACGCTCAGCGGCCAGGTGCTCGGTTCACCGAGTTTCATGGCGCCCGAACAGGCCGCCGGCGAC
>DNDP01000295.1:0-5982 GCA_003484235.1 Verrucomicrobiales bacterium
CTGCGCTCTGCCGGCGCACTCCGCACGGGTACGCATGGCGCCCGCAACGGAGCCGGATCACTTCGCCTTGAAGATCGCCCCGATCAGGTCGGGCTTGTCCGGGTTGCGGACCAGTTTCATGAACTTCGGGCCGGCGTCGTAGGGGACGGTCACCGTCGCGTAGAGATCGCCTTTCAGCACGAGGAACCCGATCTCCCGCCGCGTCGGGGTGTCGGCGATGCCTTCGCGGAAGCGCGCCAGGCTGAACTTGCGACCGTTCACGCCGGCGAGCTGCTGGCCGGGCGCCAGCTTCGCGTGGTCGGCGGGTGAGCCGGGGATCACGTCGATGATCTCGCCCGATTCACGCACCGCGATGCCGAGCGATTCGTAGGCGTCGGCGTACTTCGAGTTCCCCTCGATCAGCTTGTGCCAGTCGCTCGGCGTGGTGCCGTATTCAATCCGGTAGCCGAGCCGTTCGACGGCGGTCAATGGCAGCGCCGCCTGCGTCGCAAACACGCGCTCCTCGAAGAACGCATCCCAGTCGAACTGGTGCAGCCGGTTCAGCTCCGCGACCACCTCGTCGTAGTCGAACGCCTTTACCAGGCCGTCACCCGGCTGATGGCGGAAGAAGATCGCGCAAAAGTCGTCGAGGCTTTTCTCGCTGTTCGTTGCGCCGCGCAGGATGGCGTCCACCTCGAGCCAGACGAAGAGGCCCTCGTTATAGTAGTCCTGCCGGCGGCGGAGGTATTCCCAGCTCTTGCTGCCGCCGCGCAAATGCCAGGAATCGACCGCCGTGTCCTTGAGCGGGCGCCACTGCCGGCCTTTCTGCAACTGCAGGCGGCTGATGGTGCGGGCCAGCTGCTGGAGGTTCTCCTCGGGCGAGGCCATGCCGCTGCGGACGTGCAGGAGATGGCCGAGATACTGGGTGAGCCCCTCGTAAACCCACAGGCCGCCGGTCTTGTTGTCGTCATGGTAGTTGCCGGTGACCATGCCGATCGGGCGGCGCCACTTGCCGCACCAGGCGTGGACGAGTTCGTGCGGGAGGACGTCGATGTAGATCGCCCATTTCTTGTCGTCGGTGAAGGTGGTCTCCGGCACGCCGTTCAACGAGGAGGCGGTGTGTTCGAGGCCCATGCCGGGGAAGTCGTCGCTCGCATTGACCAGGAAGTGATAGGCGTCAAACGGGGCGGTCTGGAAGAGCTTCATGCCCTGGACGGCGAGCGCCTCGAACTGTTTCAGCCGGTTGTCGCCCAGCTGCAGTGCTGCGGCCGACTCGGAGTTGAGGTGGTAATGCACCGGGGGAAAACCCGTCGGCTTGAAGGTGTGCGAGCGCAGGTGTTCGCCGGCAATGATCGGGCTGTCGATCAGCACCTCGAGCGTGACCGGCGCGAACGTGATTGTCTCGCCGGCGTCCGACACGGTCAGAGCCGAGGCGTGCTTCCAGCCGGGCGGCAGCCGCAGCGACGCGCGGTAGCGGACCGCGGCCGCGTTGGTCACGGTCGCCGGGTAGAGCACGCAGGTGTTCAGGTTGATCGTGCCGATGAAGGCGTTGCCGAAGCTGTCCACGCTGCTCGAGTTGCTGTTCGGCTGGTTCGTGATGTAGTCGAGCTCGGCCACCAATTCGTATGCTCCGGCCGGCACCTCGACCTGAAAGCGGTAGAGCTCCACCTCGTCGCGCGACCAGGGAAGGGTCTTGCCGTCGGGCGTCGAGAAGCGGAGCCCGGCGAGGTTCTCGATCGGACCGCGCGGTGCATGGATGCCGGGGATCCACTTCGGGTAGTAGAAGGAATTGGTGCCGGGCTGGACCGGGAAGGTCATGCGTGTGCGGAGGAGCTTGCGCGGCAGTTCGCGGGCGTCGATGTCGAAGGAGATTGCTTGGGCGGCGTCCAGGCGCGCCAACGGAAGCAGGAGAACGAAGGCGGCGATGCATCCAAGGAGCCGGTGCATTGGGTGTATCATGGGCGAATCGTGCCGGGCGGTGACACCGGAGGCCAGCGGGAACTGCGTGCCCCACAAAACTCAGGAAGCGCGACAATTGACCGACCACCTCCTCGGGCCTACAACCGTAATGCTATGGAACGGCTCGCCTACGTCATCCTCGGAACCCTCGCCGGCATTTGGCTTGTCCTGATGATCGCCGGCATGGTCGTGGCCTGGCCGGTCGGGATCCTTGGCTTGCTGGGCATGTTCGCCGTGGGGTTGCTGCTGGTGAAGGTGCTGAAGGAACGGATGTCGAACAAGGAGGACGACCATTACGACAAGAACGTGGAGAAATGATCATGCTCATCATCACCCAGGAAAACCCGGTCGGGGTGGAGATCACCCAGACGCTCGGACTCGTCCGCGGCAACACCATTCGCGCCCGTCACATTGGCAAGGACATTCTCGCCGGCCTGCGCACCATCGTGGGCGGTGAGATCTCCGAATACACCAAAATGCTCGCCGAGGCGCGCGAACAGGCCCTGGACCGCATGGTGGCCGAAGCGAAACATCTTGGCGCCGATGCCGTGGTGGGTGTCCGCTTTGTAACCGCCCCGGTCATGCAGGGTGCCGCTGAACTGCTAGCCTACGGAACTGCCGTGCGCATCAAGGTTCCGCCGGTTCCCTGAAGGTCTGAGAACCAATACGGCATCAAGGCCGCGTCACTGCCCGCCGCCCGGCGGGATCGGCCAGTTGAACGCCGCGGTAAACCCGCCGTCCACGTAGAGGATTTGTCCGGTCATCCAGGCGGACGCGTGGGACGCGAGGAAGATCGCCGCCCCAACCATGTCCTCGGGTTGCCCAAGTCGGCGCAGCGGCGTGTTCGGCTTCACCCATTCCTGCATGGAGGGGATCGACCACAGTTTGCGCGTGAGATCGGTCAGCACGAAGCCCGGAGCGATGGCATTTACGCGGACGCCGGACGGTCCCCATTCGGCGGCAAGCAGGCGGGTCATGTGGCCGACTGCCGCCTTGCTCATGGCGTAGGGCGCGACGTTGGTCAACGGCTTGTCGTTGTTGAGCGAGGAGATGTTGATCTGCGTGCCGTGCCCTGACTTCATCTGGTGGACCGCCACCGCCCGGGACAGCAGCCAGGCGCCCTTCAGGTTGATGTCCATGATGAAGTCGTAGTCGTCCTCGGTGAACTCGAGCGCGGGCTTGCGCCGGTTGACGCCGGCGACGTTTACCAGGCAGTCGATCCGCCCGAACTGCTCGATGACCGACGCGACCAGCGAGGCGATGTCGTCCGGCTTGGCCACGTCGCAGACACGCCGGGCGACCGGATGGGTGCAGCTGACCGCCTCAGCGGCTTCCTGGAGGGATTTCGCGTCCCGGCTGGCGATGATCACCTGCGCGCCTGCATTGGCGAAGCCGTGGGCAATCGCGCGTCCTATGCCGCGGCTGCCACCTGAGACGAGGACGACTTGATCCTGAACCGAGAAGAGTTCCTGCGAGGTCATGGCCGCCATGTTGGGCGGAAACGGACGGCGTGGCAACCGCGGGAACGGGCGGGCACCGTGGCGGTGATCTACGTCGCCGAACCGGGAGCTGCCTCGCTGCCCGGTAGATTAACGTCGCGGCGGAGCGCTGCCAGAGCATCGAGTGCGGCGGCGCTTTCTGCAGCTTTCTTGCTTTTGCCCCGGCCGGCACCGAGTTGGCGGTTGCGGTGGTAGACAACGCATGCAAACTCGCGGTCGTGGTCGGGCCCGGAGATCGACGTGATTTCGTAGTGGGGCGGTTCGGCGGCGCCGATCTGGAGCATCTCCTGCAATTCGCCCTTGGGATTGTCGAGCGACGGCAGGTCGGTGAGTTCGCCGAATGTCTCCTGAAAGCAGCGGTTCACAAACCCGCTGGCCGCATCGAATCCACCGTCCAGGAAGATCGCACCCACCACCGCCTCGAAGACGTCCGCGAGCGCGGACTGCTTGTCCCGGCCGCCGCTCTGCTCCTCGCCGTGGCTGAGCTGCAGGTGCTCGCCCAGGCGCAGCCGCCGGCTCTCTTCGGCCAGCGTGCGCTTGTTGACGAACTGTGCGCGCGCCTTGGTGAGCGGCCCCTCGCCGAGATCGGGAAACTTCCGGAACAGCTCGTGCGTGAGCGCGAGTTCCAGCACGGCGTCACCGAGGAATTCCAGCCGCTGGTTGTGCGCCACGCGCGCCCCGGCGTCGTAGGCGAGGGAAGGGTGGGTCAGCGCGGTGCGCAGCAGCGTGGGATCTTTGAACCGGTATCCGAGCGACGCCTCCAGATCGGCCAACGAGTTGTGGATGGATGCCGGCACGTGGGCTGTCCTCAACGGGAGGCGGGTATCGGTCCGGCCTCCGATGATTCCTCCGCGGCTGACGCCGGCACCTCGGCGTCTTCTTCGGCAGCCGGTTCCGGAGCCGCGACCGGTTCTGTTGCGTCTGGCCCGGCATCGGCGGGAGGATTCAAGCCATGCTCCAGCAGATGGGCCACCTGGGACTGCACTTCGTCCAGCTGATCCAACTGCAGGTCCGGATCGGGAATGGTGAACAGGTCGAACGTCTTCGGCTGCTCATAAACGAACACCCGGCGGCCGTCGCGTTTGAACTGCTCCTTGACGCGCAACTGGCGTTTGCGCTCCAGCATGACCGCCAGAATGTATGATGCCGCTGCGTATTGAGGATCGTTCAGCTCGATGAGCTTCCGCAGCAGAGATTCAGCGGTGTCGCGCTGGATCGGATCGGGCGGAGCGGCGGGCGGCGCCTCGTAAACCCCCTGCCAGCAGGAGATGAAGCCCTTCCGGTCGCGGGCACCCTCGGCGTACTGCTCGGCCCAGCACTTTTCGCAGACATCCAGCCGGATGTAGTCGCTCCGCTCGTCGGAGAGGACGGTGTGGTACCTTTGCTTGTCGGCGAACTCTCCGCCGCAGGCCTGGCACGCGTGAGCGCGTGATTGAATGTTCCAGTCGTTCATCAGCCGTGTTCGTGTGTCGTTCCGGTCACGGCATTATTGACGGGAGCGGCGGTGGCGCAACTGCAATATCCGAAGGCGTGCGGTTGCGGCGTCTCCGGCCGGGCCGGGCCGGAACGCGCGGGTGCCTGCAACAAGGCTCCGCGACTCAGGTGGTTGGGTAATAGACGTTGCAATTGCGCGGTGCTCGGCTCTGCTGAAAGAGCCGAAAATGCCCGACCCACCCCCCAACTGCGTTCGGCTCGACACCGCCAAAATGGTTTTGCTGGCGGCGGGGAATCTTGCGGTCGCATTCATGGACGATCCGCTTTTCGTCCACGTCATTCCGGTGCCGGAGGACCGCCGCCGCCAGCTGCCGCTGCTGATGCGCGCGGCCATCGAACTCTTCGAACATGACGGAGTCTGCTGGGCGGCCGACGAGTCCGCGCGGGCCGTCCTGCTCGCGCAGCCGCCGGCCATGCGCCATGCGCCGCGGTTGCGGCTGGGAATGATGGTGGCCAAATATGGTTTCCGCTTCCGATCCGACACCCGCGGTCGCCTTCTTCACATCATGGGTGAAATCGACCAGCACCGTCCGGCCGCCCGCCATTACCACCTCATGCTGCTCGGCGCGTCGCCCGAACTTCGCGGGCAGGCGGTGGACGAAGAACTGTTGAGAGCGCTTCTGGAAACCGCCGATGCCGAGGCGGTCGGAGTTCACGTGCAGACGTCACGCACCGAGTATGTCGAGTGCTTCCGCCGCCATGGGTTTGCCCCTGCCGGCTCGGCACGATGTGACCGCGGCACCGGCCCGGAACTGATGTTCATGGACCGCCCCGCGGCCGACCGACCCGCGGAAAGGTAGGGCCGCGCTCTCCGAGCGCGCCGCCGAGCGGAGAGTTGGCCTTCGATTGTCCGGGCAGCGAACGGCGGCATGGATCGCATTCGATTCATCCGACTCGGCTGGCGTTCGTTTTGCGGCGGGCGATCGCTGTGAACTCACTCGGCGACCGGCTCGGAGAGCCGGCCCTACCTGGTTTTGGCGGACGGTCTGAGGATGCTGTCCCGGTGGTGGCCTGCGCAGATTCCGGAATTCAGATCTCAGATCTCAGATCT
>DNDP01000295.1:6249-6533 GCA_003484235.1 Verrucomicrobiales bacterium
TCGCGAACAAGGACAGAGCGGGACAACTTTCCCGGCTTTTCAGGCCTTCGGTGCTTGCGTACCGTCGCCCGCATGCCGACCAGCACCGCCGGATCGCCGAGACTTTCTTGTCGCTTGGAGATGCTCCCCGGCCATTCGGTGCCCGAGCAGATTCTCGCCGCGCAGCAGTTTGGTTTCGACGGCATCACCTTGCCGGGCCGGTACATGACGAACTGGCTGAAGCCGCTTCGTCAATGCCTCGGGGACAGCCCGCTGCCCATGGTGGCGCTGTCGCTCGGGTTCGA
>DNDP01000191.1:0-3538 GCA_003484235.1 Verrucomicrobiales bacterium
GTGCTGGTGGCCTGGCTTTCGCAGCAGACCAAGTCCGTGTTGACGCTTGCTTTCAGCCTGAACGGCCTGACCGCCGGCGGCATGCTGGGCGCCCTGCTGCTCCTGCTCTGGTGGAAGCGGGGCGCCGCCCGGCCGGTCGTCATCGGCATGGTGACCTCGCTCGCTTTCATGAGCTGGCTGGCCGGTCTGTGGAATCCGCTGCTGCCGGAAAGTGCCTGGCCGCCGTCCGTCTTCTGGCCGTGGTACACGCTGGCGGGGACCATTGTCGCCGTGACGACGGCGATGGCGGTGCGCAGTCTTGGTGGCGGTGCGGGTCGCTCCGCGCCGGCAGCCGGGTGATCTTCCGCCGCCCGGTCCGCAGACGGATTGGCGATGCACCGTGCTTCGCGCGCCATTGGTTCGTTCGGAATCGTGTCGCACATCCCCCTCGGGCTTCGTTCTCTCGGTTCTCTCCTGTTCATTCTGGTGTTCGCGGCCGCCGCCAGTTCGATTTTTTCAGTGCGTGATTTCCCACGGCTCCTACCATCCAAGCCATGTCATCCGCCTACGAACAGCTCCTCGCCGCAACGATCTCCCACCTCGAGGATCTGAAGGCCGGCGGCGCGCGGTTCGTGCAGGTTGACCCCGGTCTGCTCGCCCGGTTGTCTGCAGCTCCGACGAAGCAGGCGGCGCCGTCCAGCCCCGCTCCCGTTCCTGCCAAAGCCAATATGCTGGCCCCGGATTCCGCCGCCCCGGCCCCGGCGCCCCCAAGGCCGGCCGTGGCCGCCCCTTCGGCGGCGCTCCTGCGCGAGTTGCTGGTCGATCCGTCCGTCGAGCTCACGCCGGAGCGCAAGGAGGCCGAGATGGCGCGCATCCGCGAGCGGGCGCTGGCGTGCATCAAGTGCCCGAACCTCGCCAGCTCGCGGCGGAACGTGGTGTTTGGAGTCGGCACCATCCACACGGAGCTGATGTTCATCGGCGAGGCGCCCGGCATGGACGAGGACGAGCAGGCTGAGCCGTTCGTCGGCAAGGCCGGCCAGCTCCTCACGAAGATCATCCAGACCATGGGGCTCGACCGCGACCGGGTTTACATCGCCAACGTGCTCAAGTGCCGGCCCGACACGCCCGGCCAGCGCACCGGCAACCGCAAGCCGACCGTGGACGAAATGAACACCTGCAAGCCCTACCTGCTGGCGCAGATCAGCGTCATCCGGCCGAAGGTGATCGTCGCGCTCGGCGCCACGGCGGTGGAGGGATTGCTTGGCCGGACGATGGGCATCATGAAGCTCCGCGGCAACTGGCAGGATTTTAACGGCGTGCCCCTGATGCCGACCTATCACCCCGCCTACCTGCTCCGGAACCAGTCGCTTGCCGAAAAGCGCAAGGTCTGGGAGGACATGCTGGCGGTCATGGAAAAGCTCGGCATGCCGATCAGCGAGAAGCAGCGGGGGTTCTTTCTGGTAAAATAGGAGGCAGGTGGCAGTGATGGGGAATTATGGGAAAACGATTCATACCACTGGACAGTTACGTTAAGCGGTGGCGAGCGGAGGCAACCACCGCTTGGGAGGTCTATGACCGGATGTCGAACGGAATCGCGGTTCCCGGATTCCTGCTGGAAATGGATTTTCAATTTGTGTCCAACAACCGGGACAATCTGGAGAGGCTGGGTGTGTTTCTCGAAGCCCGCTACGCTTACCAAACTACAGGCGTGGAGAAACACGGCTGGCGTCGCTGGTGTCTGAACGGGAAGACCGGTGAAATCCCAATAACCGAAGACATCCTGCTGCATTGGGCGTTGGATATGTTTGATCGCGGCTTCAATCATGACGCCGAGTTGCAAGGGTATGGTGGGCTGTGCGACCCGAAACATCTTCGCCACCCGGAGCTTGCAACTCCGGATGAAGAAATGCAGTTCACGCGAGGGATGGAGGCCTACGAGCGTGGCAATCGAATTGGAGCACTCATCGCTTGGACCCACGTCATCTCGATAAACCCGAGCAACGACAGTGCGTTTTATTCTCGAGCGATTGTGAGGGCGGACCTCCGGAACTTTCACGGAGCCATGCAGGACTACGATCGCGCCATTGAGTTGGATCCCGTCTACTGGAGTGCGTGGGAGAACCGGGCCTGTCTAAGGGATGACATGGGCGACCATGCTGGAGCGATCACCGATCACACGCACGTCATCGCGAGTGTTCGCGATGGTAGCGAAGCCCAGACCCTGGCTTATGCCAACCGTGGCAACGCCAAGCTTCGCCTGGGTGACCGGGAGGGGGCCTGCGCCGACTGGAACAAGGCAAAGGAGCTGGGTGCAGAAGACGTCCAGGACCGCCTCGACAAATACTGCGTGCAATCAAATTGTGCGGACGGATGAGCGAGGAACTTAATAGAGGCAAACGCCGCCGCTGGCTGCGGTGGACGGGGTATCTGGCGTTGGCCGGCCTGGGGCTGATCGCGCTCGGTCTCGCGATGAGTTTGTGGTCGCAGGCCAAGGGGAAGCGTCTGCTCGCTGCCGAGGTCGCCCGGATCAAGGCCGAGGGCATCGAGCTGGACTGGCGCAAACTCAAGCCTCCCACCGAGGAGGACGAAACCGCCAAGCTCGTCATCGAAGTGGGTGACCGCCTGCGCACGACCAACCTCCGGCGTGGCTTCCCGCCGGCTGCGCCGATGATCGGACCGGGCATCTTCTTGCCGATGATCGATCGATCCGGCTGGGAGTTCATGAATTTCTCCAAGGGCCAGATGACCACCAACCACGCTTCGTGGGATACGTTCGAGGCGGCAATCGCTCCTCACATGGACGACTTGAACGAGGTTAGCGAAGCACTGGCGATTGCGCCGCCGGCGTTCGCGCTGGATCGCAGCAGTTACCCCGAGTCCAGGACACGGCATGATGGTGCTGCACTCGAACTGACCTCCTGGCTCCGTGCGGATGGCCTGCGGCACTTACGAGCCGGGCGGGCAGTTCAAGCTCATGGCTCGTTGCTGGCATTGCTGAATTTGTCGGAAGGGACGGCGGGCACCAAGACGCCTTTCTCGGTGATCGTGGCCACTACGGTTCAAAACCAGGCCTGGGGCCTGTTGCTCGAATGTGTCGGCAAGGTCAATTGGACCCCGGAGCAATGGCGGCAGACCCAGAATGGCTTCGACTTGGTGGATTGGACCGGTACTGGGCGGCAGGTGCTTGAATTGGAAACGGCAGCCGGTTGGCACCTGTTCGAACGCATTCGCGCCGACGTCTCGGTGGCGACCAATTTGGTGACCTTTTCCACTCCAAACTGGTGGGACAGCGCCCGGGACAGCGCGCTGGATCACGTGGGTTCTGCGGCGCCAGGTTTTGGTGAGTGGGTGGGGCACCGTATCGAGGCCGGCGAGCTGTGGTGGACCGAACGGGTTTGCACCAGCTTCTGGCGCAATCACTGGCTGTCCGAGGATGCCATTGCATTTCTCCAGCGCTCCCATCTCGCCCACCGTTCCCTTCGCCAGCTGCCTGACGATGCGGCGCTGACTCGCTTTGCCCGGACGAATGACTGGGACAACTGGATGGCCGCCTACGACG
>DNDP01000191.1:3806-4310 GCA_003484235.1 Verrucomicrobiales bacterium
TTCATGTCCGCCGTGCCAATCGATCCCGGGGACGGTCAGCCACTCCGATACCGGCTCAACACCGACGGCACCTGGCAACTCTACTCTACCGCCCTCGATGGCATCGACGACGTTGGAGACGGCAATTCCGTGCGGGGCCGCAGCTTCTACACCTCCACCGCCAAGGACATCCTGTGGCCGCGCCCCGCGACGCCTGAGGAGGTTGTGGCCTACGAGCAAGGCCGGCCGGGACAGACGGCGTTTGGCGACGGCGAGTGAGTCAGTTGATTGATCTCCGCATCACCCTTGCCTGATGAAAGGTCCGAAAAGTGGCGGCAACCAACGGTGGGGTCGACTCGCCGAACTGGCCGGACGTTGACGCTGGCTTGGCCCGCTGTCCCGCCTGTTCCTGAAGCGGCGCTTGCAGCCACAGCCCCAGGTGACCTAGATTCAACCCATGGCAGAATTGACCGTGCAGTATCCTGACGACCTGCTGCTATCCAGCGGCAAGGCACGGGATGAGCT
>DNDP01000191.1:4559-4885 GCA_003484235.1 Verrucomicrobiales bacterium
TGATGAGCTCGAACGCGAGCTCAGGTTCCAACTGGCGGTTCGACTGTTCGAGGTGGGTCAGCTTTCGCTCGGCAAGGCCGCGGAACTGGCTGGCTGGAACCGGGTGCAATTCGCGGATGAACTTGGGCGATCGGGAGTCCCGGTGGTGAACCTGGACGAGGAGGAAACCGAAGTGGAACTGCGTGCCCTCCGAGGAAATCATAGTCGCTGACAGCAGTCCGTTGATCGGACTTGCCCGCATCGGATGACTGGGTCTGCTCCGTCAGCTGGCTCGCCGGATCGTGGTGCCACCTGCCGTCATCGCTGAGGTGACTGCCGCACGGCCG
>DNDP01000349.1:0-145 GCA_003484235.1 Verrucomicrobiales bacterium
CAAGAACGCCGCACCCGGCTGCGGCTGCAGCGGCTGCACACAGCCGGCGAGGGCCAATTCGTTCCGCAAGTCCCGCGTACGTTCGTCACCGAGGGCCGCGTCGGGAATCGCCGCCAGCGTTTCATGGACGGCTGGAAGATGAACG
>DNDP01000349.1:389-879 GCA_003484235.1 Verrucomicrobiales bacterium
ACGGCTGGAAGATGAACGCGCAACAGCTTGAGCGGCGGGTTGCGCATCCCGGCGGATGGTCCACCGGAAGCGGCGTTGAGCAGCGTGATCAATTCGGCCTCGCCAAGCCGCCATTCGAGCTTCACTGACTGGGACGGCAGACGTGGCCCGCCTTTCTCGGGGGCAGCCAGATCGAGAAACATCTGCAGCCGGCCGAACGGAGAGTCTTCCAGTTCGGCGGCGCTCAGGGTGAAGGAACGTTCCACCGCGCCTCCGGCCGGCAGCGTCAGTTGCTCGCCGGGAATTCGGAGATACTTCGGCGCCTGCGCGAGGCGGAGTCCGGATTCGTTCACGAGCCAGAGCTGCACCGCACCGGGCCAGGCGAATTCCACCGGCTGGTCGGCGAGGTTTTGAATCGTCACGGCGACGGTGATCGGCTCCAGCGGCGGGATGGCCGACGGCGCGGCGAGCCGCAATGCGAGCTGGCGTCGCTGCTCGCGCCCGGGACGTT
>DNDP01000349.1:1053-11034 GCA_003484235.1 Verrucomicrobiales bacterium
GGGGGCCCCCCCCGCGGGGGGGGGGAGCCGCAATGCGAGCTGGCGGCGCTGCTCGCGCCCGGGACGTTGCGCGAGGTAGTCGGCGACATCGAGCAACTGAATCTGTGTCGGGGCCGCGGTGGCGGTGCCGCGCCAGAGCGCGACGCCGTCCGGGACCTGCGGCGTTTGAATCGGCAGCACTCCCGTGTAGCGCCCGGCCAGTTCGAACTCGCCGCCCCGCGGCAGGCTCACCCAGTCGGCGAGGCGCGACTGGAACTCGACCGTTTGATCCGGCGGCAGCGTCTCGGCCTTCGAGTAGGTGTGAAAGGTCGAGGCGCCGGGCGGCAGCACCTCGAGCGACTCATCGGCGGCGCGGACATCGAGCTTGCCGTTCAACCGACAGCAGCCCTCCCACAACATCGCGAGCGGATCGCTGCTGCGATTGGTGAACCGCCACAGCAGCGGCACCTCGTCGCCGAGCACATAGGCCTCGGCCGGCGGGACATGCAGGCTGGCTTCGACGTGTGGTTCGGCTTTTGCAGGCTGGCCAACGGTCACCAAGCCACCGGCGAGCCACAACAGGATCACCAGTCCCGTCGGTTCTGAGGATCGCGGATGGTTCTGCGTGAGCATCGGGGCCCTCCTTCAAGCGGCAGCGGCCGGCTGGGTGGCACGGTTCAGTTCACGCAGGTCCACGACCCGACCGAAACCCTTCAACACCTCGCGATCGTGCGAGACCAAAAGCAACGCCGCACCGCTCTCGCGGCACGCGTCGCGGATCAGCTTCAGGGCCTCGGCCGCGTTGGCGGGATCGAGATTGCCGGTCGGTTCATCCGCCAGCACGAGGCGCGGCTTGTTGGCCAGCGCCCGCGCCACGGCGACGCGCTGTTGCTGGCCGACGGAGAGCTGTCGCGGCAGATGATGCAGCCGCGATTGCAGGCCGACGCGCCTCAGCAGTTCGGTAGCGCGCGGGCGATCGACCCCGGGGCCGAACTTCATTCCGAGCAGGACGTTCTCCAGACAGGTGTAGCCCTGGAGAAGGTTGAACGTCTGAAAGATGTAGCCGAGCGACCGGGCGCGGAGCCGGTCGCGCCCCGCCTCGTTGAGCGCGGTCATCTCCTCGCCGGCGATGTGGATGGTTCCGCCGGTGGCCTTGAGGATGCCGGCGATGAGGTGGAGCAGAGTGGTCTTGCCCGAACCGCTCTCGCCAACGAGCGCGAGCTGCTCGCCCTCGGCCACGGTGAATTCCGGCACGTCGAGCACGCGGTGAGTGCGGCCTTCCGGGTCGAGGTAGTCGCGGGTGAGCTGTTTGATCTCGAGCAATGGCATTTTCTTGTTCGGATAACTGGCTTGGTCGACGGCAGTTCGACGCCCCGGCCACCCGCCGATTCATTCTGAGACCCGGGAGCCGGGATCAGACAAGCGGACGTTCGTCTCCGAAATCGTCGCTCCCCGCTCCGGCGTCGGGCACCGGCCCGTCGGGCGACTCATCCGCCGCTTTGCCCTCGAAAGTGCCGGAACTGCTTTCCGTCAGTTCGACCAGGACCGGGCGCACCAGCTGGCCCTGAAACGAGAATCCGGGTGCGAGGGTGGCGGCGATCGATGCGCCCGCAGGCACCTGCTGATTCTCGTCAGGCAAACGATGGATCGCCGGATTGAAGGTGGTTCCGGACGGCGCCTCCACGGCGACCAACCCCAGACGGCGGACCACGTCGCGGCAGGCGGCCTGAAAGGCGCCGAGCTGCTGGATGACGTTCGGCTGGCCGGACCGCAGGCCCGCCTGGTGCAGGGCAAACACGTGGTCAAGCAGCGCCACCTGGACCTTGAGCCAGTCGGCTTCGGCACGCTTGCGCTTCTCGACTTCGAGGCGGAGGGCGGCCTTCTCGGCGTCGCTCGATTTCTGCAGCGACTCGGCGAAGTTCGCCGCGTCGGCGGCCAACTGCGAAGACATCTGCTTCATCGCCTCGCTGGCCTTGCCGGCATTCTCCTGAAAGGTCTGCCACTGTGCGGTGGCGCCCTGAATCTGCGCCGCCACGAGCTTGAGCTGGCCAATCTGGGCGACGGTTTCCGCCAGGCCATTGGATTCCGCAAACTTTGCGCCGACCTCGTGATCGCGCAGGAAGGGGGTCACGCAGGCCCAGGCACCGAGTGCCACGCAGGCGATGACGGCCAGCATCTGGGAACCGCCGATCGGGGTCTGGCTGCGGTAGATGATCGCCAGCGCCACCCCGATGAACACGAGATCGGTGACAAGGAAGGGCAGCTTGTTGATCCGGGGCGCGGTCTTCTGGCTCATGCCCGGCGATTAGAAAACAACCCGGCGGATGACGCGACGGAAAAGTTGGGGGAGCATGGCCAGCCACCGGAAGTGCGAGGCTGCTGGAGGGCCATGAAAGACCCTCCACTGGCTCCAACTGGTCACGGCGGTTCTCCGACTGATTCCAGGAACGCTGTATGTTCAGCCACTATCGTTTCCCAATGGGGTCGCTGATTGGTGCGAATGAATTCCAGGGTCTTGTGAAGGCGCTGTCGGAAAATCTCCTCGGAAACCCATTCGCTCTGCTCGCCCGGTCCCTGGCGGCCACGCCCGCCATCAGCAAAATCCACGGGGATGATGATCCATTTCTTCTCTTTGAATCTGGTGGGATGCGAGCCATGCCAGATCCATCGCGTCGGCCGATTGAAATACATCAAGACCAAGTCACCGGGATCGGTGTCCTGTAGGCCCGGAACATATCGATAATCCTGGGTCCAATCCTTGGAGTGGGTGCCTACATCATTGGTCAGCACTTGGATCGAGCTTCGTTCGGATCCGCTTACATTCGGATATACAGCTGGAGACTCGTTCGATCGCAGGGCGAGATAGAAGGCCTTGTGGCACCACGGTTCGTCGCGGTGATCGAGAATCAGAAACCAGAAGGCGGTTGGCAGCGCAATCAGCACTCCAAGAACTATTCCAATCCAACCAATCGTGCGTTTCATCGGGAGCTCCCGGGCAACTGATCACAAGATACCTATTCGACTTCGGATCAACTCTACCGACTGCCAGTGATGCAGTCTCGCACGCCATTTCAGGATCTCAATTCCGGCACCACCGGCTTCTCCCCGATCATCTTGCCGGGGACGACCCATTGGTCGAATTGCTCGCTGGTCAGCAGGCCGAGCTCGATCGCCGCTTCGCGGAGGGTCTTGTTCTCCTTGTGCGCCTTCTTCGCGATCTTGGCCGCGTTTTCGTAGCCGATGTGCGTGTTCAGCGCCGTCACCAGCATCAGCGAGTTCTCCAAATGCTTCTGGATGAACGGCCGGTTCGGCTCGAGACCGGTGATGCAGTGGTCGTTGAACGACTCGCAGGCATCGCCCAGGTTCCGCGCGGCCATGAGGAAGTTGAAGATCATCACCGGCTTGAACACGTTCAGCTCGAAGTGGCCGTTCATGCCTCCGACGGTGATGGCGGCGTCGTTGCCCACCACCTGCGCGCAGACCATCGTCAACGCCTCGCACTGGGTCGGGTTCACCTTGCCGGGCATGATCGAGGAGCCGGGCTCGTTCTCGGGAATCAGAATCTCGCCGATGCCGCTGCGGGGCCCTGACGCCAGCATGCGGACGTCGTTGGCGATCTTCATCAGGCTCACCGCGAGCATCTTCAACGCGCCGGAGGCCTCGACAATGCCGTCGTGCGCGGCGAGCGCTTCAAACTTGTTCGGCGCGGTGACGAACGGGTGGCCGGTGAGCCGGGCGATGTGCTGGGCGACCTTCTCCGCGAAGCCGGGCGGCGTGTTCAGGCCGGTGCCGACGGCGGTGCCGCCGAGCGCGAGTTCCGCCAGGTGGGTGAGCGTGTTGCGAAGGGCGCGCATGCCGTGGTCGAGCTGCGCCACATAGCCGGAAAGTTCCTGGCCGAGCGTGAGCGGCGTGGCGTCCATGAAGTGGGTGCGCCCGATCTTCACGACGTCCATGAACTCGCGGGCCTTGGCGGCGAGCGTTTCGCGCAGCTTGGCGACCTTCGGCAGCGTGATGTTTACGACCGCTCCGTAGGCGGCGATGTGCATCGCCGTCGGGAAGGTGTCGTTCGACGACTGCGACTTGTTCACGTCGTCGTTCGGGTGGATGAGCTTCTTCGCATCGGCGAGCCGGCCGCCGTTGAGGACGTGGCCGCGGTTGGCGATGACCTCGTTGAGGTTCATGTTCGACTGCGTGCCCGAGCCGGTCTGCCAGACCACCAGCGGGAACTGGTCGTCCAGTTTGCCCGCCAGGATTTCGTCACAGACCCTGGCGATCAGGTCGGCTTTCTCCTTCGACAGCACGCCGCAATCGAGGTTGGTGACGGCGGCGGCCTTCTTCAGAACTGCGAAAGCCTGGATGATTTCTGGCGGCATGAGCTGGCCGCCGATCCTGAAATTGTTGCGGCTGCGCTCGGTTTGGGCGCCCCAAAATTTGTCCGCGGGCACCTCCACTTTTCCCATCGTGTCGAATTCCGTCCGGAAACTGGCCGTGTTGCTGTTGCTCATCGGGCGGCGAGTCTAGCGGCACGTCGTTGCGGTTCAAGCGCCAAGGAAACCGCTGTCCGGCGCCACGACAGTCCTTGTCCAGAAATGATGCACCGGCCCGCTCGTGGGGAAACCTGTCGTCAATGCCGGCCATGACCAGTCCCGAAAACGCTTATGGCAGCGTGAGTGCTTGCTGGGAGTGGCCCATCAGTGGGATTGGCCAGACATCGACATGAATTTTTCAAATCATACGTCAAGAGTTTCGCGAAACCGGCTGCAGGCGATGACCCTGGTGGAGGTGGTGCTTTCGCTGGCGATCGCCGGCATCACTTTCGGGGCGATTGTCTTCGGATACATCATGAGCGCCCGGCGGGCGGAGTGGTCCGGCTATTCGCTGGCCGCGAACTCGCTTGCCCTGCAACGGCTGGAGCAGACGCGTTCGGCCAAGTGGGATGTGCTTTCCACCCCGACGGTGGACGAAGTGGTGCAGGGGAACTTCCCCGAGCAGGTTTCCGTGCTGGACGTGCCCATCTCGGGGAACAACCCCACCCTGGCAACCAACTTCACCACCATCACGATGCTCTCGGCCAATCCGCCGCTGAAAATGATCCGCGTGGACTGTGTCTGGCCGTTCAAGGGCAGCAGACTGTTCACCAACACGCTGATGACCTACCGGGCTCCCGACCAATGAAAGCCATGTTCCAACCCAACTCCAGACCACAACGGCGTGGCTACACGCTCACCGAGGTGATGATCGCCTCGGCGCTGTTCTCGCTCGTGATCCTGGGCGCCATCAGCGCGAACATTTTCGGGCTCCGGATGTACGGCATCACCAAGGCCAAGCTGGGCGCCAGCGACGAGGCCCGCGAGGCGGTAAGCCGGCTGGTCAACGAGATCCGGGCGGCGAAGATTGTCCGCGTGGGCAACGGCAGCCTCGCGGGTTTCACCAACATCCCCATGGGCGAGGCACAGATGGGCAACGCCCTGCAGATCCAGCCCACCACGAACGTGACGCCCTTCATCCGCTATTTCTGGGATGCCAATGATCAGCAGTTCAAGCGGACGGTCGATGGCGCCGGTTCCTCGATCGTGGTCGCCAACTTCATCAGCAACTCGATCGTCTTCCGCGCCGAGGACTACAAGGGCACGGTGCTGACCAACAACCAGAACAACCGGGTCATCAATCTCAAGCTCGAATTCTTTCAGATCCAGTATCCGATCGTCACAATCGGACCGGGCGGCCTCTTCGACTACTACAAGCTGGAAACCCGCATCGCGCGTCGCGCCCTCGAATAGCCTATGAAAACACCCCTCAACCAAAACAGCCGTGCCGCGGAGCGGGGAAGCGCCCTGATGCTCGTGGCCCTGGTCATGGCGGTGTCCGCCATCATCCTCACCGGCGCCATGCAGTGGGCCTCGACCAATGCCCGGCTCAGCGCGCGCAACAACGAGTACTACAAGGCCGTTGCCTCCGCGGAGGCGGCCACCGAGAAGGTGGTTGCCATGATGTCGAAGGACTTTCGCGACTTTGGCTGGGCCTATGTGGACAGCCGCCTGCCCGTGTATCGTTCATCGCCGCCGAGCGTTTCGGAATCCACGCACTGGAGAGACGTGGCTTTTTGGGATCCGACCGGCAGTTCCAATGGCGTCTATGTCACGCGGACCAGCACGGCCGAATTTCAGGAACTGCAGTCGCAGTATGTCGGCCTTCGCGGCATGGCGGCCACCTACTCGGTGGTGGCCAACGCACAGCAGGCTTCGAACGTGGGGACGCCCGTAGGCGTCGGTGTCCGGCAGCAGTTCCAGCTGGCGACCATCCCCATTTTTCAGTTCGCCATCTTCTACGGCATCCTCATGGAGATCCATCCGGGTCCGGTGTTCGAGGTTACCGGCCGGGTGCATTCCAACGACGGCATCTACTTCAGCTCCAAGAACGGGCTGACCTTCGATTCCCATGTCACGTCGGTGGGCAGTCTCATCAACGGTTTTGCGCCGGGTGATACCGACCACACAGGCACTCCGGGCAACAAAGTGACCTTCAAGGGTGAAGCCGACGAAAAGACGGCCCACCTCCACCTGCCGATCGGAACCAACAACTCCCCGGCCGCCGTGCGCGAGATCCTCGCCCCTCCGCCGCTGACGGAGAATCCGAACTCGGCCATGGGCCAGCAGCGCTTTTACAACAAGTCGGACCTCATCATCACCGTGAGCAACAACCTGGTCCTTGCCACCAGCGGCCGGGCCAACGGCTTCGCCACCGTGCTGACCTCGAACGACTGGGGCAAGTTCCTCACGATCACCAACTCGTTCCGCGACTGGCGCGAGGAGAAGACCATGCGCCCGGTGGACATCAACGTGGGTGACCTGCGGCAGTGGAGCGCGACCAACATCACCCTGCGAACGGCGCTGGGCAACCGCGATCTGACTTCGGTCTATGTCAACGATCAGCGCACGCATGCTTCCGGCAACCTGGGGGCCGTTCGTGTCACGAATGGTCGCACCCTGCCGCCGCATGGATTGACGGTGGCGACCGCCCTTCCGCTCTACGTGCAGGGACACTACAACCAGCCGATCGACACTCACCTGGGGACCCACGAAACTGGAGGCACCAAGCCGGCATCCTTCGCCGCCGATGCGATCAACGTGCTTTCCGGCAACTGGGTCGATTCCAAGAGCACGACGTCGAACCTTGGCGACCGCAAAGCCACGGATACCACCGTCAATGCGGCCTTTCTGGCCGGCATCGTGCCGACGGCTGATTCCAACCGGGCGACCGACAAGTACAGCGGCGGCGTCGAGAACTATCCCCGCTTTCTGGAGGATTGGGGCGGCAAGAAGCTCACCTACAACGGTTCGATGGTTGTGCTGTTCAATTCGAAATTTGCCACCAACGGCTGGAAGTACGGCAGCCCGATCTACACGGCACCGGCCCGTGACTGGGCCTTCGATCTGAACTTCATGGAACCGACCCGTCTGCCTCCCGGAACTCCGCAGCTTTCCGCGATGATCCGGGGCAGCTGGACGGTCATCCCGACGGGCAATACGAACACGGTTGCCGAAGCGACCGTGGTCACCATCGGTGGAGGCGGCGGCGGCACCCTGCCTCCTCCTCCGTCGCTGCCGGGCGGGGGCATCCAGTAGCAAGACACTCCGTCACCACGAATGCGCCGGGCTCCTCACGGGCCCGGCGCATCTGCTTTCAGCCGCTGCCGGTTCAAAGAATGTTCGCCGCCAGTTCGGCCAGTTCGCTGCGCTCACCCTTCTGCATTTCGACATGGGCGGCGATCGGCTGCTGCCGGAACCGGCTTACGAGATAGTTGAAGCCGTTCGAGGAGGAATCGACGTAGGGGTTGTCGATCTGCCACGGATCGCCGGTGAGGACGATCTTCGTGCCGGTGCCGACGCGGGTGATGATGGTCTTCACCTCGAGCGGGGTGAGGTTCTGCGCCTCGTCGATGATGATGAACTGGTGGGCGATGCTGCGGCCGCGGATGTAGCTGAGCGCCTCAACCACGATCGAGCCGTTCCGCATCAGGTCGGCCGTGCGGCGGTTGTCGTGGCCCATGTTCAGGTCTCCGAGCAGTTCCAACGCGTCATGGATCGGCTGCATCCAGGGGTTGAGCTTCTCCTCGAGCGTTCCCGGCAGGAACCCCAGCTCCTTGCCCATCGAGATCGTGGGCCGCGCCACCACCAATCGGCGGTACTCCCGGTCGAGCACGCTGCGCTTCAGGCCGGCCGCCATCGCCAGGAGCGTCTTGCCGGTGCCGGCCTTGCCCATGAGGGTGACCAGCTTCACCCTTTCGTCGAGCAGCGCGTCGAAGGCGAAGTGCTGCTCCCGGTTGCGGGGCCGGATGCCATACACTCCTTCGCGAAACTCGTTGATCGGCACCAGCCGGTTGCCGGTCGGGTCAACCTTCGCCAGCGCCGTCCGTTTCGGGTTCGTCTCCTCGATCAGCGTGCAATATTCGTTCGGCCAGTAACTGCCCTTTCTGGGCAGGTCCATGCCGCCGTTCGACCGGAAGGCGGCCACTTCAGCGTCCGGCAGGGTCAGCTCGAACATTCCGCTGTAGAGTTCGGTGACCGAGACCCGATCCGCCTCGTAGTCCTCGGCCGGCAACCCGAGCGCATCGGCCTTGATGCGCAGGTTGATGTCCTTGGTGACGAGCACCGTCTTCCGCCTGGGCGTCTCCTTCTGGGTCTGCAGCGCCAGCGCGATGATCCGGCTGTCCACGCTGATCCGTCCGTTGCCGTTGGTCCCGTGTCCGTTGCCGTCCTCGAAGATGATCCGCACCAGGCCGCCGCTATCGAGCTTCACGCCGTCGCTGAGCCGGCCCCTTTCGCGCAGCTGGTCGAGGAGGCGCGAAACGGCCCGGGCGTTCTGGCCGCGTTCGGTGGATTCCCGTTTGAACCGATCAATCTCCTCGATGACTTCGATCGGGACGAGGACGTGGTTGTCCTCGAAGTTCAGGATGGAATTGGGATCGTGAAGAAGGACGTTGGTGTCGAGGATGTAGTTTTTCACTTAGGTACGTCGCGTTGAATCCGGTGCATGCGCTGCCACCATTCGGCCAGGCGGGGGTGCTCCACGGGAAACTCGTAGTGCCCGGAATAGAGGAAATTGCCAATCATGCCGTAGAGATCGAAGTCCACAAAGCGGGGTCGTTCTCCCAGCAAAAACGGATGCGCGAGAAGCATCTGGTCGAAGGGCAGCAGTGCCGCGGTGAACTCCCGCAACAGCGCCAGCTGCTGTTCACGCCACAATTCGAGGCAGCCGCGGCCGAACTTCCGCTCCTTGTGACGGATGAATCCCAGGCGGTCGGACTTCGGCACGAACTCCTCGTAGTGGATGTCGTTGAGCTTGAAGCCCGGCGTTTCAACGCGGTCCTCAATCCAGCTCCAGAGTATGAATTGCAGGCCCCGGATCTCCTCGGAGAACAGTCCCAGGGCAAACTTGTCGTCCAGATACTTGGCGATCACCTGCGATGAGTCGTCGGTTTCAAATATCACGTTGCGGCCGTCCTTCAGCACCGGCACCTGGTAGTAGCGCTGCCGGGTCACCTTCCAGATCAGGGTGCGGTCGCCGTTGGGAATGTTGACGATCCTGTGCGGCACCCGGCCGAACTCGATGATCCGGCGGATCGCAATGCAAAACGGGCTCCAGGGAAACTGGTAAAGCTGAATCATGAACCGCCTCCGGCTGGCGGTGCGTCGGGCATCGGCACGCACTCTTGTTCCACGACGCGAATCTAGGAACGCACTCTGCCGGACTCAAGGGGGAAAATCGGGCGTCCATCGGAAACCGGCCCCCCTTCCAGGCCGGCTACAGGTCGATGAACTGCGGCACCAGCTCGCCGCCGCGAATCTCGATGATGGCGGCGGATCGCACCAGGTTCAGCTTGGGTTTGCCGGAGTAGCCGGGATTGAAGAACAGCACGCCGTCATGCACTTCGCTGTAACGGCGATGGGAATGGCCAAACACCAGCGCCCTGGCCCCGTTTTTCCACAGACGCTGCGCCAG
>DNDP01000349.1:11302-11811 GCA_003484235.1 Verrucomicrobiales bacterium
CCGATGTCGGTGTTTCCCAGCACGGCGGTCACCGGCGCAATCTGTTCGAGTTCGAGGATGATCGAGGCGTAACCGATGTCGCCCGCGTGCAGAATGTGCTCCACTCCCTGAAACAGCGCCGGGATCTTTGGATCCAAGTAGCCGTGGGTGTCCGAAATGACGCCGATCCTCATCGTGGCACGGGCCGCTCAGGCCTTGGCTTCCTCGGTTTGGGGACGGTCCTCTTCGGCGGATTCCTCCTCCGCGGCCGGTTCCCTGGCCTCGGTCTCGCGGGTGGCCAGCTTCATCGCTCCCACAAACAATCCGGTGAACAGCCCGCCGCTGGCCAGGGTTTTCAGGAAGAACACCCATGTCGGCGGCCAGCCCGGGAGTCCCACGGTCAGGGCCTGCAGCCAGCCGGAAAAGGTCTTGGCGTAGCCCGGCAGCTGTAGCCACGAGGCGGTGTTGGAAACCACGTAGAACACCAGCGCGCCGAGGATGCCGCCGCCGACCAGTTTCAGCCAGTGGGC
>DNDP01000349.1:12142-14278 GCA_003484235.1 Verrucomicrobiales bacterium
CGGTAGTGCAGGTTCAGCAGCACGTCGGTCATCCACAGGGTGGCCAGCGGCAGCCACCACGCGAGCCTGCGCGGCAGGAACACGCCCCCGCAGAACACCAGCGCGTACACCGCGCTGAAGTTGTCGGGCATCAGGCCCGGCCACCGGCCGACGGCGAAGACCGCCATCAACAGCACCGGCAACCCAATCTTGGTCCAGGAACTCACGTGGCGGGCATTGTAGGGCTGAACCGCGCGGTGACAAGCGTCGTGCCGCGCGAACCCATCAGGCAGTGCGGGGTTCCGCTTCGCTCACCAGACGGTCGGCGGCGGGAGCCGGCGCCGCCTTCCTTTTGCCGGCGATCAGGATGTAAACCACCGGCACGATGAACAGCGTGAGAAAGGTCGAGGTCAGCATGCCGCCCACCACGGCCACGCCCATGCCCCGCCGGCTGATCGCCGCTTCGCCCAGGCCGATGGCCACCGGCAGAATGCCGAAGATGGTCGAAACCGCGGTCATCAGGATCGGCCGCAGACGCGTGCGCCCGGCGTCCAGCATCGCCTGCGTCGGATCCGCCCCCTGCGCCATCCGTTGGTTGGCGAACTCCACCAGCAGGATCGAGTTCTTGGTCACCAGACCGATGAGCAGCACCAGGCCGATCAGGCTGTAAACGTTCAGCGTCATGGCCGGAATCTCCGGCAGGTGTGTCGTGAGCCAGGCTATGGGACCAGGCAGCTGGTCCAGCGGCGCGTAAAACTTGATCAGCGCAAGCTGGTTGACCGTCGCCAGCAGCCAGATGCCGCCGAACGCGCCGAACAGGGCCAGCGGCAACGCCAGCATGATGGTGAACGGGTGCCTCAGGCTCTCAAACTGGGCGGCCAGCACCATGTAGATGATGAGGATCGCAAGCACGAACGTGGTGGCCGACTCGGCGGCTCCCTCCTGGATCTCGTCCGCCTCACCGTACCAGCGGAACGAGATGTCGGGCGGAAGCAGCGTCGCGAGCTTGCGCTCGGTGATGGCCACCGCATTGCCGAGGGACACGCCCTGGATCTGCCCGGAAACGGTGACCGCCCGCTGCCGGGCAAACCGGTTGATTGCATTGGCGGTGCCGGCCTGCGTCGGCTTCACGAAGGCGGCCAGCTTCACCAGCTGATTGTCGCCGTTGCGCACGTAGATGTCCTCCAGCGACGGCGGCGCCAGCCGGTCCTCCCGCTGGAGCTGGGCAATGACCTTGTACTCCTTCCCGCCGCGGTTGTAGCGCGCCACGTCCAGGCCGCCCCACAGCACCTGGAGGGATTCCGACAACTCGCGCACGCTGACCCCCTGGCTGGAGGCGAGGTCGCGGTCGAAGTCCAGCTTCAGCTGCGGCTGCTCGAAGTTCAGGTTGAGCCGTGGCTGCACGAGGAAGCCCTCCTTGAGGAGCTCGTCGCGCACATTCTTGGCGACCGCTTCCAGCCGCTCCAGACTGCTGCCCTGCAGCACCAGTTGGAACTGCTCGGCCGAGAAGTCGCCGGATTTCGGCAGGATGGCGATGGCGTTGGCGCCTTTGATCTCGTTGATCATCCGCGTGAACATCGAGCCGATGCCGCCGGGCCGGGCAAGCTCGATGCTGGTGCGGCGCTCGCCCTCCTTGAGGCGCACGAACAGAATGCCGAAGTCCGGCTCGCCCGGTGCGCCGCGCGCGAACGACACCGCGGAGAACATGCCCACCGTCTCGGGATACTCGCTCGCGATCTGCTCGGCCTGCCGCACCACGGTGTCGGTGTAGTCGCTGGTCGCGCCCTCGGGCGAGAAGATCAGCGCGAAGACATAGCCCTTGTCATCGTCCGGCAGGAACTCGCGCGGCAGCTTCTGGAACAGGCCCCAGGTGCCCACCAGCGTGAGCAGCGCCACGACAATCACCACGAATTTGTGCCGGACCGCCCACGCCAGGGAGCGGTTGTAGCGGCGCTCGACCCCCACAAACATGTTCTCAAAGAACTGGTAGAGCCGGCCGTGCGGTCCCGGCGGGCGCAGAATGCGGGCGCACATCGTCGGCGTCAGCGTCAGCGCCACGAAGGCGGAGATGATCACCGCCCCGGCGGTGGCAAACGCGAATTCCCGGAACAGGATGCCCGTCGTGCTCCGCTGAAAGGCGATCGGCACGAACACCGC
>DNDP01000045.1:0-363 GCA_003484235.1 Verrucomicrobiales bacterium
GTTGATCGGTGACCACTTCGAGAGCGTGAACCGGCATGAGTTTGCCGTCAACAAGTTGCGCGACTTCATCAAGGGACGTCGCGCGGACATTGAAAAGGAACTGGACGGACCGGCTCCCGAATGGAAGTGGCCGTTGGGCACGCCCGGCTACACCAAGCGGGTCGGCGAGGTCACCGCCAGCTTTACGGCAAAGTGGGGCACGCTGGCCGGCAGTCCGTTCGCGCCTTCACAAGCCACGCTTGAACTGAAGACCGAAGAAGGCACCGCCACCTTCGCCACGGTGGCCGCCACGGCCGGCCCCAGCCAGCAGGCGGAAAACCGCGGCGACCCTTCCCTGCGGATCACCGGGCGGAACGAGGGCAG
>DNDP01000045.1:591-10000 GCA_003484235.1 Verrucomicrobiales bacterium
CCCAAGATGACGATGCTCAATCTGGGCATCACTCCGGGAGCCTACCGCATCGGCACGCAGGACATCGACATGACACAGATCTTCGGGATGATCATGGAAATCGATCCGTCCGGCGGAGGCTTCAAGTTTGTCGGCCTCATGCAGGGCACGCTCGAGCTCGATTCCGTGGGCACCGAAAAGGACAGCCGCGTCGCCGGTTCAATCAAGGGCGAACTCTTCAACTTCAGCGGCATGGCGGGACAATGACGGGCTCACCTCGCGGCCGTGCCACTGCTCACGTCAACTTATCGCGCGCCGTGGTGGTTGCCGGGGGGACACGCACAGACGCTGGGTCCGCGACTCTTGCGCCGCGCGCCGCCGGTGAACTACCGGCGCGAACGCATCGCCACGCCGGATGGCGACTTCCTCGACCTTGACTGGTCGAAGTGCGGCGGTGCGCGCGTCGTCGTGATCCTGCACGGGCTGGAGGGGTGTTCCCGGAGTCGCTACGTGCTCGGGTTCGTCCATGCGCTGAACGGCGCCGGCTGGGATTGCGTCGTGCTCAATTTCCGCGGCTGCGGAGGCGAACTGAACCGGGCGTGCCGTCTGTACCACAGCGGTGAGACCGATGACCTGCATTCGGTCGTCGGACATGTCCTTGCCCAGTCCGATGTCGTGGAAGTGGCGCTGCTCGGCGTGAGCCTTGGGGGGAATGTCCTGCTGAAATACCTCGGCGAGCAGGGCGACGGGATCGACCGACACATCGGCCGGGCCATGGCGTTGTCCGTGCCGTGCGATCTCGCTTCAAGCGCCGCGCAACTGGCGCGTCCTACGAACCGGCTCTACATGCGCTACTTTCTGCGTTCGCTTGCGCGCAAGGCGCAGGGCAAGGCGGCCCAGTTCCCCGGCAGGTTTTCCACCGAAGGTCTGGGGCGAATGGTGACGTTCGCCGAGTTCGACGGCCAGGTGACCGCGCCGCTGCACGGTTTCGCGGGCGCGGACGATTATTGGCGGCAGTGCAGTTCGCGGCTGTTCGTTCCCCGGATCCGCTTGCCCACCTTGCTGCTCAGCGCCCGCAACGATCCCTTTCTCACACCGGAGTGCTTTCCCGAAGAAGAGGCGAAGGCGAGCACGTGCTTCCACCTCGAAGCTCCGACCACGGGAGGGCATGTCGGATTCAGCAGCGCCCGATTGGGCGGGCCAACGTGGAGCGAGCGCCGGGCGGTGGAGTTTCTCGGCGGGGCGATGCCTTGACGGTCGGTCAGTGTGTGTTTGTCGGCCGTCTCGCGCACGAACCTGGTCCGCCGGTCTCCAGGGTCATTTTGATCCGGGCTGCGGAACGCCCATTGGCCGGAATGGCGGGGACCGGGTGCAATCGGAAGTGGCGGTCAGCAGTTGGGCTGGACCATGCCGAGGGCGCGCAAGTGTTCGCCGGTAGGGCTGGCCGCCGAGTGAGTGTGAGGCGGACGCTCGTTCCCAAGCTCACGCCAACCGCCGTTCGCCGGGCGTCTGTTCATCGTGCCGTAGATGGTCGTCTGGGAACAATCGCATCTCCACCGTCCGCACGACGGCGCGCTCGAAAAGCGCCGCCCTACCGCTGAAACGCGGCGGTCCAAGCCGCGGGCTCGGACTGCTACAGTCCACTCCTGGACCTATGACCGCCACTCCCGATCGCACCCGCAGGGGTCGCGAATGGTTGACTCATGCTGCTCACGCCGGTATGCAATTCTCATGAGGCGCAGAATCCCTTCTTCCATCCAATCCGCCTTCGGTGTCGCTCTGCTCGTCGCGAGTGTTCACCAATCACACGCCCAGCCCGAACATCGGATCAGTTCGTTCCAGGTTGCGTCACCTGGCCAGGCGCACTTGACGGTCACCACTCCGCCGAATGAGAGCTATTCGTTCATCGTGTCCTCCAATCTGACCGACTGGGCTCCGGCCGGCCCGCTGCCGCCGCTGAGTTACGATACCGTCACCGCCACCTATCTGCTGGAGTTTGAGCTGGAAAGACCGCTGGCTGCCTATCAGGTGGCTTACGAACCGATCCCGCCGAATCCCACGCCGATCGCGCAGCTGCTTGCACCGGCGAACGACCCAGTCGTCGGGCACTTGCCGGACATGGGGGTTCCCTTTGAGAACGGTGAGGAAGAAGTGTCCAACACCGACGGCGTTCCCATTTCGCTCGCTCATCTTCTGGTCGTATTAGGCGACGGCACCACCGTGCAGGAGTTGAACACTTTGCTCACGGCGGAGAATGTCGTCCTGGCCGGTGCGATTCCCGAAATGCACCTTGGAGTCCTGCGCCGCAACTCCATCACCACGCTGGCGGAACTGAACGACCTGGCCGACCGCCTGACCGCGACCGGGCTCTTTGACGCCGTGGCCCTCAATCTGGGCATGAGCCCGCCCCGGATCCTTGAGACGCCCCTGCCTCAGTTGAACCGGGTGGGTCGCCAGCGGGAATTTCTCGAATGGACGTGGGAAACTCCAGGCCTTGGCGAGGGGCGGGGAGGCAACAACGGACTGGAGATGTCCCGCATCCCCCAGTTGTGGAACTGGCTGGACCACGGCTTCCGGCAACGCGAACTGATGGGGAACCACGAGGTGGCCGTCATTGAGTTTGCCTTCAATCCACACCGGGACTTGCACACCAACGTATTCCTGGGGACCAGCTTTTCCAGGCACCTAGAACAGGGTGATTTTGATCATGGTATTGCCGTGGTGGGAATCGTATCGGCATGGCGCAACAGATTTGGAACCGAGGGCGTCACGCCGCTGCCCATCGTCCGGGGTATTCCATTCCGGGCTAATCATACTTCGAGGCACGCCTACGAGGTGATCCGACTCTGGCAGCTGCGGGACTTGCTGCGAGGCGCAAACCCGCCCAGAATAATCAATATCTCCTCCGGCATGCCCTGGTATAGTATCGGAGACCCCACCACCACCGAACGGGTTTCCGGCGTCACCTATGCCGAATGGATGGACGAACTGGGGGCGCTCTGGGCCCATGCTTTCGAAAATCTGAACGAGGACATCGCGCAAACGGACTATCTCATCGTCTGCTCGGCCGGAAACGATGACGGCGTGGACGCTGCTTACAACAGCCCCATGGCCAACATCGCCTGCCGCCCCGAACTTCACGGAGTCGCACCCCAGTTCCTGACGGTGGAAAGCATTTCCGAAGACCGCACGCCCAGTGCCTATTCCAACTTCGATGCCGGCGGTCAGGGACACGCCGTTTCGGCCGGCGGAACCGACGTCACGGTCCTGCAGGGGCCGGGAACACTGGACTACAAGGTCAAGCAGTCGGGCACCTCCTTCGCCGCTCCCCTGGTCGCCGGCCTGGCCAGCTTCCTGTGGTCGTTGGATCCTACCTTGACGATCGGGGAGATGAAAACGCTGCTGCTCAATCCGAGCACGACGCACGAAGTGGACTCGGGAGAACGGGCCGGATTGGTGGACGGCTTTTCGGCAGCACTTGCCATTGACCTGCTTCGCGGCAATCACGAACTGCAGCGTGCGCTGGTCGATGTGGATGACGGCACCAAGGATGGCAACCTTCGCCAGACGCTTCATCCTTCGATGGAGAATCCCGATCAAATCCACACCGAGGACGGTCGCCGGGGAGATGGCGCGGTCAACATGAAGGACTTCCGGGTGTTTCGTGATGCCTGGCTGCAGACAACCTCCAACGACGCCTACCTGGACGGCCCCCCGCTCCATTTCAAGCGGGACCTGAACTTCGACGGGCTGGTTGTCGATCATCCGGCCTCACCGTTTCATCCGGAGCCTTACCACCTCAGCTCCTCCGCAGGCGAATCCCTTCCTGAGAAGGTTTACTCGCGTTACGATTTCAACGGCAATGGTCAACTGGATGCAGAAACGGACAGCGCGAACCCACCCCTGAGCGCCGTCTCACCCGTTCAGCGCGATCCAGACACGCCGGTGACCGGCTGGAGCCGGGGAGGCGGGCTCTTGCGCGACATCGACGTGCTCCTGGACGAGGACATCTGGGATCAGGGGGAAGAAAATGTCGTGCTTTCCTCCGCTCCCCCCTATCCGGCCAGCCTGCCCATGGGCTGGACGACGAACAGCCTGCTGACCTTGACCGTTCCCTACCTGCAATCGTGCGACTTCCATCTCGACATGGATGGCGGCACGCCCGAGGCCGTGGATGACAATTACGACGAACACCCGTTTTATCCGGTCCAGGAAGGTCTCGAGATTCAGAGCTACTTCAGTGTCACCAAGGGACGCTTCGGGGCGTGGCAGGGCGTGATCACAATTCCGTACGACATCATCTTTGACATCCCGACCGTCTCGATCCAATACCGCAAGACCCAGGGCAATGAACTGCACCAGTATATCGTCAACATCCTGCCCGAGGCCGGCGAGGACATCGGTCTGGTCCTGCGGTTCGATGAATTGCAGCTCAACTCCAGCACCCGCTTCTTCGCCGCCTCCTACGTTGAGGGATCCGGCAACCCCGAATCCACCGAGGTTATCGCCCGGACACCGGGCGGCGGCATCTATGGGAGCCTCGTGATTCCGCTTGAGGAATACAGCAGCGAGGAGGCACGGAACCGGGCCCGCGTGGCCGCGACCGCAATGCTCGCCGGGGCAATGCAGTTTCCAACTGCACTGAATGGCACGCCGTCGTTCGAGGCGATCTTTGACACCGAATCGGATCCGGGTGGTGTCCGGGTGGACATCTACGGTCTCATCGCCACGTTCAACACCATGGTCGCGACCCCGACGAATCCCTGAGCCTGCCCGGTCAGATGCGGTGGATCAGGTATGCCTGCCAATGCTTGCCTGTCGGTCCCGCGTTCCGTTTCAATCAATCCACCATGCAAGCCATTCGTATCATCCAACTCGTCGGACTTGCGTTCCTGCTCGCGATTGTCGGGGAGGCAAGCGCCGCCGATCGCAGGCCCAACGTTCTCCTCATCCTCGCCGATGATCTTGGTTCGGTGGACCTGAACTGCTACGGCGCAACCGACCTGGTCACGCCGCATCTCAACGCGCTGGCGGCGGGTGGTCTGCGCTTCACCCAGTTCTACGCACCGGCCCCGGTGTGCTCGCCGTCGCGGGCGGCGCTGTTGACCGGGCGTTATCCCCAGCGCGCCGGAGTGCCGGGCAACGTGTCGTCCGAGGCCGGCAAGGTCGGGATGCCGGCGGCGCAGGTGACGATCGCCGAGGAACTGAAGCGGGCCGGCTATGCCACCGCGCACATCGGCAAGTGGCACATGGGCAACGACAACTCCCGCCGGCCGGGCTTCGACCACTGGGTCTGCCTCGAGGGACAGGGCACCAGCTTCAACCCGGTGATGAACGTGGACGGCGCCACGGTCCGTTCGCGGGGCTACGTCACCGACGTGTTGAGCGAGCGCGCCGTTGCGTTCGTGAAGCAGGCGCGGTCCAAACCGTTCCTCCTGTTCTTCGCCCACAAGGCGGTCCATCCCGAGACCGTCCAGCGCGCCGATGGCAGCCTGTCCGATCCCGGCGCGTCGCATTTCATCCCGGCCCCGCGCCACGAGAAGCTCTACACGGGCGCGAAGGTCCGGCGGCGTCCCAACGCCCGCACCACGCCCGAAGGCAAGCCGGCATTGGCGCGCGACCTGCCCGGCCTGCCCCCGCTCGGACCGGCCACCGGCTCGAGCGACCAGACCATCCTCGACCGCCTGCGCATGCTGGCGGCCATCGACGAGAGCACCGGTGACCTGCTCAAGGCACTGGAGTCCACCGGCCAGCTCGACAACACGCTGGTCATCTTCACCAGCGACAACGGCGGCGTGGGCGGTTACGCCCGCGAAGGGATCACCCGCGCCGGCGAGGTGACCCACAACACGCCGCTGCGCAGCGGTAAGGGCAGCCTCTACGAGGGCGGCATCCGCGTGCCGTTCATTGCGCGCTGGCCGCGGTCAGTTCCCGCCGGCAGCACGACGGCAATTCCGGGAGTTCACGTAGACATCCTGCCGACATTCGCGGACCTCGCCGGCGCGCCGCTGCCCGACCAGCCGCTCGACGGCGTCAGCCTCGTTCCCGTCCTGAAAGCGCCGGCAACCGCGAAGCTTGGACGTGACGCGATCCATCATCACTTCCCCGGTTACCTTGAAAGCTACGTGCATGATCGCGGCTGGCGCACAACGCCCGTGAGCGTGATCCGCGAAGGGAATTTCAAGCTGCTCGAGTTTCACGAGGACGACCGGATCGAGCTCTACGATCTGGCCGCCGACATTGGCGAGCGAGCCGACCTGGCGACCTCCCGGCCGGAGAAAGCGCTGGCACTGCGCAGGAAGCTGGCCGAGTGGAGGATCTCCCTCGACGCGGCCATGCCGACCAGGAAGAAGTAGATCGGTGCCGACAGACGGCGGACATCAGGGTCGTGCCACATGCAAGATGGGATCACCCTGTTCGGCGGACAACCGCCACACCGAAACCCGGCCGCTTTCGTCGCCTGCAGCGATGCTGCCGCCCGAGGAGGATACGGCCAGTGAAGTCAGCCGGCGCGACGTCTCGTGACGTGCCAGCAGCGGCAGGTGCTCGGCGAAATCCCGCAGTTCCATCAAGCCCTCGGCATAGGCGATGAGCAGGCGTCTGCCATCCTGGACGAACCCAACGCCCACCACGGATTGATCGGCAAAACCCAGCTCTCCGACCGGACGGCCTGCCGCAAGATCCCAAGCCCGCAGCTGGCCCCGTCCACCCACCGCAACAAAGCCACGGCGTTTTGAGATGGCGGCATCGGCGATCGCCGCGTCGGGAAAAGCCAGCCGTTGCCGGATCTGGCCCGCCGCGAGGTCACAGACCGCGATGGTGTCATCGTGGGAGACAATCACCATCGAATCGCCTTCGGGAAAGAACTTCACGAGCTTCACCCAGCTGCTCAGACCGGGAATCGTGCGTCCGGCGTTTGGAGAGCGGTCGAGATGGAGTGTCACGCTCCGCCGATCCGGGCCACCGACGGCGATGGCGTCTCCGTGGGGGGAGATCACCGGCAGAAACACGCTGTCCGGGTTTACCGGCAGCGTCTTCAGCGGGAGTCCGCCATCCAGGCTCCACCACTGCACCACGTGCATGGCATCCAGCGTGGCGACGACGCCCACATTGGTGAGTGTGGTGATCGCAAGCATCGGCTCGACCAGATTGGTCCGGCTGAAGACGGTGTGTTGGGTGGCCAAGTCGCGAAAGGCCAGCAACCGGTCCTGCGTGGCGGCAATGACATGCCGGTCATCCGCTGAAAGCGCCACCAACGAAACGGAGACGTCGTCGACCTGCCATTCATGCATGAGCCGGAGAAACGGCCGGGCTTTTGGGGGGAGCAGCGGCCTGGAGACCGGCTGCATTTCGGGCTCGGCATGGTCGATCGTGGCTTCGCCCGAAGTGGAAATCGCAGGCCGGTTTTGACTCCGCGGTTCCAGCGGTTGTGCCGGAGCAATCCGCTTCGGTGTTTCCACCTGATGTACCACGAGAGGTTCGCCCAAGTCAGCCAGTTGCCGACGTGCCTCCACCCGATAGCCTCCGTGCTGGCTGACGCAGAGCAGGCCAACCAGCGCCGCAATGCCGGCCACGAGCCGGGCGCCCTGCCAATGCGGACCGGGCACCACCCAGGCCAACAGACCAAGAATCATGGCGGAAATGCCCGCGACAGCGCGAAATGGCGGCAACAGCGCGAGCAATGCGGTCGCCAATGCGCTCCAGGCGAACACATCCACGAAGCGTGGCTGCGACGCTGGCCGGGAGCCGACGGCATCCCGCCCGGGTTTCATGGCCGAGAGCGGTCCCTGGAGCGGTTCACCCAGCCGGTGGATGAACGCGGTTCCGAGTTCGATCTCAGCTTCGGTGAGCGGCTCCTCCTCGAGTTCCTCGAAGGTCAACGTCGTCGGCACGCAGACCCGTGCCAGGTGTGCAGTGAGGACGGATTCGAGATCCGGCACCTGTTCCGGCGCCACCCGCAGGTAGTCCGTGAGCAGCACCGTCAATCGCCGGACATCGTCATCCGGAGACTTGAGCAGACGCGGCCACAGGGCCGAGCAGGCGGGCACCCGCAGATCGACCGCGGTGGCCAGCAGGTTGTCGCCGTTGAAGAACTCGTCCCAAAGCGCCGGTTCGGCGGCCAGTGCCCGAAGACTCAGATAGATCAACAGGCCGGAGAAGTGATCCAACCGTTCGTCGTAAAACGCGGGCGACCGTTGAGGGTGCTGAAAGTTTGCATGGCCCAGTTCGGGACTGCGTTCGCGCGCGAACAGCGGCACATAAATGCCATCGTAGTCGACCAGACGCAGGTCCCCGTCATCGGTGACCAGAATGTTTCCATGCTGCAGATCGCCGTGGCCGATCCGGTGAAGACGCAGGTCACGCATCAGGTTGCGCCAGTCGGCGGCCAGCCACGCGATCTCCTCCTTCGCCGTCAGCCGGCTTTCCAGCCACTGGTGCAGCGGCGCACCCGACACCCAGGCCATCTTCACGATCGGATAGAGCTGGTCGAGCACGCGGATGCCGCGGTCCACAAATTCAAACGGCACCATGAAGGGCAGCTCCAAGGGGGCGAGATAGCGGTCCAGCGCCGCGTAGCGGGCCTGCTGGTTGGTCACCTGCCGGATGAAGCAGCGCACGGCATGGGTCTCCCCTCCGCCCGCCACCTCATAGACGGTGGCGAAGTTTCCCGACAGCGCCCGTGGCAGACCGAGCGGCGTGGTGGCCACGATCCCGGTTTGAAGCTCGGGCAGGTCAAAGCAGATCTCCGGGTTCTGGAGGGCTTCGGCGTAATCGGCATGATTGGGCCATTTCACCGGGCACCTCCCGCTTCCGGCCACTTGACCCGCATGAGAGTGGTGTCGTCGTTCTCCATCCTTCCCTCTTCACGTTCGTGGACGACAAAGTCGCGAAACTCAGCCTCGTCGGCGACGCCGGAGAGCGTCCGCCACGGCCGTTCCCCGATCACCGAACGCTGCAGGAACCATTTGGCGAGCGCGTCCGTCATCAGCAGGAAGACATCGCCCGGCTGACAGTCGCCGGTCAGGGTCCGCAGGCGTTCGCACACGATTCGGTTCTGCGCGGGATTGGTGGTGATCAACACGGGATGGTGGGTGAACTCCGAGGGCTGCTGCAGCGGAAACGAGCAGACCAGCCGGTCGCCACGGACCTGAAAGAGGCAGGTGTCGCCCACCGCCTCGGCCCGCCATTGGAGCGCCGGCGGCGCGGGGGCGCCGAGCAACCGACGCCAGAGCGAGGGCCGGCCATCGGTGCGGGCGCCGTTCGGGGGAAAGAACTCGACCGCCAGGAGCGTCGTGCAGGCTCCCGCCCGGGCCTTCTCGGTGGCGAACCAGGGAAGCCTGTCCCACGGAATTCCCGACGACCACGCCTCCTGCAGCGGCTGGAGCCAGTTCACCCAGCGCTGTGGGGTCGGTTCATCGGCGGGAGGATT
>DNDP01000045.1:10188-14467 GCA_003484235.1 Verrucomicrobiales bacterium
GAGGATTCATGATAAACTCGAGGGCCAGGATCTGGGACCACCGGTCGGCAAACGAGGTCTGGGTGGCGCCGTCCGCCACGGCAAACCGCCGGCCCTCGCTCGAGGTGCAGGCGGCATCCTCGTACTCTTCCGAACTGTTTCCGAGCTTGGCGACTCCGAATGATTGCACGTCCGGTTCCATCGGCGTCAGCGCAGGTAACCGGCACGCGTGCCCAGATCCAGAAAGCGGATCAGTTCCGTGAGATCGGCGTTGAACGCGAATCCTCGGGCATCCGGCGCGACGTCCAAACCCTCCGCCCGCGCCTGTCCGGCCAGGTGCTCCGGCAGGGGGCTGGTGGCGGCGAACAGCGTGCGGGCGAATTCGTCCGGCAGCCCGTCGTCGCTGGCGGGGAACACGACGGGTTGGGACTGTTTCTCCGAGATGTGGCAGTTGAAGAAAAGCACGCTGCCGTCGCTGGTATTCAGCTGCCGCAGGGCCGCCGCCTGCTGTTCCGGTCCGGTGTCCGTGGCCGCGCCGTCGGAGATGTTGATCACGATCGGTGGATAGGAATTGGGGTGGGCGGCGATCCAGGGCTTCAGAAGATCGACCGCCAGCTGGAGGGCTTCGCCCATGGGGGTGACGCCCTTGGCACGGGGCTCAAACCACACGGGGAATTTGACGAGATGTTCGGTCTTGCCGCCGCTGCCGTTGCCGGAAAGCCGCCGCCGCTCCTCGATCCGGGCGGGGCAGTTGGCGATTTCACTCAGCGGCACGAGATCGCGGCCGCCAAGAGGGCCGCTGAAGGCATGCCCCACCGTTTCGCCGTAGCCGATCACCGCAACCTGGTAGAAGTCCCGCACACCCTCGCCACGGGCGCACTTGATGATCAGGTTTTGAATCAGCTTGTTGATCGCATCGGCGACGGCGTCGCACTTTCGTCTGCCCAGGGCGCCGGGCAGCGGATTTTCCATTGACCCGGACTGGTCGATGAGAAACACAAAGCAGCTCGGATTTGCGCGGCTGATCTCTGCGGTATAGGCCATGGCTGTATCGGTTTGGGTCAATACGCAGGACACCGGACCAGTTAGCAAGGGGACCGGAGGCGTCCGAAAGGGGGATTAGCAGGAGGGTTGCCGCCCAACAAGGGGCCGGCAGCGATCAAAGGGGGCAACTCCGGGAGGAACCCCGCCAGCCGCCGGGAAGTTTGTGGGTCAGGTGTCCGGTCCGACCCTGCCCAAAGCCTCCAGCAGACTCGCCTTGAACGTGGTGAAGACGATCGAGTCAGGAATTACTTCCGGCTCGGCGCCCGGGCGACCTGGATACACCAAAACCATGGGGACACCCGCGCGGTTGAACCTCTGCAGTTCCAACGTCATCCGCTCGGGGTAGTCGGTGTAGTCGGCGATCACCAGCGCCGCATTCAAATCCTTCACGCGCGCCTGCACGGCGTCGCTCTCGATCGCGGGCTTCACTACGGTGTGGCACGTCAGGCACCAGTCGGCGGTGAAATCCACCACCACGGGCCGGCCTTCATCCTGCACCCGGGCAATCACCTCGGGCGACCATCGCAGCCAGCGGATGCCATCGATCACGACCTCCTCGCCGGAATCCGCCCGGGCCACCTGGGGATCGCGCCAGTGCAGTTTGGTTTCGAGCGCGAGCAGGTAGGCAACGGCGGCGACTGCCACCGCAACGAAGCGGCCCGCCATCCTGCCGGTTCGGCCCCGCTGCACGAACTCTCCCCAGATCCACACGCTCATGCCGATCAGCACCAGGAACAGCCCCAGCCATAGGGTGCCGTTGTCCCCAAACCGGGGCGCGGCCAGCGTGTACAGCCAGAAAGCGGTCGCCAGCATCGGGAAGCCCATGAGCTGCTTGAATCGCTCCATCCAGGGGCCCGGCTTGGGCAGAAACTTCAGCCACGCCGGCTGGAAGCTCAGCAGCACGTACGGAAAGGCCAGTCCGGCGCCGATCGTCAGGAAGAAGAGTACGACCATCCAGAGCGGCTGCTGGTTGTTCAGTGCGAACCCGAGGGCCGGTGCGAGAAACGGCGCGGTGCAGGGCGTGGCGAGGACGGTGGCCAGGACGCCGTTGAAGAATGCTCCGGATGCCCCTTCGCGTCCGGAGAGCCTGCCCGCGGTGTTCATCACTCCGGAGCCGGCGTTGACCTCGAACACACCAAAGAGATTCAGCGCCACCAGCATCACCAGCACGGTCATGGCGACCAGGAACTGCGGACTCTTGAACTGCATCCCCCACCCCGCCGCCTGGCCGGCAAGACGCACACCGATGACCAGCGCCGCCAGGGCGAGAAACGAACACAGGACGCCGACGCCGTAGATGAGCCCGAGCCGCCGAACACGGGCAGGCGCTTCTTTGCTCTGCTGCACGAAGCCCAGGATCTTGAGGGCAATCACCGGCAGCACGCAGGGCATGATGTTCAGGATCAGACCGCCGATGAACGCGTAGAGGAGCATCTGCCAGAAGGAGATCAACGGAGCGGCAGCGCCGGCCGTCTCCGCCGCAGTTGTTGTCGGCAAGGGTTGGCCACCGATTGCCGCCACGAACTCGTAAGCCGCCGGGCGGCTTCCCTTCGCGCCAAGGAAGATGCCGCTGAACTGGTCAGGCCAACCCGCATCACCAAACCGCAGCACCTTCTTCCTCAGCCGCAGGCTTGTGTCGGTTTTCGCAATGACCTCAGTGGGGGCGCTGATCTCATGGCCCGCCTCCAGATACGGCAGAAAATCCTCCACGCCGGTCCCCGAAGTAAAGCCGGCTTCGACGATCATCGACCGGCTGTCTCCGTCGGCTTCGTTCTCCCACGAGGCGGTCACCTTGAAACTCTCGGACTCCACCGGCAGCCGCCGCTCCCATTCGGCCAGGACGGGGGCATTGGTCGAGGCCCGCGCCTCCCGTGCAATCACCAGCGGGCTGGAGATCTGGGCCGAACCAGGAATGCAGACCTCGTGACATTCGAGCCATTTGACCTTGGCGCGAACCTCCGTCGGACCGGGTGCCACGTCGGCACCAACGGTCAACGGCACCAGGAGGACGACCTCATCGTGATAAACGTGGGTGTAGAAGCCCTCGAATTCGTATTTCTCCGGCACCGGCCATTGGATTTCCCCGGCGGTCACGCCGGCGGGAAGTTCCCACTGAATCTCCGTGGCCATTCCCGAGTCGCCGGGATTCTTCCAGTAGGTGTGCCACTGCGGTGCCATCTTCAAGCGCACCCCGGCCCGGATCACCGAACCCGGTGCCGCCACTTCGTGGTCGAGCAGCAGGCCGGCCTGCGTCCGGTTGGCGGCCTCCGTTGACGGCGCAACCGCCAGCAACAGGCCGAGCATGAGTAAGATGCGGGGCAACATCACGCGCTTAGGATGCACGAGCCGGCACTTTATTTGAACCAATTTTCAGGCCGTCTCCGGACGTTCCGGCGCGGGGCGCGCATGAATTCGCGGAAGGAACGGATGACGTTTGCGAAAGCCCAGCGGCGTCTCGCCCAACCGCTCGCGAAAGACCGCGTGCAGCCGCCGCATCGAGCCGAAGCCGCTGCCGGCAGCGACAACGGCAACGGATTCGCGGGTGGTCAGGAGCATCCGGAGCGCCTGTGCCAGCCGAAGACGGAGCAGAAACTCGAATGGCGTGAAGCCCATTTGTCTTCGAAAGAGGGAGTTGAGATACACCGGATGCAATCCCGTTGCACGCCCCAGTTCCACGGTGGTCAGCGGACTCGTGAAGTGTTTCGCAATGAACGCCGCGGTCCGCTGCACCTTGTCTTTTGGGCCTTTTGCACCGACGGCGAACGGCGCGGTGGGCCGCTTCAAGGGCAGGGCTTGGGAGAGACGGAACAGGCGAGCTTCCACCTCAAGCTCCAGCGCCCGCAGCCGGGCCGGCTCGCGCGACTCCAAATCGGCCGTCCAGCGAAGCATTCGTTCCCGCTCAGAATTGAACTGATCCCCGTCAGGTTCGAAGAGCAGCTGCCCTTCGATCAGGTGTGCCACCAATGCCGGTGGAATCTCGCGCCGAAGCACCCAGTCGAGCGGCACGATCATTCTCCAGCCTTCCTGTCTTGGTCCGGGAAGCACCTGATGGGGCAGGGCCTGCCAGAAGACCGCGAGACGCCGCGGGGGCAGGCCCCGTGGGACCCCGGCCAGCCAGAGTGTGACCGCCCCCTGCTCCGCCAACCGGAACTCAAATCCGGTCCCGGGCGGCGAACTTCCCTTCGTCTCGCCGGAGATCCGATCGAACCGAATTTGTGACGGCAAATCGGATCTGCGGGATTGGGCGGCGGCGGGC
>DNDP01000045.1:14624-16022 GCA_003484235.1 Verrucomicrobiales bacterium
TCGGATCTGCAGGATTGGGCGGCGGCGGGCATGGGCGGAAAGGTTTTCCAATTCCCGACCCGATGGGAAGCAGGAAGCGAATGCCCCGATCGAACGTAGTATCGATCGCGCTATTTCTGCCACGCCTTGAGACCTGCGCCGAGAAAGGTGTCGTGGCCCGAGTACCACGATCCATTGCTCCAGTCCCAACCGTCGTTGCACTTGAACCAGCGGCGGCGCAGGACGACGAAGTCGGGCGTGATCCGATATTCCTGGTAGCGGTAAGCGTAGGCCAGCGAGTAGTGCCACAGCCAGCCCAGCCCGATAACCGCGGGCCTCCCCTTCTTGACCGAGATGCGGATGCGGTTGGCTCGTTCCAGTCGGGATCGGTCAGGTCCCAAGCCCAGGACGTGCTGAAGCCGAGTTTGCCGTGAAAGAACGGCACTATCAGATAGCCTATCCCACCCTCGATCATGTCCCCCGGCGGAGTGGCACCCGCGCTGAAGATCACATCGCAAAAATCGTGGAGCAGATGGAGTGCTTCCTTTACGTGCAGATAGGAATTGTGAGTCGTGCCCCCGCTGACGAGGGAAAGCGGCGCGTCATTGGCCGTAAAATCATCCGGAGTGTCTGCGTAGAACGCCGCCGGCACGTCTTTGTTGTCCCACCAGCCGAAGAGCATCGCCCAGGCGACGGGACCGCAACCCACCTGCGGACACCATCGGTGACCATCCTTCGCCTGCCAGTAGCGGGGAGTGGCGGCGAAGCCTCCCGGCGTGACCCACTGCAAATACGGCTGCCAGCCAGGCGTGAATCCCTGTGGCCCGGGTGTCCCACTGGGTGAAGGTCCGCCGGGACCGGAAACGATCAGCTCATAGTGCCGCACTCCGGCAGCCGTCTGCACGGTCAACGGCGCCGCGCCCACCCTTCCGCCACGGATCTGCAATCCGCCGTTGACCGCATCGACCGTGACGGACGCCAGCGCAAGATCTTCACCCTCGTCGTCATCGAGAAAAAACCGGGTGATGTCCTGTCCCTTCAACACATGGCTGGTCGTCCGGATACCGACATTGATGACGACCGGGTCTGGCGGAATCTCACCCCGCATCAACGCCCACTCGGCCGCAACCGCCCGTGCCTTGCGGCTGCGCATCTCCAGGTACACGGGATTGTTCACGTAGTCGTCCTTGAATTCGTGGTACGTGCGATAGGCCGTGACCGGCATCGAGGGCCCCCCATACCCCTGCGGCACCTCGTCCCCCATGATCTCCGGATCAAAGGTTCCCATGAAGGTTCGATCTTTGTGCTGCAAAAAATCGTGCGGCACCTTGAACGGATAAGTCCCCGCATTGGCCAGCAGTTCGCCGGCTTCGTTCTCGACGGTGGAATAAACCGGACCGAAGCGCATGATCCTGATTG
>DNDP01000045.1:16172-17026 GCA_003484235.1 Verrucomicrobiales bacterium
AGCGCATGATCCTGATTCCATTCACCGGGGCCACGCGCTTGAGCAGCTCCTCGCAGGGCGTGCCGCCCTCCTCGCTGAACTGCGCCACCGGAGCATCTCCTTCGTGCAAGGAAACCAGGATGTGGCCAAGTTCGCACACCGGCGGCACCTCGTTGCCGACAAGAAACTCGGCGGGCTTTTCGGCCGGCCGAAATCCCGAGATGATCTTGAACTCAATGTAGGCAGGCACCTCACCGTTACGAAGGGCGGGATCAAAAACCTTGTAGGCAATCGGCGCCAGCCGTGCCTCCGCCCACGCGCCGCCCGACCCGCCGGTCCCCTGGTCGCCCATCAGCCGCGCCATCCCTTGCAGATGGGTTTCCGCAATCGACGTCGTTCCGCGCGCGAGATCCACCACCTGGACCACCGGGGATTGAACATCTTCGAAGCCGATCTCCTGGATCTTGAGCCGGAAAAACTTCTGCTGCTCCGTTGCCAACGTCAGCAGCGCGCCGTCCGGCTGGACATACGTCTGGCTCGGGGGCGGCTTGACCCAGGGACCGCCGACCGCATCCGCCCATTCGTAGTCCACCTTGAGCAGATTGGTCCGGGCGGGCAAAGAACCCGTGCACCAGCAGGTGACAATGGCAATCGCCGTCAAGGGGTGGCGACGCAGGCGTCGGCGGCGACAGCCGGGTTTCTCCCGATCAAAACTCGTGGCGATGGTGTTCATGATTCCTTTCCATCCGGGTGCAGTTCGGTATTTCCGCAGCCAGGGAATCGATGTGCAGTAAGGTGCGGTGGAAGCCGCCAAACGATGACTGATGTCAACTCCGCGGCTCAGCGCCTGCTGGAAGAGGAAGAGGGGCACGCCA
>DNDP01000045.1:17129-17473 GCA_003484235.1 Verrucomicrobiales bacterium
TGGGATGCGGGTCAAGGTTTGAACAGTCGATAGAACCTGCTGGCAGCGCTCGCCGGAACCGTGACCGGGTTGTTCGTGCCGGAGGGTGCGTTGAGCCAGTTGGGCGGTTGCAGGTCCGAGGATTCCTGCAGAAGGAATCCCGGCGGGTCCGGAGTCCACGAAATGCTTGCCAGACCGGGTCCTGCCGATGCGATTGCCAGTTTGGGCAGATTCAGTGACAACGATCCAACGACCGACCAGAACCCGCCCGTCAGCGAATAGTTATCTCCCGTCAAAACCGGCGCACCCACGTCCGGTTGGCCTATGGTTCCGCGGACCGTGAACCGGGAGCCGGCGCTGACACC
>DNDP01000045.1:17585-24978 GCA_003484235.1 Verrucomicrobiales bacterium
CGGCGCTGACACCTCCTCCCGCGCCGATGGAATGCCAGTTCAATGAATAGTTCTGGGCCGAGGCGCTCGAGCCGACCACGACGACCCATGCGAGCATGGCCCACCATTGTCCCAGCCAGGGTCGGCAACACAGCTTCCCTGGGGACAAACCGGCTGCTCCATCGTGCCGAATCGCAGTCATCGCACGCCTCCGTCAACTTCACGGGCATTCGACCGTTCCAGGTTGTCGATCCTCTGCAGCAGCGCGTCTATCGTCCTGTCCCTGGCGGCAAGTTGTTCCTCCAGCTTGCGGTTCAATCCCTGGATGGCGGCGAGGGCCACGCCGTTGGCGTCGAGCGCCGCGAGATGTTTGTCATCGATTCCGATTCCAAATGCCGCGTAGAAATCCTGCGCCACCGGGCCCATGTGACGATAGCGCGGTCCTTCCGCCTTGTAGTTCCACGTGGTGACCGGGAGTCCCAGGAGCTTTGACAATACCTCCCGCGAATCGGTCGGCGCAAAGTTCTCCTTGCCATTCCGATCCGAGAAATCGGTCCACGTGCCTCCCTCCGACAACAGGGCTCCCGTGCTGGTGGTGATGACGGACGCGGGAAAAAGCAGGCTGCCATCGGGGATGTGCAGGAACCTGATCCAATGATCTCCGTTGAATGAAAATGCCGCACCGCCGTTTGCCCTGATCCGGAACTGGTCCGCGGCCGATGTCTCGAAGTCGGCGTCGGTACTGTCGGCCCAGACAAACGAGCCCTGATGATTCGCTCTGGCTCGACGCCCTGCAGCGAACGCGTAGCTGGCTCCGGTGCCGACCCCATTGTCGCGCCCGCCCGGTATGACCGAAAACTGCGCATTGGTGCCGACCACATTGTTCCAACCGCCGGCGATGGAGGCGTAATCCGCCGCCACGGCGATCTGGTTGTCGCGCCCGGCGCCAATGACAGACCATTCGGCGATGCCCGCTATGCGGTTCTGATTCCCGCCAACAATGGAGCTGTACAAGGAACCGGCTCCGATGGAATTTTGGGTGCCGCCGCCAATGAACCCATAGAACGAATCCGCACCGATGCCATTGTTGCGCCCGCCGGCAATGACACCCCAGTCGGCATCGGAACCGATGTCGTTCAGGCTGCCTCCCCCGATGAAAGCGGCCACCGAACCGGCGCCGATGTGATTGTTGTCACCCCCTCCGATCGTGGTCCGCGGCGCACCTCCGGCGATGCCATTGAGCCATCCTCCGCTGATCGTGCTCTGCTCGGAATTGTCGGCAATCTCGTTGCCGGCCCCTCCGCCGATCACACTCGATGGCGAGCTGTTCGACACGGAATTCTGAAATCCGCCGGCAATCGTGGAGAAGGGCGAACCATCGCGGACGTCGTTGGACCAGCCGCCACCCACGAAGCTGGCCTGGGCGTTGGCAATCTGGTTCTGGAAACCTCCGGCTATCGCGCTCTCGATGCTGCCCGCCGCCACCCGGTTGCCTTCGCCCCCACCAATGGTCGCGCCCTGCGCGCTGACGATGTTGTCCTGTCCGCCGCCGACCGTGCCGAAGTTCTGCTTCACCTCGTTCGGAAATCCCGGCGCTCCGCCCCCTCCGATCGTCGCCCCACCAAAGCCCGGCGCCACGGCATTGTCATGATGCCCTCCGACCAGGTTCGGACCGATGTTCACCATCGGCTGCACGCGGAATGCCCGGGTGTTGTTGACCCGCAGTTCGAACGGGCGGAAATCGATCGATCCGAGAAAGTTCAGGGAAGGGTCGGTTCCCCGATTCCCGGTCGCCCTCCAGAAAGCGGCGGAAGTGGTGATTGCATCCAGATCGGCGGCCGTGATGGTTCCATCCGCAATCTCCGAACCTTCGATGGTTTGTCCGAGCAGGCTCACACTTGCCGGAAGCCTTGCCTCCGGGACGGTGCCAGTTTCCAGATTGCCGGCGTTGAGGGCAAAGAGCCCGGCGCCATCTCCGGTGAAGCTGTTGCCCGCATGCTCGAAAGTGACCGCATTCCCGTAGGTTCCGGCGAGCCGGGACGAAGGCAGCGTCCCCGTCAGCTGATCGGCCGACAGCGTGCCGGTCAGGTTGCCTGCCGTGATCGCGTAAGGTGCGGGAAGCATCGGTTGGCGGGGCGCCAATGGATCGAAGGGCTGGGCCGCCCCCGAGGGGCGCACGGCCAGTTCGAGCCAGAGCGCTGTGCCGTCGAAGATTCCCGGACCGAAATCGAGCGTGGTGGTGAAGACGCCGTTGGAAACGCCGACCGTCGAGTTCGTAAGCATGATGCCGACCTGGCTGCCACCCACTTCTGCGTTGAAGAGGATGAAGCGGAGATCATGGAACCCGCTGGCGGGCGCGCCGCCGCTGCTCAGATGACCGTTGTAGCTGATCGCCGTTCCCTGACCGCGAAGCGACGACGTGCCCAGCAGACAGGCGCAGGCCAGAATCGAGAGATGTTTGAAGTTCATGATCAATCTCCTTTGGTTGAGAGCTGCTCCACCAGCCGTTCAAGGCCTTCCAGTCCGCGCCGCAACTCGGCGATCTTCCGGTCCCTGTCCGCCAGTTCCTCCCGCAGCTTCTGATTCAGCCCCTGAATCGCGGCCAACGCGACACCATCGGCATCGACCGTGCAGATGTGCCGGTCGTCGTCGCCCAGTTGAAACGCGGCGTGGAAAACCTGCGCCATCGGCCCCATGTGACGGATCGATCTGTCCTGGGCCTTCCAGTTCCAGGTGGCGATGGGAATGCCGGCGAGTTTCTCCAGCACCTCCCGTGGGTTGACTGCATGCACGTTCTCCTTGCTGCTTCGGTCGCTGAGTGTTGACCAGGCACTCGATCCGCCCGTGATCCGGAGACCGGCGGTCTCAGCGCCGGTGCCGTCGATCCCGGTCACAAACTTGACGCCGCCCACGCTCCGCACAAAGAAGCCGTTGCCCACCGTCGAACCGAAGCCCAGATCGTTTGCATCCGCCCAGACAAACGAACCGGTGTGATTGGCCCGGGCATGACGGCCGGCGGCGAAAGCAAAGGAAGCCCCGGTCGCCACGCGGTTGTCGAACCCGCCCGGGATCGCTGCGAAGGCGGCATTCGCTCCGATGAGATTGTCGCCGCCGCCGCCGATCGCGCTGGCGCTGGCCGCGTCGCCGATGCCGTTGTCACCGCCCCCGGCGATCACCGCATGCTGGGCATTGTTGCCAATGGTGTTGAGGCTGCCTCCACCGATGGCGCTGAACCGGGCACCACTGCCAATGCTGTTTTGGTCGCCGCCGGCAACGGTGGCCTCCTGGGAGTTGTCGCCGATGCCGTTGCGGTCCCCTCCGCCGATCGTGCCGTAGTCTGAGTTGTTGCCAATTGCATTGAAGTTCCCGCCGCCAATCGTGGCAAACCCGGCTTCGGCGTGGATGTCGTTGTTGAAGCCGCCTCCGATCGAGCCGTAGTCTGCGTTGAGACCGGCGTCATTTAAGGCGCCGCCCGCAATCGTGGTGGACACTGAATCATTTCCGATGGTGTTCTCGCTGCCGCCGCCAATGGTGCTGACGTTGCCACCTGCGCCGATGATGTTTTCCGCGCCGCCGGCAATGACCGTATAGGGCGAGTTGTCTCCCACTTCGCTGCGGGAACCGCCGCCGATCGACGAGTAGGTGGAGTTCGTGCCGATCCGATTCTGGCTTCCGCCGGAGACGACCGAGTACCATGAAACGTTTCCAACCGAGTTGCCTCCCCCGCCCCCGATCACTCCATACCAGGAGTTGGTCGCAATCTGGTTTCGAGCTCCCCCGCCGATGCGGCTGCCCACCGAGTCCTGGTGAATCCGGTTCTCGAATCCGCCGCCTACGATTCCAAAGTCCGCCAGAACGGCGTTGGTATAGGCAAAGCCACCATAGTTGGTGGCGCCGCCCCCGGCGATCACGGCACCCACGATTCCCGCCCCCACCATGTTCACGGACGAACCGGCGACAAGGTTGGGCGCGCCATCGGACGCGGTGCCGATGTCCGCAGCCGAGTCTCCGTTGTCCTCCAGGCGCAACGCCCGTTGAAGATTCACCTTCAGTTCCAGCGGCTGCTTGTCCGTGGTACCCACAAAGTGGGCTCCGGGATTCGATCCCGCATTTCCGCCCAGCTGCCACAGCGACAAGGAATCCAGTCCGTCCACCGAATCCGCATCCAGCCCGCTGCCCGCACCATCGTCATCAGCCAGCTCGGCCAGGGTTGCGCCATCCGCCAGCTTTTCGACCGTGACGGCGCCACTGGCCAGGTGCTGGGAGGTGACACCCAGGTCCGCCAAGACGAAGGTGCCGGCCACCAGTTCCAATCCTGCACCCGCGAGATAGGTCGTGTCGTTGTCAACGGCGTCGGCAAAGCCCGCCGGGAGTCCGATTACCGAGGACCAGGACACGGTGTCAGCGACCGTGGCGGTCTGGGCGGCGGTCGCGTACAACGCATAAGGGGTGGCCAGAATTGGCTGTCGGGGTGCCAGAGGATCGAAGGGCGCGGTGGTGCCTGACGGGCGCACGGCCAGTTCCAGCCACAGGGCTGTGCCGTCGAACACTCCACTTCCGAAATCGAGCGTCGTTGTGAACAGCCCGTTGGTGACCCCGACCGGTGCGTTGGTGAGAATCGGGCCGCTCTGGCTGCCACCGGCTTCCGCGTCGAAGAGGACGAAGCGGAAATCGAAGGTTCCATTCGCGGTGGCGCCGTTTGCCGTCAGGTACCCGCTGTAGCTGAAGGCCGTGCCCTGCGACCAAGCGTAGGGGCACGAACCCGCAGTCACCACGACGGCGACGATCACTTTGGCGGCAAATCGGGCATTCATGTCTCTGCCCTCTTTCAGAAACGTGCCGCCGCTCGGATTACAGGAAATCTGAAGATGCCTTGCTCTCTCATGCGAATGTCAGCACCCCGCCGTGTTCAAGGCTCGGTGGTCAGCGCCACGAGGAAGGGGGCGACCCCGGTCCCGGCCGACTCAAAATCGACGGACGCGATCGGCACGGTTGGCCGGGGGTTGCGCCACGACCTGAGGAAGAGGCGAACCGGGATGCCGGCGCCGTTGCGGCCCATGTCGATCGTCTTCGCTCCAGCCAGATCAGCCAGTGGCTGAGGCCCCTGTTGAAACCATTCCAAGAGATCCGTGCCCACGTGCAAGGGAATCGTTTCCTCGATCCCGTCCGCGTAGTGGACCACGTACCGTCCCACGGCAGTTCCCTCGGGCTCCGTGCTTCCCCATCCAGCGCCGTGAAGGAAGTGAAGCGCTTCACAGGGCCGGTCAATAGCAATGCCCCGAACCGCTCCCGGATATCCGGGCTCGACCGAATCCAGGTAGATGCCTCCCAGTTGAATGATTCCACGGATGTCGAAGACGGTGCCGCCGACTTCGAACCTTCCGGGAACAAGCTGGGAAAAATCATTTCCCGCGCGCTTGCGGTCGTGCCACGGCTCGTGAAGCGCGGCATTGTAGTGGGCGGCGAGATCGACGGAAGACCGTGGCAGGTCATCAGATCGGGACGCCACGTTCACCGTGTTCTGCCATTCCGATTGGGCGGCAGCGGCATTGCCAAACTGGGATCGCAGCGCCTTTCGACGCTGCGCCGATCGGAAGAACCGGATGGTCGTCCGATTGGTTTCCAAGGCTACAACCCGATGATAGCCGTCCAGCGCTTCCAACTGTCGGCCGGATTGTTCCAGCCACTGGGCATGGCGCCAACGAAGCTCGATGTTTGCGGGATGGAGGCTTAGAGCATCGGAAAAGTTCCGAGCCAGGCGGTCAATGTCGCCGGAGGTCTGCAGCCACTCCAACCGCTCCAGCCACTCGTCCAGCGACTCCGGCGCAAGCATGGCTGCTTTGCGATGGAAGTACTCCGCCTGGGCATCCCGCTGCGGATTGTCCTGAGGCCGCGCCGATCGGGTCATCCTGGAGAGCTGAAACCAGTGGGAAGCATCGGCCGGGTCGATGTGGATGGCGGCTATCACGCTCTCCCGGGAAAGTTGTTCGGCTCCGCCTTCTGATCCGGCGTGTCTGGCTACCCGGTTGCCGGGATCGATCTTGAACCGCTCCTCGAAGATCCAGCGAGCCCACGGAATCATTGGCTCCGAGTCCGCCGCCGCCATCAGTTCCTGACCCAGTTCAAAGAGGCCGCCGGGGAAAGTCTCCTTCTTCGTGTTCCGGCCGTTCAGTCGTGTGCCGGCAACTGATTCCGCCAGATCGGGCAGCCAGACCGGCGGTATTCCATCGATGGTGGGCAATTCCCAGATGCATACCTGCGGCGCCGGGCACGCGAGCCGGCGCCCGTCCGGGCTGAACCGGGGATGCCCCACCATTCCATGATGCTGAAGCGGTTCAGAAGTGGGTCGCCCCGTGGTCGGATCCCACATTCTGACAGCCCCATCGCCACACGCGGTGACGACCCGCCGTCCGTCAGGTCGCCATTCCGCGAACAGTACCTCACGTGGGTGATGCATCGCCTCGCCGACGGGCAATCCTGTTTCGAGATCCCAAATCTGCGCGGTGTTGTCCTGCGACGAAGAAACGATGTACCGGCTCGTGGGATTGAAGGCCACATGACGAACAGGTCCGCGGTGTCTAACCGTCAGGGTCCGAACTCCGGCCGGGATCGTCCAGATGGCGACCGTGTTATCAGCCGACGCCGAAGCCAACGAAGTGCCTTTAGGGTCGAAAGCGACGTGATACACCTGTTGCGTGTGTCTCAGTGGGAGCGTCACGGCCCGGCCCGTCTGGGCATCCCAGACCCGGGCGTGGTGATCGGTGCCGCGGAGGGTGTCGTCGCCGGCAGTGGCCACCCAACTGCCGTCCGGGCCGAATGAGGCATGCCACAACCGTCCGGAATGTCGCATCAGTTCGGACACCGCGGCACCATCCTCCGCCGACCAGGTTCGAGCCGTGCCATCGAAGGACGCCGTGACAAATGTACGCCCGTCCGGGCTAAATTCCGCGTAGATCACCCGCTGCGCATGACGTACCGCAAATTGGCCGCCGGCGTCCACGTTCCAGACTTGTGCAGTCCCGTCGTGGGCAGCGCCAAGAACCCGCGATCCGTCCGGGCTGAAGCGGATGGAATAGATCGCGCCCTGCTGACGAATCGATTTCTCCGCCAAGGCTCGTTCAACATTCCAAAGCGTCACCATTCCATTGCGGCTGCCGACGACCAGCTGGCGACCATTCGGATGGAAATCCACGGCCAGCGACGGGCCGTCACGCTCCAACATCAAGGGCCGGAAGTCGGCGGGTGCCACACCCCAGACCTGTGACGTACCATCCATCGAGGCGAGGATCACATGTCGGCCGGCCGGAGCCAGTTCCGCCGCGGTGAGCGTGGCGCGGCTTTGCAACGGTTCGACGAGGGGGCGGGACCTCAGCAGATCCCACAGGATCACGCGGTTGCCCTGTTCGCGCGTCAT
>DNDP01000045.1:25148-26353 GCA_003484235.1 Verrucomicrobiales bacterium
ACGCGGTTGCCCTTTTCGCGCGTCATAAGTACAAGGCCATCTTTTTCGAAGGAGACCTCATCGACCCAGGTCAGATGAGGAGGCAGCGAGAAAACCAGCTCCCCGGTCCGGCTGTCCCAGACCAATGCCCGCCCATCGCGTGAAGCTGTTGCCAGCAACAGACCGTCCGGGCTGATGACCGCGTCGTTCACCGTGTCACCGTGGTAGACGGTGACAAATTCTGGATCGCCGCCCGGTGTCCAGATGGAAGCCCATCGATGATAGTTGGCAACCACGATTCTTTTTCCATCAGGACTGAAGCGCGCGGATTCGATCCAGCCGTTGAAGGTGAATCGATGAACTTCGCGACCCGTAGCGGCATCGAACACTCGAACCAGGGCATCCGTTCGGCTCGCCGTCAGAAACTCACTTCCGTCTGGCCCAAATCGTGCCGAGGTGACCGCAGATTCGTGACGGATAGGCGGAAACGCGGAAGCGCCGGTCCCCGCCACCAACACCCAGACATTCTTTTCTCGGTCTGCGACGATGACCCGGCCGCCCTGCGGATCAAACTCGGCACCCAGCACCCCATTGGTCGCAACGGGATTGCTCCAAATCGGCTCGCCTGTAATAGCGTTCCAGAGTCGAACAGAACCGTCCTCCGAGCCGGTGACTATGGATAGTCCATCCGGACTGAACTCGACACTGTTTACCGGACCATCATGGGTCAACGGGCCTGTCACCGGACTCCCGGAGATTGCATCCCATACCAAGGCGGTTCCATCCGCCGACCCCGTCACCACCGTTCTTCCATCACTTCCGAAGCAGGTTGCAGTGACAGGCCCGCCCTGTTTCACCCGGGCAGTGGTCGGCATCGGAAACCGGCGTTGCGAAAGAACACTGACAATTCTTTCGGCCACCGCCTGATTCGTTGGAGTACCTCGGAGAAGTGTGGCCAGGTTGGCCAGCGCCCTGTCGGGAAGACCGACCGTCATCTGCTCTTCGGCCTGTTGCCAGCGCAATTGCGTCAGCGCCTGCTCCGACAACGATCTTTGAGCCAGTTCGCTGGCAGCACTCCTTTCGGCACGGCGCCACTGGGAGAGGACACCGGCGACACCTGCAATCAACAGGCACGCTGCCAGCGCCGCCAGCGAAGCGGTTGTCCGGTTCCTGCGGGTCCATCGGACGAGCCGTTCACCCGGGCTGATGGGGCGGGCCTGGATCGG
>DNDP01000045.1:26536-28563 GCA_003484235.1 Verrucomicrobiales bacterium
TCGGTTCACCACAGAGAAAACGGCCCAGCTCATCCGCGATCAGGCCGGCGCTGGCGTAGCGCCTCGCGGGCTCCTTTTCGAGGCACTTGAGACAGATGGTTTCCAGGTCCCGCGGCACTCCCGGATCGAGCCTGCGGGGTGGAATCGCGTCGCTGCCGAGCACCATCGAGAGCGTCCGCTCGAGAGATTCGGCGAGGAAAGGCGGCCGGCCGACCAGGAGATAGTAGAGGATCGCTCCGAGCGAATAGACGTCGCTGAGCGGGCCGGCCTCGCGGCTGCCACCGGCGGCCTGTTCGGGGGCCACGAAGTTGGGCGAACCGAGAACCTGACCGCTGTGGGTCAGGTCCGAATCGGCATCCAGGCGCCTCGCCAGGCCGAAGTCGGTGACCAACGGTCGCCGGTCCCGGTCGATGATGATGTTCGAGGGCTTGAGATCGCGATGAATGACGCCCTGTTCGTGCGCGAACTGGACCGCACCGGCGATCTCCATCACGAGTTGGGCCGCTTCTCCGGCCGGCAATGGACGCTCCCGCACCAGGCCCGCGAGGTTTGGACCCTCGATCAGGTCCATGCAGAAATAATCCTGACCGTCCACTTCACCGACGTCGTGGATGGCAAGAATGTTTGGGTGGCGCAATCCGGCTGCGGCCGCCGCCTCGGCGCGGAATCTCCTGACCTGTTCCTCGCCGGCGAACCTTCCCGCCAGGATCATCTTCAACGCGACCGTCCGGTTGAGCCGTTTCTGGCGCGCCCGGTAAACGACGCCCATGCCGCCGCGGTCGATCTCTTCAATCAGCTCGAATTCGCCAAACTGCGCGGGCGCACCGCCGGGCGCAGAGGCTCCCGCTCCGGCAAACTGATCGTCCCCCGCGCCGACGGCCAATCCCATCACGATGCCCGCGGCGCAACCCGGACACATGCCGTCCAGCGTGGAGTCGGACAGCGATGTCCCGCACTGCGGACAGGTATTCGTTGGGCCGGCCATTGATGGAATGAACGGTTTGCCGATTACAGAAACGATTCCGCGATCCGATTACACCCTCGCGACGTGCACGAACACTTGAGTGCGACCCGTTCCGACGGCGCACTCAGCGATCCGAGAGCAGATCGAGCAGGTAACGCATCTCTTCGTCGATCTCCAGCGGCTGCGCCACGGTCTGGGCGATCTCCCGCCGGATCAGTTCGCCATACCGCTGCCGCAACCGGTGGACGGCGACGCCGACGGCGCTGCGCGACATGCCGAGCTGTTCAGCGACCTCCTCGTATTCGCCCGTTCCGGGTTCGCGGGACAGGTAGTTCTTCAGCACCTGAAACACTTTGCCCTTGCCTGACTCACGGTAACCTTCGTGGAGTTTTCGCAGGCTGAGCTCCATCACGGTGGTGGCCCAGCGGCGGTCGAACGCGCGCTCCGGCGAGGTGCCGGACGGAGCCTCCGCCTGGAACCGGAATTCCGCCTCTCCCGCATCGAAGGAAACCAGCGGCACGTTGCCACCGCGTTTGATGCGCCCGGCATATTTGCGCTGGTTGAGCAGAAAGTGCTTGAGGGCGGCGAGCAGGAAGGAACGAAACCGCCCCTTGTGCGGATCCACGTCGCTCAGGAAATCCTTTTCGATGAGCTGTTCGAAAAAGCCCTGCGTCATGTCCTGCGCTTCCGGCGGTTCGAGCCCCTGGCGTCTCACGTAGAGATACAGCGGATACCAGTAGGCCCGGCAAAGCTGCTCCAAGGCATCCAGGGCCAGCGGCGAGGCGCTGTCCCCGGCACGCAACACCACGCTCCAGTGAGTCGTGGTGAACTCGCCGGAACCGCCCGGCAATGTCTGAATCCCCTGCTTCATGCGGCCGATGGAGGATGAACCGACGATGGGCGCAGTCTTTCACGGCCCGCGAATGTTGGCCAGCCGATTGTCCCGGCGCGCCCGTCGCTCTGGGCATGCCGGAGAAGGTCAGCGGGCCGGCTCTGCGGACGTTTCGCCCCGCTTCTCCACCCGGACCGTTCCGGCCCGCATTTCCGCGACGCGGAATGAGAA
>DNDP01000045.1:28728-30410 GCA_003484235.1 Verrucomicrobiales bacterium
TAGAAGCGGGCAACGAACGGCGCGGCGCGGCGAACCGGCCGAAGATCGTTGCGGGCAGGATCGCTGTCGGCGTGGTGGTGGATGAACCGGTGGACCCGCCCCCACTCGGGACGTCCCGCCAGTTCGCTGTCCGAGTTCAACTCGTCCGCCACCTGCTTCAGCGTGTAGGACTCCATCCGCCGAGCAAAACTCTCGAAGAACTTTCGCGCCACGGCCCGGTCCTGTTGATTGGAGCGGTCCCCGAACGCGTTCAGCTCCTCGATCAGCTGGTGGACGGTCCAGCGCCGCCGCGGGGCCTGTTCCCGGCGGGAATTCCAGTGGGCGTTCAGCAGCTGCTTGGTCGAGGTCCAGGCGTCGCTGGGCTGCATCGCGTTGAAGAGATCCATGGCGCTGACCAGCTCCTGAAACGCAAACGTCGGATGGGGATTGGTCAGCCGGTCGAGAAACTTGTCCGCAACCGCCGGCGCACCGTTCAACACCGCCAGCAGCAGCATGACCGGCTGATAGTCGCCACGCCCGGTTTGGCCGCCCACAAACTCGGCGAGCTGTTCGGGACGCAGGTGGGCCTTGATCAACCGATAACAGTTGATGAACCGCTTCACGGAGCGCGGCGACCGGGTGAGCACGTCCGTCAGCTCGTTCATGAAGGTCACCTCCTGCGGTTCGAGATTCAGCGCGCGCGGCATCAACTCGACCCGGGCAGTTCTGGCCGGCTGCGGTTCGTCCTTCGCATTCGAAACCGAAGCGGGGCCGGTGATCGCGTCGGCGCGGTCCTTGGGTTTTGGATCGTCGGCGGCCGGCCTGACCGGAGCGGCCTTCTGCGCGGCTTCTCCAACGCGATCCAACGGGCCGGCATTTGAGGCGGCACGCCGGGAGGCGGGTTGCTGATTGGGTGAAACCTCGCCGACGTTCGTTTCAACGCCCTCCGCAACGGTGGATTCGCCACCGATGCTGTCCTCGGTCAGGCCACCGATGAGACGCCGGCAATCCTGCGCCTGCATCGGGCGAAGCCAGAAGGGAATCTGAAAGATCTTTTCGAGGTAATCGCGGGGCGTCGCCCCATGGCCGGGGAGCCGTTCGGCTTCATCGGTAGGATCGCCTTCCGCCGGCGGATTCAGCAGCCTCCGGTAGGTCGTTTCCAAGGAACGCGAGATCCAGCGGGAATCGACACCGACGACGACCACGAACAGCGGAAACGCCAGCAGCAGATGAATCGCCTGCAACACTTCGACGACTTTGTGCGCCGGGCAGCGGTCGAGGTCGTCGATGTAGAGCACGATGCGGTTGATGCGGGTCGGGTCGGACAGCGGCTCGGTGCCTTTCCGCTCCTCCTCGCGCTGGCTGGCCACCAAGCGGGCAAGCTTCTCAAAGTCGCGGCGGATCACGGCCAGGATGCCGAGGTGGCGGCGGTAGTCGTCGCTGGCCGCACGGTCTTCGATGAACCGGGCAAGCTGCTTTGCGGGCGTGGTCTCGGCCAGCTTCGCCTCCAGTTCGGCGACCCGCTGCTCGGCCTTCTCCACCTCGCGCTTCGCCTCGACGCACTCCGCACCGAGAAGCTCAACGGTCTTCTCGAGGCTGGTGACCTGTTCGGTCCGTTTCGACTCGGCGGCGGCGATGCGCTTCTCAATCGCCTGCCGCACCGGTTCGAGCAGATTCAGCGCGCCGTTCACCTTGTCCGACTT
>DNDP01000045.1:30625-31395 GCA_003484235.1 Verrucomicrobiales bacterium
CCCCGCAACCAGGCCAGCGCACCGGTGACGAGGGCAATCGCCTGGGCGGAGAGCGAGACCGCGCCTCCCGCTTCCCGCAAACCCAGCTCGCGCATGAACCAGGTCATGCCGACGCCCAACAGCAAGACGCCGACGAGCCCCGCCGCAATGAGCCAAAACTGCTTCGGCTGCCGGAGAACATTCAGGAAATAGGCGGCGTGGGCGCGAACGCGTCCACCCGCCGCCCGCAGCTGCTCGAGCGACTCGTGCAACTCGCGGGCGGAAGACATCACCTGCTCGCCAACGCCCAGATCGCGCAGCCGGGCTTTCTGTTCCTCATTGAGCGGGATGTGCTGGATTTCCGCCCAGATGTCCCGGGCGCTGACCGCCGCAAGTTCCCTCGCCTGATCATCGTGCGCCTCCTTGACCTTCTGATGGCGCGCCTTCGCCTTGTCCCTGGCCGATTCCAGTTCGGCCACCCGGGCGGCGGCGGCCCGTTTGATCTCCTCGGCGATCTGCAGGTCGTCGAAAAGCTTCGTCCGCAGCCGGCTCATGCCATCCGGGTCATCGGCCGCGCCGGTGCCCGCCAGCCGCAGGTTGGAAAAGATGTGCTCGACGAGACTGGCCCAGAGGTTGCCCTCGACGTAGTGCCAGGCATTGAACTCGATCTGGACGATGTTCTTGTAGAACGCGATCTCCTTCTGTTTCCGGCCGGAATCGCGCGCCGCCTGCGCCAGCTCGTTCACGCGGTCCATCATCTTGCGCATGAAGAACGTCTTGCCCGAGCCCCA
>DNDP01000045.1:31616-32752 GCA_003484235.1 Verrucomicrobiales bacterium
GCCAAACAGCCCGATCGACAAAGGCGGCTCGACCGTCCAGGCGGCGGCAAGCGAGGCAAGCGCATTCACCTCGTCCCGGATGTCGAGCAGATCGGGGTTGGGATCGGCTCCTTCGCGGCCAGCTTGGCGCCAGAAATCGGCGTCGAAGCCAGGCAGCACGACTCCGGGCAGCGCATCCACCGGTTCGAGATTCTTCGGCGCAGCTGCTTCGGCCGTTTTCTTCCGTTCCGCTTCGCCACTCCCGGAAGGCGGTGCCGGCGATTCCTTCCTCATGCGCGGCGAGCGACCCGCCATCATGGCATGCCAGTTTTCCTGGTCGTCGTCGGGGTGGTGTTTAAGCACGAACTCGAGGAGATCCTGCCGGAGCTCCTGCTGACGAACACCCAGCTCCTCGATCCGCTTGCGCGCGCCGAAGTCCCGGTCGCCGGCGCACAGCAACGCCGCGGCAAGATGGCGCACACCGATCTCGAGGGAACCCGTCGTGGCCCGCGCGAGGTCGGCCGATGCCTGGAGAAGCAACTCGACATTCGGTGTCATCGACTGCCCTACGCGAATGCGTTCCAGATCCGTCTGCCGTGGACGCTCCTGGGCCGCCAGATTGACGTGGTAGAGGAAAAACTTCTCGGCGATCTCCTCGACGCGGGCATCGCCACGCCGCCGGAAATGGCTCGCGATGAATCCGCCAGTTCGATCGGGGCTTTCGGCCAACGCGAACAAGACACAGCTCGTCGACAGCGGCAGCAGTTCACGGCCCCGTTGCTGAGCCAGCTTGGCGGCGGCCTGCAGGATCTGCCGCGCTTCTTCGGCCAGAGGACTCTCCGCGATCCGCGACTGCGGCACCCATTGCCGGCGATGATCCGCAGCGGCGCCTTCGGCTTCCTTCACCGGTTCCGCCTCGGGCAGGTACTGGCGGCGCAGCTCCCTTCCGAGCTCGATCCAGCCGGAACGCTGACGGTCAGGTTCACCGGCGCTCAGATCGATCAGTTTGCCGGATGTGGCAAGCTGGCGGAGCTCGTCGAAATGTTCCCACTCGCAGCGTTCGATCAAAACTACCACGACCCCCTTCTTACCGCCGCTGGCCGAACTCATCTTCCTCCACGCGCGTTGGTGTAAGATGACTCATCTTACACCAACGC
>DNDP01000045.1:32883-35430 GCA_003484235.1 Verrucomicrobiales bacterium
CCGCCACGCGCGTTGGTGTTCGCGGTAGCCGGAGTGCAGATACTTCTCGGAAAGGAGCACGACCATCGCCCTCGCCTCGTCTAGGGACCGATCAAAGTGGTCCGCCCAATCCTCGCTTGCGCCGAGGCTGCGGTCCGCCCACAGATCCAGTTCCCCCTCGCGGAAGATCGACCGCCAGGCGTCGATCCACTCCATCGCGCCGGTCTCGAACGAGACCATGATCTTGCCGGTTCGTTGTGCTGACATGATGACCAATCCTCTTTTCCAGCCGGGGACAGGTGATTGCGGAGAGCATGCGCCTCCACGATCTGTATTCAAACTGAAAACCAACCTGAAATCGAAATCACCGGGCACATCGAAGCCTCCGGCCGTAAGGGGAATTAGAGACGTAATGGCGGTGTGATTCGGGGCTGCGAGAATTCCGGCATTGGATTGTCCGCGAAAAACTGTCGCACGTCTGACCCGCCTGCTTCCATTCCCCAGACAGACAGCGGGAGGAACTGGACACTCGAATCAAACATGTCTTCAAACGGTACAAACCAGCCTGCCTTCGGCGGCTTTCCGTTGCAGAAACGCCGGCTGTTGTGCCGAGCCCTCGCATTCCTGCGATACGATTTCTCCCTGCCAACAAGTTGTCACAAAACTTGGAAAGGATGCTGCTAGGTCTGGTGCAATCGGTTCGAATCCCATACGAATTCGAAACTTATGATTGTCGTAAACCAGAAAAAGAATCGCAGCGCAGGCATGTCCCTGGTCGAGGTGTTGATGTCGATGGCGATCTTCGGAGTAAGCTTCTACTCGCTGTACGCCGGGATGTCCGTTGGCTTCTCCTTCATCGGCCACGCACGGGAGAACCTCCGCGCCACCCAGATCATGGTGGAGAAGATGGAAACAATCCGGCTATATTCCTGGGACCAGATCAACACCGCGGGTTTCATCCCCGCCACGTTTTCGGAATCGTATTATCCATCCGCCACCAATGGCGCATCCGGTGGGGCAGTCTACTCCGGCGAAGTGCGCATCCTCCCCGGACCGACAGGCCATAGTTACAGCTCGGACATGCGCCGCATCTCCATCAGCGTCAACTGGAGAACCGGAAACCGCACTCAAAGCCGGTCCATGAACACCTACGTCGCCAAGAATGGTCTGCAAAACTACATCTATTGAGGCCCGCTCGGGCTTCACGCTGACCGAATTCCTGGTCTCCTTGGCGGTCGGAAGCCTGTTGTTCCTTGCCGTGGGCGTATTGGGGATCTACAGCGGTCGCAACTTCGCCTCTCTGGCGAATTACACCGCCCTTGACGCGGCCAGTCGCAATGCGCTGGACCGTCTCACGCGCGACGTCCGGCAGGTCAACAGGCTGGTATCAAGCACCGCCACCTCGCTTTCTTTCGAGGACGCCGACGGCGGCACGCTGCAGTACGTCTACTCGCCCACGGCCCGGACCCTCGCTCGCATCAAGAACGGTAATTCCCGGATCCTTCTTACCGAATGCGACCGGTTGCAGTTCTCAACCTACCAGCGCAATCCCATCGGCGGCACCTACGACCAGTATCCCACCGCCTCACCCGCCACCACCAAGCTGATCAATGTGAACTGGACCTGCTCACGCAAGATTCTCGGACACACCATGAATACCGAGAACGTCCAGACGGCCCGCATCGTCATCCGAAAGCAATAGCTCCCGTGAAAATCACTTCAATTCGTACTCGAAGCAGGGAGGGCACAGTGCTGTATGTCACGCTCATTGCCACCGCCATCATAGGCGCGGCGCTGGCCAGCTACCTTCGTCTGGTGGGCAACCAGAACGATTCGGTGGCACGCTCGCAGGCCTGGAACCGCGCCATTCCAGTTCTCGAGGCGGGCATCGAGGAAGCACTCGCCCAGATTGCCAAAAGCACCTCCGCATCCTCAATGGTCGCCAACGGCTGGACTGCCAGCGGCACGAACTACATCAAGAACCGCGATCTGGGCAACGGTGACCGCTATCAGGTCCGCATTTCCCAGGTCAGCCCACCCGTGATCGAGTCCGACGGATCGGTGGCGGTTCCAATGCGTCCCAATGAATCGGTGACACGCCGTGTGCGGGTGACCACCCGGGGCAGTTCATTCTTCACCAAAGCACTGGCAGCCAAAGGGCAGATCGATCTGATGGGGAACAACGTGGCGACCGACAGTTTCGACAGCAGCGATCCCAATTACAGCACCAACGGGCTCTACACCGCAGCGCGCCGCAAGGACAACGGCGACGTGGCAACCAACTCAGGTCTGGTAAATTCACTCAGCGTGGGCAACGCCGACATTCGCGGGAGAGTCTCCACCGGTCCGGGTGGAAGCGTCAGCATCGGCGCCAGCGGCGCGGTCGGCAACGCCGCCTGGCACGCCGCCGGCAACAACGGAATCCAGCCCGGCTACGCGACCGACGACATGAACGTGAATTTTCCGGATGTGGTTGCTCCGTTCACCATCGGGCTTCCACCTGCGCCCGGCATTGTGGGCGGGACCAACTACAACTACGTGCTGGCAGGAGAGCCGGGCGTGGCCGGT
>DNDP01000045.1:35610-40722 GCA_003484235.1 Verrucomicrobiales bacterium
CTACAACTACGTGCTGGCAGGGGCGGACTATTCCATGAGCAGCTTCAGCATGAGCGGAAACAGCAACAACCGGATGCTCGTCACCGGCCACGCCCGGCTCTATGTCAGCGGAAACATCTCCATCTCCGGCAGTGCCAGCATCCAGATCGCGCCCGGGGCCAGCCTGAAGCTCTATGCCGCCGGGAGTTCCACATCACTCGGCGGCAACGGCATCGGCAACGGCAGCGGATTGGCGACGAACTTCAGCTACTACGGACTCCCCTCGAACAAGAGCGTCACCTTCAACGGCAACGCGGCCTTCGTGGGCACCATTTACGCCCCTCAGGCGGATCTCAGCCTAGGTGGTGGTGGCAACAACAGCTATGACTTCGTCGGTGCCAGCGTCTCCGCCACGGCAAAACTGAACGGTCATTTCAAGTTTCACTACGACGAAGCCCTCGGGAAGGCCACCGGCGACGCGGGATTCGTAGTCGTGTCGTGGAACGAGTATTGAGCCCGGCGTCGTGCAAATGATCGCCGCTTCGGGTCATTGAACCGGGGCGGTCAGGCGCGCCAACTGCACCGCCAGCCGGAAGGGAAACGAGCTTTCCGAGTATTCAGTGGCGGAGACCTGACGGCTGCGCGAAAAATCCTCCTCCAGCATCACCGCGATGTCGCGGTTCACTCCGGCATCATCGAACACCATCGTGATCTCGAAGTTCAGCCGGAAGGAGCGGTTGTCGAGGTTGGCAGTGCCGATGGCGGCGTGCGAGTGATCCACCAGCATGACCTTCTGGTGCATGAACCCGGGCTTGTAACGGTAGATCTTCACCCCCGCCTTCTCGGCCGGCTCCAGGTAGGAGAAAGACGAGAGATAAACCAGCTTGTGGTCGGGATCATTGGGCAGCAGAACCCGCACATCGACCCCGCGCAGCGCGGCCAGCTGAAGGGCGGCCATGATCGATTCATCCGGAACGAAGTAGGGGCTGGCGATCCAGACGCGTTCACGCGCGGTATTGATCGCGGTCAGGAACATGAGGGCGCAGGTTTCAAACGGATCGGCCGGACCGCTGGGCAGGCACAGCGCGGCCACGTCGGCCGCCGCCGGTTCGGGATCCCAGTCGAGATCGAGCAGGAGCTCCCGCGTGGCCCAGTACCAGTCCTCGGCAAAGGGCACCTGCACGGTCTGCACGACCGGGCCGCGCATCATCACATGGGTGTCACGCCAGTTGCCGAAGCGCCCGCCATCCACATATTCGTCACCGACGTTGGCGCCGCCGACGAACGCCACCCGGCCGTCGACCACCACGATCTTCCGGTGGTTCCTAAAATTGATCTGAAAGCGGTTCGCCGCGCCCTGGGTGGTGTTGAACGGGCTCACCTTCACCCCCGCCTCCTCGAGGCTGCGCCGGTAGCGCCGGGTCAGGCCGTGGCTGCCCACCTCGTCGTACAGGACTAAGACCCGCACGCCGGCGCGGGCCCGGCGCTCGAGACGTTCACGCAGCTCATTGCCGAGCCGGTCGTCCCGGATGATGAAGGACTGGAAAAGCACGTACGACTGCGCCTCGTCAATCGCCTTGAAGACCGCGTCGAAGGTGTCGCCACCGTCCACCAGCACGCGCACCGAGTTGCGCCGGGTGAAGGGCATCTGCGCGAGCCGTTCCAGCAACCGGTTGGTCTCGGGCTTCTCCACTTCCACCAACTGCTCGTTTGCCAGGCGGTTTCGCAGCTCGTTCTCGAGGGCCTGCGATTCCCGGAGGCCGCCCTGCCGGGCGATGACGTAGCCGCGGAATTCGCTCCGGCCGAAAACCCAGTAGGCCGGCACGGCCAGATACGGAAAGGTGTTCAACGAGACCACCCAGGCGACGGCTCCCTGCGAAGTGCGGGTTTCCATGACGGCCTTCACCGACGTCAGCGCACCCACCACGTGTGCGAAGATGATGAAGACCGTGACCAGCTTGCGCCGATGGCGCACCGGCCAAGCCCGTCGCCAGCGGTCGGATTTGCGAAACTCCCGCCAGCGCTGCCACAGCTTTCCCATGAACGGAGCGTGTCAGGAAACTTCAGGCGCGTGAAGCTCTTCGTGGCGGGGCTGCTCCGGGAGCACTCCGCTGCGTCAGCCCTCCGGCACTCTCACGGTGATGACATTGGAGACACCCGTGCCCTTTGGCCCCTGCGGAGTCGGCTTCACGGCATAGACCCGGTAGCGATAGGTCATGCCCGGCATGACGTGCGGGTCGGTGGCGCCGGTCAGATTCTCGCCGGGCAGCCCAAGCACGTTCTGGAACGGAGCATCAGCGGACGCTGAAGCGCGCTGGACGATGAAAAACCGTTCGCCTTCAGCCCGGTCGGTCCATCTCAGCTCCACTCCGTCGGCGGTCGCGCGAACCAGATGCAGGCCCGCCGGGGCCTCCGAAGAGTCGGACGCCGGCGCAGGCGGGCCACCGCCCGGCGATTGTGCCGGATTCGGCCGGGGTCCGGGTTGATCCAGCTGCGCACGGGCCAGCTCGTAGCGCCGTCGAATGAAATCCTCCATCGAGGAGATCACGTCGGCGTAGCCGGCATCGCTCGGAACCGTCGCGCGGCGGGGCGGGAACGGATCACGCTCGAGGTCCGCTTTCACCTGTTCATGGAGCCGGTGAAGTTTGGGAATGAGCACCTCCGGCCGGAAGAACTTCTCGAGGATGAGGTCCGCCTCGCGGCGGTAGCGGGCGAGCAGTTCCGGGTCGGCAATGATCCGTTCAAGCAGCGGCCGGTCCGGCACGGGAGCCGGCCAGGCGGCGTGCCAGCCATCCAGTACGGGCACCCGTCCAAACGCACGATCGGCGAAGCCGACGTCAAGGTCCCAGGGCACGTAGGTCCAACGCCCGGCGGCGGCGTGATGGTGGAGGTAGTAGTTGTGCGGACCCCAGCCGGTGTACTGGTCGAAGGCCCCGGAGAAGAGCAGGACCGCGGTGGCCTTCAGGAATCCGTCCACGTCGAAGTACTCGTGGAGTTCCCGTGCACCCGGGGCGGCCGGATCATTCAGTCTGCGGATGAACTCCGCCAAAAGCGGGAAGGCTTCGGCGGTTTCATCGGTCTGCAGGTCGAAGGTTTGTGCATAGACCTGCGGACCGCCGGGCACCGGCCGCAGGTCGGCTCCCGGACCTCCGTCGTGCACCTTGAACAACGGACCCCTGCGGCTGCCGAAACTGCGTTCCAGAAAAGACTCGTCGATCCGTTCCACATTCACATACACGCCCATGAACTCGCCGTTGAGAAGCACGCGGGCGTAGTTGCAGCGGGAGGCCCTCACGCCCACCTCGCGCAGGATGTCGGTGATCAGCCGTTCACTGAACAGGCTTCCGAATTGGATCCCGTTGTCCAGAGACAGCCGGCGGAGGCCGAGGAAACGCTGCCCCTTCTCGAACTCGGAAAACTTGACCAGAAAGCTCCGCTTGTGGGGCGACTCCGGCCTCGACGAGCTCCCGCCCTTGTAACGGATGCCGACATTCGTCACGACGACGTCATTCCAGCGCAGGACGCCCGGCACGTAGATCAGCTCCGGCAGGGCGGACTTCATCCGGGCAAGGTCCTCACGTGAGATTTCAAGCCGTATCGTCTGAACCTTGTCCGGATCATAGAAGGCGGACTGCCCCTCCAGGATTCCGGACGAATGGTCCGCCCCGGTGGCTGACAGAACGGTCAGCATTGCCAGACACAGGACGGAAAGCATGGCGGGACCTGCGATGAGGGGTCGGGCATTCACGGAAACAATCTCGTGGACCGGCACCGGCCATTCAAGCGGCAATGCTGCCGGGCACCGGCAGACCCACGAGCGAATGGTCGCCATGATCTTTGTTTCCTTCCGTCCGGCAAATCCGCCACACTCCGGCCGAACCCAATGAAGATCACCCTCTACGGAGCCGCCGGGGACGTCACCGGTTCGGCGTATCACGTGCAGACCGGCGGCGTGCAGCTGCTGGTGGATTTCGGGATGTTCCAGGGCGTGCCCGAAGCCGAGGCTCGCAACATCGTGCCCGAAGGCATGAACCCCGGCGCGCTCGACGCGGTGCTGCTCACCCACGGACATCTCGATCACAGCGGGCGGCTGCCGTTGCTGGTGAAGCATGGTTTCCAGGGCCCCGTCTTTGCAACCGCCGCGACCATCGAGATGGCGAGCCTGATCCTGCGTGACTCCGCCAAAGTCCAGGCACAGGACCTGGAGCGGACCAACCGCAAGCGTCAGCGTGCCGGCAAGCCGCCGCTCGAGGCGATGTATTCGCACGAGGATGTGGAGGCGACGATCCGCCTGTTCCAGAAGCTGCCCTACAACCAGGAAATGCCGGTCGCCGAAGGGGTCCGCGTGCGCGGCGTCGAAGCCGGTCACATGCTCGGTTCCGTGAGCTTCCAGATGATCGCCACCGAGGAAGGCCGCGGGAAGACGGTCGTGTTTTCCGGCGATCTCGGCCCGGCCGGACTGCCCGTCCTGAAGGACGCGCAGTGTTTGAGCCACGCCGATCTGGTATTCCTCGAATCGACCTACGGCGACCGCGACCACCGTTCGCTGCACGAAACGCTCGAGGAGGCCCGCGAGCTCATTGTCAAATCGGTTGAACGGAAGGGGAAGATCCTCGTGCCGGCGTTCGCCGTCGGGCGCACCCAGCAGATCATGTATCACGTGGCGGCGATGTTCCGGCAAAAGATTGTACCGCCATTTCCCGTCTTCATCGACAGTCCGATGGCGATCGAGGCGACCAAGATCTACGCCAATCATCCCGACCTGTTCGACGAGGAAGCGAGCGCCCTCCGGGAGACCGGAGAACTCGCGGTGGATCTGCACGAGGTCAAGACCTGCGCCACCGCCGAGGAATCCAAGCAGCTGAACAGGATGTCCGGGACGATGATGATCATCGCGGGCTCCGGCATGTGCCACGCCGGGCGCATCCTGCACCACCTCCGCAACCATCTCTGGCAGCCGGAGACGACCGTGATCATCGTCGGCTACCAGGCGCACGGCACGTTGGGCCGCCGCCTCGTGGAGGGCGAGAAGGTGGTGAAGATCTTCGGCGAGGAGGTGGCCGTGAAGGCTTCGGTGCACTCGCTCGGCGGCTTCAGCGCCCACGCCGGTCAGACCGACCTTTTGAAGTGGTT
>DNDP01000045.1:40928-42447 GCA_003484235.1 Verrucomicrobiales bacterium
CCCGCCAAGCCCCGGGTGGTCCTGACGCACGGCGAAGCCAGGGGCCGCGAACCTTTGGCGAAGATCATCGCCGACCGGTACGGATTGAACGTCGCCCTTCCCGAGTATGGGGACGTGATCGAGATCTGAGTTTCCCGCCGCCGACGGGAAGCGGGCTTTGAGGTTTGCGGTCTGGCGGCGGGGCGGGCACCCTCGGCGCATGAAAGTGATCGACCAGGCGGAACTGCAGAGGCAGCGACAGGACAATCCTTCGCTCGTGGTCATCGACGTCCGTCTCGAGGAGGATTTCGCCGCCGGGCATCTGCCCGGGGCCGCCAATGCCTGCGTCTTCAAGGTCAGTTTTCTTGAAGATGTCACCCGACTGGGTGCCGTGGTCGATCAACCGGTGGTCATCTACGGCGCGATGGAGCGAAGCCACGAATCCCGGATGGCGGCGGAAAAGCTCGAGCGCGCGGGGTTTTCGCAGGTTCAGGAGTTCCGAGGCGGGCTCCAGGCATGGAAGGCCGCGAAGCTGCCGGTCGAAGGGTCCGGCGCGCCTGCACCGCCTGATCCGCTCAACGGCACCTTCTCGGTGGACCTGACCGAAAGCCGCGTGGAGTGGACCGGTCGCAACCTGCTGAACAAGCATTCGGGCACCATCGCGCTCAAGTCCGGACATCTCACCTTCAAGGACAACTGGCTCTCCGGCGGGGATTTCATCGTGGACATGAACGCCATGACCTGCGGCGACATTGCCGACTCCGACATGAACGGGGTGTTGATCGACCATCTCAAGAGCGACGATTTCTTCTTCGTCTCCAAGTATCCGGTATCGCGTTTCCAGATCCGGCAGGTGCAGCCCGTTCCCAACGCCACTCCCGGGTCGCCCAACCTGCGAATCACCGGCGATTTCACGGTCCGCGGCCAGATGAACCCGTTGGTCCTGCATGCCGTGGCCGGGCGGACCCCCGAGGGGCGACCGGCGGCTCAGGCGGTCTTCGCCTTCGACCGCACAGTCTGGGGCTCCATCTACGGGTCGGGGAAATTCTTCGCCAATGCCGGCATGCATCTGGTGAACGATCTGGTCGAGGTCCAAGTCCGGCTGATCGCCTGAGGGGCGGGCAAGGGAGCCCTCCGGCCGTGGCTTGGCACCGGCAGTTGGGCAAAACTTGCGCGTAACTTGGGCGCGAAACCGTTCGTCCGTTCGTGCATGCCCGGTGACTATCCTGTTACAGCAATGAAAACCTTTCACGCACCCCGTTTCGCCCTCGCCACAACGACCGCGCTCGCCATTGCGGCCCTGCTCAACCTGCCGGCCGAACTTTCCGCCCAGCCCGCCACCCCCGGACCACAGGGTCCGCCGCCCGGTGGCGAGGAGTTTCGCCGCGCCATGCTCGAACGGTTCGATGTCAACAAGGATGGCCAGCTCGACGACGCCGAGCGCGCCAAGATGCGCGAGGAGATGCAGCGCAATGGCGGCCCGGGTGGTTTCGGCGGGGCGGGGGGGCCCGGGGGGGGGGGGGCCGGGGGGCCGGGGGGG
>DNDP01000045.1:42617-62639 GCA_003484235.1 Verrucomicrobiales bacterium
ATTCGGTGGCCCCGGGGGCCCGGGAGGATTCGGACCTCCGGGAGGTCCGGGCGGAATGATGATGGGCCGCGAACAGAAGCTCGTGGAGAAGTTCGACCAGGATGGGGACCAACGGCTCAACAAGACCGAACGCGACGAAGCGCGCAAGTGGCTGGCCGAGGAAAAAGCGGCCGGTCGTGGACCCCGCGGACCGCGTTCCGGCAACGACAATCTGGAACCTCCGAAGCCAGGTGTGAAGGTCTCGCCTGCCGACGTGAAGAACCATCCGGACGCCAAGTTCTACGACCCGAACGTCGTGCGGACGCTTTTCTTCACCTTCGAGTCGGCCGACTGGGAGCAGGAGATGGCGGACTTCAACAATACCGACGTCGAAATCCCCGCCACCTTGATGGTGGATGGCAAGAAGTACGAGGACGTGGGCGTGCACTTCCGCGGAGCCTCGTCCTTCTCCACCGTCACCGCAGGCTACAAGCGTTCGCTCAATGTCACGCTGGACTGGGTCAGGGACGGCCAGGACATTGACGGCTACAACACCTTCAACCTGCTCAACTCGCACACGGACCCCAGCTTCCTGCGCACGGTGCTCTACTACCACATCGCTTCGCAGTACATCCCCACGCCGAGGGCAAACCTCGTCCGCGTGGTCATCAACGGCGAGGACTGGGGCGTGTATCCCAACGCGCAGCAGTTCGACAAGGACCTGATCAAGGACTGGTTCGGCACCAAGGACGGCGCCCGTTGGAAGACGCCGGGCAGTCCCCGTGGCCAGGCGACGCTCGCCTATCTCGGCGACGATCCCGAAGCCTACAAGGGCATCTATTCGATCAAATCCAAGGACAAGCCCGAGTCGTGGGCGGCGCTGATCCAACTGACCAGGGTTTTGAACGAGACGTCCAAGGAACAGCTCGTGGAAAAGCTGGAACCGATTCTCGACATCGACGGCGCGTTGAAGTTCCTCGCGCTGGAGAATGCGTTGATCAACAACGACGGCTACTGGGTGCGCACCAGTGACTACAACCTCTACCTCGACGTGAATGGCCGCTTTCACATCATCCCCCACGACGCCAACGAAACTTTTCGTCCGGGCGGCGGTCGCGGCGGCCCCGGAGGCGGTGGTGGAGCTGGCGGCGGGTTCGCACTCGACCCGCTCCTTGGCGAAGGCGAAGCGAGCAAGCCGCTCATCAGCAAGCTGCTCGCCGTGCCGGAATTGAAGAAGCGTTACCTCGGTTATGTGAAGGACATCGCGGAGAACTGGCTGGACTGGGAGAAACTTGGCCCGCTCGCCCGGAAATACCATGATCTGATCGATCCGTTGGTGAAGATCGACACCCGCAATCTTGATTCGTATGAGGCGTTCCGGAAATCGCTCGACGGTGAATTCGAGGCCCGGGGCATGCGCGGACGCGAACGCGGCGTCAGCCTCAAGGCGTTCGCCGACCAACGCCGCGAGTACCTGCTGAATCTTCCGGCGATCAAGGAACTCTGAGATCTCTTCCCCCACCCCGCGAGAGCGTCCGGCAGCAATGCCGGGCGCTCTTTTGCAGGTCAGGCATCTTGGCTGATCAGGCGGCGACCATCGGCTGCCGCAGGCCAATCCATTCGTCAGCACGCGCACGTGATCGCATCGAATCAAGGCTGCTCAAGCAGTCAACCAAACGTGGTTGATCCTGCGCTCCCTTCTTTGGCCGCAGCGAGCTCAGGGAACACAGAGAGGAGAACCGACAGGTTCGGCGGCACTTCAATGCTGGCCATGGCGGCAGGCTACCAGCCGCCTCAATTCATCTGGTTCGGGGAGCGCGCGCGTCCCGCTTGCAGCCGAGCCGTCCCGGCGAAGACTTGGGAAGCCTGTGAATGGCCAAACCATCCAACTCGGAATTTCGGACGCCTCAAGGAGTGTTCGGTGGGACGCCGAACACGGCCCGCGAGACGCGGGCGCTCCCCGGAACCGGCGGGCAAAATGATGGGCGTTGCTCACGCCGGATGTGTCTGACCGGGCCACGGCATGTTCGCTGACGCTCGCGGAGACAGGCAGGATGCCCGTCCTACTATCCGCTTCCCTCCGCTCCGGTCGCTTGGCAAAGTGCGCGGCATGAAAGCCCTTTGCCTCGCCACGCTTGGAGTTTCCCTTTCGCTCGCCATCACCCACGCGGAGAACTGGCCGCAGTTTCGCGGCCCGACCGGCCAGGGCATCACCGCCGCCAAAGACCTCCCGCTCGAATGGAGCGCCGACAACGTGACGTGGGAGGCAGAAGTTCCCGGCGAAGGCTGGTCGTCGCCGATCGTCTGGGAGGAACACGTGTTTCTCACCACCACCACCGAGGACGGCACCACCTGCCGCGTGATGGCGTTCGATCGGGACACCGGCAAGGAACTTTGGTCGGAAGCGGTCTTCACTCAGGTGCCGCGCCGCAAGGAACGCCGCAATTCGTACGCGACCCCGACGCCGGTCACCGACGGCCGGCTCGTTTACGCCAGCTTCGGCGACGGCTCGTTCGTCGCGCTCGACTTCGCGGGCAACGTCAAGTGGATGAACCGCGACTTTCCCTTCTACAGCCAGCACGGCCTCGGCGCGTCGCCGATCCTCCACGGCGACCTGCTGATCATGCCGCGCGACGGCAGCAACGAGGAGGAGCCGAAACGAGTCGGCTGGCAGCTGCCGTGGGACAAGTCGTTCGTCGTCGCCCTCGACAAGCAGACGGGCGAATTGCGTTGGAAGACCGGCCGCGGGATGTCGCGCATTTCGCACATGACACCGCTGGTCTGGCGCGGCGCCAGCGGCAGGGCGCAGATCATCAGTCCGGCCGGCGACGTCGTGCAGGGCTTTGATGCGGCCACGGGCAAGCTCTTGTGGACTTCGAAAAACCAGGGCGAAGGCGTGACGCCTTCGCCGGTGATTCATGGCGGCCTGATCTACACCGCCAGCGGCTGGGACGGCCGTGAATCGACCAAGGCTTTTCGCCTCGGCGGCTCCGGGCAGCTCGGCGAAGAGAATCTCGTGTGGGAGGAGAAGAAGGGCATGCCGCGCGTACCTTCGTTCGTCTTCGTCAACGATCACCTGTTCTGGGTGAACGACGGCGGCATCGCGTACTGCCTCGACGGGCCAACCGGCGCCATCAAATGGGAGGAACGCGTGGGCGGCAATCACTCCGCATCACCGGTCAGCGACGGCCGGCACATCTGGTTCCTGAGCGACGACAACAAGGCGACCGTCATCGAGGCGAAGCCGGAGTTCAAGATTGTGGCTGTAAACCAGCTGGAAGGCAAACTGCAGGCCTCGATGGCCGTGGCCGGCGACCGGTTTCTGATCCGCACCGGTGACCGCCTGCTGAGCGTGGGGCGTTGAAATCGACACAAGCCCCCCTCGCCTCGCGCATGGGAGGCGGCTTGAGCCGCCACCGCCGGAGAAATCCTCCAAGCAAATCCGGGGGGCGGTGTCTCAATGGTATCATGCACCGAATACACATTCTTCCATTGGTGATTGTCGGCCTCCTGGCCGGGGAATCACGGAGTACCGCCCTGATCCGTGTGGCCAAGCTTACGCCCGAGAAGGCCCGGGAACTGGGCATCACCATGAAATCACGCCCGAACGGCAGTGACGGCACCCTGGTCTGGATCGAGTTCAAGAAGCAGGGAGTGCTTGAGGCCTTCACTCATGCCAAGCTTCAGATGAACGGCGCACAAGGCAAGCACCTGATTTCCGCCCGCCTCGAGCCGGAGGTCATCAGCCGCGGACCGGCCGGGGACGTCGTTTCCATCTCTTTCGCGGCCAATCCATCCCAGCTCAAGCACTGCACGTTCTGGGTGGTCGCCCATGGCAGCAGCAGGGGCGACGTAGGCTACATTCTCAGGGTAGACGAATTTCTTGATTTGGGATCGATCCAAGGAGCAACCGCCAACCCGTCCGGGGCAAATTCATGTCCGGCGGGGGAACCGCGCTCGGCCGATGGTCGGGAAATCCGGCAGGCGGCCCCGGGTCAGACAAGCCCTTCAAGTATCGTCGGCAGGCGGTCCAGGCTGCGTTTGAGCGCGGCGCGGGCGATGGCATGATTGCTCTCGTCGATGTGCGGATAGAGGATGCCCCAGCCGGTGGCCTTCAGCCAGTCCTCGTCCGTGGGCGTGTGAGGATTGCCGCTTTCGCCGATCTGGGCGTATCGGATCATCAGATTGGCGATCTGCACGGCCCCGACGATCCGCGCATGATGCGAGGAGCGCTCGGGATGGGCGTGAAACCGCGCCGTCTCGATCATGACTTCGGGCAGGTTGTGGCCCTCCAGATATCGTGCGCCCAGCTCGGCGTGGTCGATGCCCAGCACTTCCTTTTCGATTTGCAGCAGATCGGTCGTCTCCTGGCTGGCGCGGCGGCGCACCTCGGCGAAATGCTCGGGACAGGCGGCGGCCATGATGATCTTGCCCACGTCGTGGATGAGACCGGCGACGTAGTCCGATTCGTCGGCGGGCACCTCGACGGCGCTGATGACCTCCCGGGTGAGGATCGCGACGCCGATGCAATGCTGCCAGAAGCCACGCCAGGGAAACGCGGTGTTGCCGGCGAGCCGCTGAAAGTCCTCGATGACCGGCGTGACCATCGCCAGCTGGCGGATCTGGCGGACGCCCAGGTAAAAGACCGCCTCCTCGATCGAGTTCACCGGCGAGCTGAGTCCGTAATAGACCGAGTTGACCAACCGCAGGAGCCGGGCGGTGAGCGAGGGATCCCGGCGGATGATCTCGGAAATCTGCGTGGTGTAGCGCTGCTCGGCGGTGAGGAGTTCCCGCAGGGCGCTGTGGATGCTGCTGAGGGAGGGCAGACGCGAGCACTGCCGCAGCCGGACCTGGATCTGCTGTTCCGTCAATGGGAAAACGGGTTTGGAGGCGGTCATGACGTCCATAGCTACAACGGTGTGTTATCGGCAGATGAAGCCAGAAGTTGACGGGAAACTTCAGCCGCGAGCGGTTGTTGCCGATGAGGTTTCGACGGGAGGGGAGTTTTTTGCCGGAAATCGGAAACAGGGGCTAAAGGGGCTGTGGGAATTGCCGATGAACCCTGCGCATGATTGACGATCTAGAAGAGCTGGTCAAAGCGGCCGTCGGGGAGGTGTTCTCGACCATGCTGGCCCAGCAGATCGAGCCGGAACCCCCCAACTCGCCCGTGGTGAACGGCGACGCCACCATCGCCGGCTCGGTGGGCTTCATCGGCAATCTCACCGGCATCGTTTATCTGTATCTTCCCCAGGGCTTCGCCGTCCGCCTGACCGAGAAGCTCCTGGGCATCTCCCCTCAGTCGGTCGAAAGCGAGGAGCTGGTCAACGATTCGGTGGGGGAACTGACCAACATGGTGGTCGGGCACCTCAAATCCCGCCTCAGCGACCGTGGCCGCTCCTGTGTCATGACGATCCCCTCCATCGTGCGGGGCACGAACTTTTGCATTGAACCCGTCAGCAGCACCATCAGGCGGCTCCTGACCTTCCGCTCCCACGAACATCAGGTGGTGGTGGAGATCCTCATGCGCCCGGACACCAGCAGCTGACCAACCACCCCACCCGCAACAACCTTATGGGACGAAAGATACTGACCGTCGACGACAGCAAAACGATCCGCATGATCGTGGCGCGGGCGTTCAAGAAATACGACCTCGAGATCCTCGAGGCCCAGAACGGCGTCGAAGGCCTGGCGGTCGCCACCCGCGAAAAGCCCGACCTCATCATCCTCGACTACACCATGCCGATCATGGACGGCTTCGAGATGCTGACCAAGCTCAAGTCCGACCCGGAGCTGAAGCCCATTCCGGTCATCATGCTGACCGCCGAAGCCGGCCGCGAGAACGTCATGAAGATCGCCAAGCAGGGCGTCCGCGACTATCTGATCAAGCCCTTCAAGGAGGAACTGATCATCGAGCGCGTCGCCCGGGTGATCGACCTCAAGCCGCGCGGAGAATCCGTCTCCAAGGTCAGGCGTTACGACGACGCGCTGGACATCCTGGTCGTGGACGACAAACCCGCCATCGTCGAGCAGATCGCCGGCGGGCTGAAGGAAACGAACTGGAAGGTCGAGGGTTCCTCCACCACTTCCCAAGCCATCGAACGCTGTGCCCGGAAGGTCCCCGACATCGTGCTCATCAGCCTCTCCCTGCCAGAGAATGGAGCGTTCACGCTGTTCCAAATGCTGCGCGCCGGTGCCCGCACCAAGATCATCCCCGTCTTCGGTCTGAGTGTCAAAACGGCCGCCGAGGATCAGGCCCGCGCCACGCAGGTGGGCTTCACCGGCATCGTCACCAAGCCGATCGATTTCGAGGACGTGAAGATCAAAATCACCCGGGCCCTTGGGCTCGACACGTCCTTCAAGTATTTCAGCCACAAGGACGGGCTGCTGCACCTGAAGCTGCCGGCCGCCTTCACCCCGTCCGTGTCCAATGACATCGTCACCAACCTCCGCAATCAGCTCACCGAGGCCGTCGAGTCGGGTTTCGACAAGATGCTCATCGACATGAGCGCAGTGAACAACGCGGACATCACGCTGATCAAGCTCGGCCTGTCGTCGCTGCAGCTCTGCAACGAACTCGGCCTCAAGGCCGCCCTGATCGGCTCGCCGGCGGTCACCAAGGAATGCCGGAACTACGAGGAAACCAAGGACTGGCGGTTTGTGGCCACGGCCGAGGAGGCGCTGACGCTGATGCAGTCCGGAACCGCGGTTGCCGCCTGATGGCCATGCTGCGCGCGCTTCTGAACGGATTGATGCTGGTGGCCGCCACCGCGGCAGCCGACACCCACGGCTACCTGCGCTCCGGCAGCGCCCCGGCCATCCGCCTTGCCGCGGTCCTTCCCGCCCGACCGCTGGTCAATCAGGAAATCCTCGCGCTGAGCCTCCCTCCCAAACCGGTGGCGGAGGAGGCGGAAACCGCTCCAACCGAGCCTGAGAGCACGCTCTATCTGGATGAGGCAATCACCGCCCTGATCACCGAACGGATCAACGCCTTGAACGCGCGTCTGACGGCGGTCGAGGCCGTCACGGTGACGGCCGAACCTCCGCCCGATCGCCTGCCCCTGCCTGATTCGCCGGCGCTGCCGAGATCCACCTCGGTGAACGAAGCCCAGCAGCTCGCCGAGCTGCTCCGGCTGTTCAAGCCGGTCGGCGGCGGTTCCGGCACCTCGGAAAAGTCCGCCGTGATCGTGGCGCCACCCAGTTTTCTTCCGCCGCAATCCTCGCCTTCGCCCACGAGCCGCGCCACCTATTCGGTGCCGAGGCCGTGAAAGAACAGCCATGTCCCTGACCTGCACTTCTCCGATCCGAACCGGACTGACCGCCGGGCTCGTCGGCGTATTGCTCGCGGTGACCTTCTGCACCGGCGCAGAGGTGTATTCCGCGCCCACGGACAACCCGTCCGCCACCCCGCCGGCGGCAACGGAGGCGCGAATCAGTCCCGGCCGGCCGCCCGGCCTGGACCCGGCTTTCGATGGCGCCCCTGGATTCGGCAGCGCGAAGGCATTTCTGCAGGTTCCCGCCTCGACCAATCTGCATGAGCTTTCGGAGTGGCAGCAACGCATTCACATGGCGAGGTCGCAGCGGGAAAAGGGAGATTTCCCGCTGGCGCTGGCGAACCTGCAGGCCGTCCTCGACGGCCAGTCCGACGATTCGTTCAAGAAGACCGCTCTGCTGGAGCTGGCCTTCACGCAGCAGATGGCGCAGCAGTTTCCGGAGGCGATCAAGAGCTACGGGATCTTTCTCAAGCGGTTTCAGAATGACGCGGGACTTCCGGAGGTGCTGCTCCGGCAGGGGCTGCTTTACCGTGAAATTGGTGCTTCCACAGCCGCGATTGCCAAGTTTCACTCGGTCATGTCCACGGCCCTCAATCTGAACATGGACGAGTTCGAGTACTATCGGAAGATTGTGCTTCTCGCCCAGACGCAGATTGCCGAAACGCTGTATTCGGACGGGAAGTTCGACCAGGCCGCGGACAAGTTCCAGGTGCTGCTCCGCAACGAAAGCACGCTGCTGGATCGGGAGGCGGTGCAGTATCGGTTGATCCTCTGCCTCCACGGCCTGAAGCGGCATTCGGAGCTGATTGCCAGCGCGCAGGACTACCTCGCGCGCTCGGCAACGACCGGCGAGGCTCCGCACGTGCGCTACCTCCTCTCGCTTTCGCTGAAGGATATCGGCCGCAACGGGGAGGCTTTGAGTCAGGTGATGACCCTCTTGCAGACGGCGTCCACCCAGGACTCGGAAAACTGGCGGGCCTGGCGGCAACGGACCGGCAATGAGATCGCCAACCGCCTTTACCTCGATGCGGATTACCCCCGCGCACTGGATCTCTACCTGAACCTCGTCGGTCTGGACAGTTCACCCGAATGGCAGTTCCCCGTCTGGTATCAGATCGGACTGACCCACGAACACATGAAGGCGCCCCAGCAGGCAGTGGCCGCCTATCAAAACATCATCGACCGGACGGAGGAAATCCCGGTCTCGGCCGGCCCCGGCACCCGCACGTTGGTCGACATGGCCCGCTGGCGCCGGGACTTCATCCAATGGAAACTCGAGGCCGAACGGTCGAAGGTGATTCTTCAGCAACCTGCCGACCCCCGGCCCGCAGCCAGCCAGTTATGACCCAGGTCTCCGCCGCCATGGCCGCCGAGCTGCACGCCGGCCAGGAACTTTACCGCGAACTGCTGGCCGTCATTGAAAGCGAAGGCCGCGAGCTGCGCGAAGCCGGATCCCAGCCCCCTTCGGGCACCGCCGCCGCGGCGCGACAGGCCCTGCTGCCGCGCCTGAACGAGTCTCTCGACATTCTCCGACGCCACCGCGTAAGCTGGACCCAGGCGAGTCCGGAAGAGCGTGCCCGGCACCCGCAGATTGCCGGCCTGCTGAGACAAAGCCAGGATCTGATCATGAAGATCATCGTGCAGGACCGCGAGAACGAGCAGGCACTGCTGCGCCGGGGCCTCGTGCCGCCGCAGCATCTGCCATCCGCCAACCGTCAACGGCCGCACTACGTCGCCGACCTCTACCGGCGCCAGTTCGGCGACGGAGCCTGAAGACCCGCACTAAATGCCGATTGAGAAAATCATCGTCGTCGAGGACGACCTGATCGTCCGGAAGAACCTCGAACAGCAGCTGCGCAACCGCCGCTACGACGTGGCGGCCGTGGACAACCTCGCCGCCGCCGGCGACTACCTGGCGCGCGACAACTGGGACCTGATGCTGATCGATGTCCGCCTGCCGGACGGCGAGGGCACCGAACTGCTGCGGGAGCTGAACTCCCGTCCCCAAAAACCGCTGGTTGTCATGATGTCCGGCTTCGGCACCGTCGAATCCGCCGTCGAGTGCATGCGGGAAGGCGCCTTCGACTACTTGATCAAGCCGTTCTCCAACGAGCAGATCGACGCGGTGTTGAAGAAGGCGGAGAAGTTCAGCCAGCTCGTCAAGGTCAACGAATACCTTTCCAACGAATCGGACGAAGCCTCCGGCCACGAACTGTTGGGCAAGAGCCCGGCCATGGAGAATCTCCGCGCGCTGATCCGCAAGGTCGCGCGCACCAACGCCACCGTCCTCATCCAGGGCGAGAGCGGCACCGGCAAGGAACTGGTGGCCCGTGCCATCCACCGTCAAAGCCCCCGCGCCAGCGCGCCGTTCATCCGCGTCAACTGCGCCGCCGTGCCGGAAAACCTGATCGAGAGCGAGTTTTTCGGCCACGAGAAGGGCGCCTTCACCGGGGCCATGACCAAGCGCGAAGGCCGGTTTGAACTCGCCCACTCAGGGACCATCCTGCTGGACGAGGTCAGCGAGGTGTCTCCCACCGTGCAGGCCAAGCTGCTCCGCGTGCTGCAGGAACGGGAACTGGAACGCGTTGGCGGCAACCGAACCATCAAGGTGGATGTCCGCGTCGTCGCCACCACCAACCGGCACCTCGAACAGAGTGTGGAGAAGAAGGAATTCCGCCAGGATCTGTTTTTCCGGCTGAACGTGGTGCCGATCGCCGTCCCACCGCTCCGTGAACGGAAGGAGGATGTCGTCTTTCTGGCCGAACAGTTCATGCACCGGTTCGCGCGCAAACATGGTGTGAGGGTTCAGGGCATTGCGTCCGATTGCAGGGCCGCCCTGGAAAACCACAACTGGCCGGGCAACGTCCGGGAACTCCAGAATGTCATCGAGCGCGCCGTGATCCTCAGCGCTGATGGCGACTGTCTCTCGGCCGAGAACCTGGGCCTGTCCGGTCTGTCCGTGGCCGCGCCGGGCGCGGGCGCCGCGACCGGCGGCGACGGCTTCAATCAGGACGGCGAGGGCAACCTGCTGACGCTGGCCGAACTCGAGAAGCGGCACATCTTCGCCGCGCTGGCCCGGTGCAACGACAACCGAACCCACGCCGCCAAGCTGCTCGAGATCAGCATTCGCACGCTGCGCAACAAGCTCAACGAATACGCCGGCAAGGGCAAGGGAGCCGACGCCGACAACGAAGAAGAGGAAGAAACCATCAGCCGGTGACGGTGAACCGGGGACTGCGGGACGATTTCAACCATCCAGTTTGCATTTCCTGATCGCCCTAGTGTTCAAGGTGGTTGAAACCGGATTTCCGGGCAGAGAAAAGCCGGCGCAGATTTCCACGCCGGCTTTGCAATTAGGTTGAGCGACCCGCTCAGTAGGCCGCCTGGGCGCCCTTGATGGTGCGCTTCTGCATCCAGGGCATCATTGACCGCAATCGTGCGCCCACCTTCTCGATGCCGTGCTTCTCGCCCTTCTTGAGCAGGGCGTTGTACTTCTTGTAGCCCGTCTTGTATTCGCGGACCCAGTCCTTGGCGAACTTGCCGGTCTGGATGTCCTTCAACGCCCTCTTCATCCGCTTCTTCACGGAGGCATCGATGATCTTCGGGCCGACGGTGATGTCGCCCCACTTCGCCGTCTCGGACACCGAGAAGCGCATGCCGCTGATGCCGGCCTCGTTCATGAGGTCAACGATGAGCTTCAGCTCGTGCAGGCACTCGAAGTAGGCCATTTCGGGCGAGTAGCCGGCCTCGACGAGCGTTTCGTAACCGGCCTGCACCAGCGCGCTGGCGCCGCCGCAGAGCACGGTCTGCTCGCCGAACAGGTCGGTCTCCGTCTCCTCCTCGAAGCTGGTCTGAATCACCCCGGCGCGGGTGCCGCCGATTCCCTTGGCCCAGGCGAGCGCGATCTTCTTCGCGTCCTTGCCGGGGTTCTGGTGGATGGCGATTAGGGAGGGCACGCCCTTCCCCTCGGTGAACTGCCGACGGACGATGTGGCCGGGGCCCTTCGGCGCGACCATGATGACGTTCACGTTCTTCGGCGGCTTGATGGTCTTGAAATGGATCGAGAAGCCGTGGCTGAAGAGGAGCGTTTTGCCCTTGGTGAGGTTCGGCTTGATGTCCTCCTCGTAGCAGGCCGGCTGCTTGGTGTCCGGCAACGCCACCATGATGACGTCCGCGCGCTTCACGGCCTCGGCGGTCGGGTAGACCTTCAGGCCCTTCTCCTCGGCGACAGCCTTGGACTTGGAGCCTTCGTAGAGGCCGATGATCACGTTCAGCCCGCTGTCGCGCAGGTTGAGCGCGTGGGCATGGCCCTGGGAGCCGAAGCCCAGCACGGCGAGGGTTTTCTTCTTCAGGACGTTCAGGTCCGCGTCTTTGTCGGTGTATACTTTGGCTGGCATGTGTTTCTTGGGTTGAATTCGCAATCGCTGTCGTCGGCGCTCCGCCGACTACTTCCTCGGCAGCGCGACCTTGCCGGTGCGCGTCAGCTCGACGATGCCGAACGGTTTCATCAGATCGAGGAACTTCTCAACCTTGGCCTCGCCGCCGGTGATCTCGATGGTGAGCGACTTGGGCTGCACGTCCACGATCTTCGCGCGGAAGATGTCGGTGATCTGCATGACCTCGGAGCGGCTGCGGGCGTCGACGGCCACCTTCACGAGCACGAGCTCGCGGTCGATGTACTCGTCCTCGCGGAAGTCCTGCACCTTGAGCACGTCCACGAGCTTGTTGAGCTGCTTTACGATCTGTTCGAGCGTGGCGTCGTCGCCGCGGGTGACGATCGTCATGCGGGAGGTGTTGGGGTCGTGTGTGGGGCCGACGTTGAGGGTGTCGATGTTGTAACCGCGGCCGCTGAACAGGCCGGCGATGCGCGTGAGCACGCCGAACTTGTTTTCCACGAGAATCGATATCGTATGGCGCATAGGATTGCTGGTTGACCGGTTCACCCGCCCGCCTGTCAATCACGCACGGACCGGAAAACCCCGCCGGCGCAAATTAAAAATCCCGCGTCCCTTGAGGAACCGCGGGCGACCTGCGGGCAGTTGCCACCGAAGCCACAGGCCGCGTCAGCTTACGACGACGGCCACTACTACCAGCTCGGCATGGGCGGCAAATTTCACGGGGGCGGAAGCTAGCAACGGCCCCCCGGTAGGTCAACGGGTTTCTGGATGCCGGCTTTTCCCGTTGGCCTCCTCCATCGCCTCCCGGGTTCGGTCACTGCGCGGGCAGCTCAGCTGACCGCCATCAGGGAAACGCGCCGGTCACGGTCGTCCTTGGTGATGCCCATCGCCCGGGGATCCAGCGTGAGATGTCCGTCGGTCATGAACGCATAGCGATGGTGCCCGTGGCGCAGCTTTATGCCGATCGCCCAGGCTCCGCCGGGCATCTTCTTCATTGGATTGGCGGTGGCATCCCACTTGTTGAAGTCCCCCACCAGGCTGACCTTCTTTGCGGTGGGAGCTTCACAGACGAAGTTCGCCGTCTGCACGTTGCGATGGGCGCTGTATGGATTATGCATCGGTAATTCTTTGGTTGAGGCGGGCCGTTGCGGCGTGGTGTCCGGCCTGGCCATGCATCTGCCCGCTCACTTCAGGAGATTCTGCAGAATGTTTAGCGACGTTCGCACCACCTGCTCGGATTGCGCCTCCAATTCCCGATAGCGGCTCACCCAGTCCGGATAGGATTGGTGCCGTTCCTGCCAGGCGGACTTGAGCACACGCTCGGTCCGCTCCACCTGCTGCCAGGCGGAGGCCAGCGTGTCCCGGCCTTCGGGAAGATCGGAAATGTTGCCGATGAAGAAGCGGCTGATGTGCTTGTGCTGAAACACCGCCTGCAACAGCAGGATCACCGTCTGCTCGTACGCATACCACCGGCGACGCAGCATGTCCCGCAGGAACGAATGCCGGATGGCAAAGAACTCGGACCGTGGCCGCTCGGTGTATCCGCGGATCTCCACCGCAGCCTCGGGGAACCAGTTGTAGAGGAGCGCAAAGGTGCCGTAGGTGTCGATCAACTGCTTGGAATTGTTGTGGTCGGTGGCGATTTCGCCGATGCAGAGATCCTGTTCCAGTTCCTGGCAGATCTCCGGCAGATCATGCAGCCGGCCCAGCACCTCCTGGCCAACGGTGCTGCCGTAGTCAAAATCACCCGGGATCAACCAGTAGATGTCGCCGATGCCCCCGCGATCCGATGCCGCACCGAGACCCGTATACCACATCTGACAGGTGTCCACGCACCAGGCGTCGATGACATCGGAATGGCGCTCGACAGTCTTCCGCCGAAATTCGAGAAACCGGTTCTTCCGGATGCTCGCCTCGTGGGTCTTCCGGTCGACAACGGTGATGGGCCGCGCATAGGTGTTCTTCTCCGAATCGAGCCGGGCGATCAGTTCATACAGCGTTTCGAGATCCCGGTAGTCGTGTGGCTGTTTGAAGGGATAAATGACGACCGGATGGATGAGGCTGCGTCCCGGCCGTGCCGCCGCCCGTGCCTGCTTGCCCGTGGACCGTTTTCGTTTTCCCGCTGCGCCTGATTTCATGACTGCATCATTGACCGGAGCGGTCGGCAAACCAAGCCAATTCCCCCTGCCTGGGAGTGGACGAGGCGCCTCATTGGGGCCACCCATCTCATGCAGTCCGCACGCGTCACCGGACGGAGGCGAATGAAGCAGGAAGTCCTCGCGCGAATGGAATGGTCTCCTTCTCAGGCTTCGGCGGGTTTGTTCGGCTGGTGTTTCCACTTGTACCTGGATGTTTTCCGCGTCCCCCCACGGTTGACCGACCCCCTGGTGCAAAGTGGCCGCATGAAAATGAATCAATCAGCCAGTCCACAGCTCGAATTCGCGCTCAAGGGCAAATCGCTCCCGAGGCGTCGCAAACGCCCCTCCCAGCGTCGCCAGCGGGCTTTCTGGTGGTTTCGCGAAATGCACCGCGTCGTGGACGAAGCGATTGACCGCGTCGCGGACCCGGCCACACCCCGTCAGCAATGGTTGACCGCGTCAGCCAGCCGCTGAGCGGGGAGGATTGCAGGCACAGACTCCCCGCGAACAACCACGTGAAGCAGACGGCAAGACCCGAAGAGCGAACAACGCTCCAAACCTTTATCGGCAATCAGACTGAACAGGCCGCCAGCTGGAGGCGCCCCGGGGTCACATATGGCAAAACCCTTGTGTCAAAAAAAAGCGCTACAATCCGATCTCGCGATACACCTCCAACACATTTCCATCGCTGAATCGTCGTTGGCCTCGAGACTCGGCACTGAAGTAAGCGGCCGCCCGCGCCCGCCACAAATCCTCGGATTCCACCGAAAGAATCATTTCAGGGCGTGACACATTCCGATCAAGGGTGGTCCCGCACTTCAGCGCCGTGGATCACCAAATCCTTCATCTTGGAGTGATCCGATAAAACCGTTGCACGCCCGCGGGCATGGCGGCGTCGGAGAAGTCCCACGCGCTTCCCGGAAGGGTGTTCGTGGTCAGCGGCCTCCATTCCGCCAGATCCGGCGAGCGTTCGAGCACGAAGGACTGTCCGGCCGCGCCAATCACCCGCACGCGGAAGGAGCCGTCCGGTTCAAAACGGCTGGCGGAGGGGTCGATGTCCGGCGGCGTGCCAGATACGGTGATGAGCACCTCCGGCGAGTGCGCCGTGAAGCCGGCGCCATCGGTGACCTTCAGCCGCAGATCATGCTGGCCGACCGCAAGCCGGTTGAGCGAAAAACTGTAGGGCGCATTGGTCCGCACGCCGATCGATCCAAGACTGCTGGAACGGAGTTCCACGCTCGCCGGCGTCCCGTTACCGGTGACGGCTGCGCCCGTTACGGTCAGGCTGACGCCGTCGTAGTAAGCCGCACCGTTCGTGGGGAAGGCGATTTCCGCCGCAGGCAGGGTCGTCGTCACCGCCGGCATGCGGAAGGCGGCAATCGTCGGGGCGGCGTTGTGGATCGACAGGGCGTTGTCCGCCGCGTTGGGTTGTCCGGCTGCAATGCCCGTCGGCACGCCCTTGAAGGTGATGGCCGGGTTGGAAAACTGCGGGACAATGCGGCCGGGCGAGAGGGCCATCACCGTGTGCCGGTCGAGGAACTCCGCCTGAAACTTGTGGCCATGCGAGTAGGCGAAGGCACCGCCGGAGGCGTTGGCGGCGCGGTCGTGATGACAGCCGAAGTTGTGGCCCAGCTCATGGATGAACACGTGGTACGCGAGCGCGGGCGAACGCTGCACGACGGAAAATGCATCCGCCCGGAACGAATTCTGTACTGGTGACATGACATAGGCGATTCCGGCGACGTTGGAATCAGAGCGCTCGACGAACAGGCAGACGAGGTCCGCCTGGTGGGTGTTGCGGAGCGCATGCACGACGTCAAGCTGGCCGTCGTTGGTGTCGCGGAGACGGGTGAGGTCGGTGTTGAGGTTGCCGGATTCCACGTATGCGATCTCGGTCTGGTGCACCACGCGGATGCGCAGGCGGGTGCGGCTCGCCTCAAGCACATCGTTCGCTTGGGCCTCTGCCAGGTCGATCAAGGCCGCCATGCCCACGGCGCCACCGGCACCCACCCTCGCGTCGGACGTGTAAGCCACCAGCACGTCGGCAACGTAAACCAGATTGGTGGCCTCGGGTCCCTGCAAGGTTGGCGTGGGCTGTTCCCCCTGGGCCATGTGTGAACTGGCAGGCGGCCGAATGGCGGCGCACGCCGGCGACCAGTCTGAGTTCAAACGCACCAGCCGCAGACCGCCGCTACCGGGCTCGAGAAAAATCCGTTCGCCGTCGTGAAACGTGAACAGCCCCGCGCCGACGAACCCGCGAACCGCCAGTTGGAGATCCGCGGTTCGATCCCCCCGCAGGGCAGCCCGCAGAATGGAGCGCCCCGGCCCGGGATGTTGCAGACCGGAGATCATCCATTCCCCTGCCCGCCCGTCGAACAGCGGGATCTGCAGGACATCGCCCACTTCCAAGTCCCTTTGCAGCCGCTCCAAAAACAGGCCCGAAAACCTCACGGGCGACGACGGCTCCATGTGCGGCTCGGAAAGAAGTGCGGACCGCCCCGTCGGACACGGTTCCCAAAGCAGTGTCGGCTCGGCCCAAACGCTCGGCGGCCCAAGCCGGAATGCGCACACCCAATACAGGATCACGCAGAAGGAGCTGAATCGGCGGCGGAACATTCGTTTTCAGGGAGGCTAGACCACGCTCCCATGATTGGCAAAGCCGCCCAGTGCCGGCCACCGGTGGCTTGCTGCTCCGGGTAACGGGTGCTAAACGGAACGTGTTCCCGGGAGTCCGTCGCGCCCGACCGGTGCGCCGGCCTGAGGCACCGCCAGCATGCTGTTCAACTCCACCGACTTCTTCGCCTTCTTCGGTGTCTTCCTGCTCGCGTGGTATCTCGTACGCGGCGATCTCGGCGCCCGCAACTGGCTGATAGTTTTCGCCAGCTACATATTCTACGCTTGGTGGGATTATCGCTTCACCGCGCTGCTGCTGTGGTCGAGCGTGGTGGACTATGCCGTGGCGATCGGCATGGGCAGGGTTCAGTCGTCCTCGTCCTCGTTTGAGGCCACTCCCTCCGTTCCACACGTCGACAACAACGACGGGGACCGAAGCGAGGACGACAAGTCGTCGCTCCGACTGCGCCGCAAGCTGCTCCTGCTCGTCAGCCTGGTCTCAAACCTGGGAGTGCTGTTCTTCTTCAAGTATTTCGACTTCTTCCGGGAAAGCATGAGGGCGCTGCTGGATCAGTTCGGCATGCAGATGAACTGGACCGGCCTGCAGTTCATCCTGCCCGTGGGAATCTCATTCTACACGTTTCAAACCATCAGCTACACGGTGGATGTCTACCGGGGCCGGGTGGAGGCAACGCGGAACTTCGGCCAGTTCCTCGCCTACGTCGCATTCTTCCCGCAACTGGTGGCCGGGCCGATTGAACGCGCCTCCCATCTTCTGCCGCAGCTGGCCCGCAAGCTGACCATCACGCTGCCCATGGTCGAGTCGGGGCTGTGGCTGTTCATCTGGGGCCTGTTCAAGAAGGTCGTTCTCGCCGACAGCTTCGGTCATCTGGTCGATCCCGTTTTCAGCTACGTCGATCCGGAAGCCACGCAGACCCTCATCGCCACGGTGGCGTTTGCCTTCCAGATCTACTGCGACTTCTCCGGCTACACCGACATGGCCCGGGGCATGGCGCGCATGCTGGGCTTCGACCTGATGCTCAACTTCAACCTGCCGTACTTTGCGATCAGCGTGCAGGACTTCTGGCGGCGCTGGCACATCAGCCTGAGCACCTGGCTGCGCGACTACCTGTACGTGCCGCTCGGCGGCAACCGCCTCGGAGTCGGACGGACCCACTTGAACTTGCTGGTCGTGATGCTGCTGGGCGGATTGTGGCACGGCGCCGCGTGGAACTTCGTCGCGTGGGGCCTCTGGCAGGCGGTCGGGCTCATGGCGAACCGGCTGTGGGCCGAGCGCACCTTTGCCCGCCCCGTCCGTCTGCCCGGCGCACTCAACTGGCTGCTCACGATGCTGTTCGTCCTCTACGGCTGGCTGCTGTTCCGCAGCACCTCGGCGGAACAGGTGCTGGTATTGACCGCGTCGCTGGCGCATTGGTCGCCTCCGATTTGGGCCGGCGCGCAGTTCCGTGAGCTGCTGTTCCTCGCCGCGCCGTTGGTGATCCTGCAGCTCTTTCAATGGCGGACCGGCGATCACGAGATCGTTCTCCGGCTGCCACGCTGGGCACGCGGGGCGTTGCAGGCGGTCCTGATCTACGTGATCCTCCTCTTCTGGCAACGCGAAGCCGCGCCGTTCATCTATTTCCAGTTCTGACCGATGACGAATGATCCCTCCAGCAAAGCATGTGGACACGGGTTTGACTTCTCGGTCCCGCAGCTCGCTGGAGTGTTGATTCCGATTGTCCTGGGGTTCGCACTGCTGATCGGTTTGTTGCAGGCCCTGGCGGCGTTCAAATGGCTGCCCACGGCCAGGCCGGTCCAGGGTTTCGACGAAGTGCTGCTGAGCCACCGCCACACCATGTTGCGCGCTGATCATCCGGCGGAGATCATCGTCATCGGGGATTCGTCCAGCGCTGTGAACATCGAAGCGCCGCTCCTGAGCCGTCTGCTCCCCGCCGAGCCCCGCGTCCTGAACCAGGGCATGTTCATGGGGATCGACATGGCGATCTACGGACAGGCCGCGGGCAACTTCATCAAGCACCACCCGGGGCAGGTGAAGCTGGTCGTGCTCCTGACGACTGCCGAGCAGTTGCCGAATACCCGGATGAGTCCCTATCACGAGAGCTACTGGCATGGTCTTTTCGAAGGCGACGATACCGGGAAGCCTCGCAGCCCGGCATCCGCCTGGCTGGCAATGGATGTGGCCCGGCTTCGCCTTGCGAATCACGTAGTGCCGTTTGCGGTCCACGGCCAGTCCGGATGGTTCTACGGTCATCCATTGTTCCTGCGCGATCACCTGCCGCGCCACGACGGATCGACGGTGGACCGTGGCTGGTTCAATCGAAGCGGGCGCGAGGACCTGTCCCACTGGCGGATCAATCCCGACCGGGCACGCGAAGCGGCCAAGCTGCGCGACGCCATCCCGCGCGACGTCACGCTCGCGTTCGGCATCGCTCCGATGCCCGAGGGTTACGTCGGCCCCGAGTTCCGGGATCAACGCGACGCGCTGATGCGGGAATTCAACGAGTGGCTGCAGGCCGACATCCTGTTGACCAATCTGCCCGCACGCCTGCCCAACGGCTACTGCGCCAGCACCGTCCACCTCAATCAACGCGGGCAGGAAGCGTTCACGCGCCTGCTCGCGGAGGAACTGGAGCGCCTGGGTGCATTGGGTCGCTAGCCTTCAAGCGTGGGTTTTCTGCGAATCAGAAACCCTCCGCTGGAGCCAACCTGGACGACCGGTCCGGCAACAGAGCTACTTCCGCGCGCAGAATTTTTTCTCTCGCCCTGGCCGCCGGATGGTGGTTGCATCTCGCTTTAATCCCCGGGAAATCCCCGGGGACGTTTGTTTTGTGGTTCACCGGACTGCATCCGAACGGAAGCACGTGCGTTATCGTGGAATGAATCGGAAGGAACCAGCTCGAATACTCCGGTCGTTTGCCGCCAATCCTGTGCGGCGGCGAAACCGCACGCCCGCGCATTCCGTCTGCGTCGTGGTCCGCAAGCACCGCCGCTCATGAAGCATCTGCTCAGTTTGGAAACGATGTCGCCCGAGGACATGCTCCTCGTGCTGGAACAAACCGCCGCCTTCAAGGCCGGCCGGGGTCGCCCGGGCCCGCAGCCTTTGGCCGGTCAGACGTGGGGAATGATCTTCTCCAAGTCCTCCACCCGCACGCGGGTCTCATTTGAAGTGGGCGTGCATGAACTCGGCGGACGCCCCCTCTTCCTCAACGCCGGCGACATCCAGCTCGGCCGCGGCGAGCCGATCAAGGACACCGCACGGGTGCTCGGCCGGATGATCCACGGCGCAATCATCCGCACCTTCGCCCAGCAGGACGTCGAGGACTTCGCCAAGTATTCCGGCATCCCGACCGTCAACGCGTTGACGGATGACGAGCATCCCTGCCAGATCCTGACGGACATCTTCAGCTTTCAGGAGAAACGCGGCCCCATCGCCGGCAAGGTGGTCGCCTTCATCGGGGACGGTGCCTGCAATGTGCCGCGCTCGTGGATCTTTGCCGCGGCCAAGCTCGGGTTTGAACTGCGCATCTCCGCACCCAAGGCGTTCCAGCCTTCGGCGGACGTCCTGCAGCGGGCCGGCGGCCGGATCAGCTGCACCGAGGACGT
>DNDP01000045.1:62925-66563 GCA_003484235.1 Verrucomicrobiales bacterium
GCTGAGTCGGCCGACCGGCTGAAAGCGCTGCAGGGATTCCAGATTGACTCGGCGCTGGTGAAACGGGCCCGGCCGGACGCGCTGGTGATGCATTGCCTGCCGGCCTATCGCGGCAACGAGATCACCGACGAGGTTATGGAAGCGCACGCCGAGACGATCTTCACCGAAGCCGAGAACCGGCTGCACACCCAGAAGGCGATTCTGGCCTGGATGGTCGGTTCGCCGAAAAGTTGAAGGCGGCGGAGCTGCGTTCGGCAGGGCAGGCTGAAACCGTCTCCATCTGATCGGCTGGCGAGCGGGGCACCGCTCCAACCCGATCAATAAGCCACAACCCAGACCTCGTCCGGTGCGAGCGTTCGCTCCTCATTAACTTCTCCCCGCGGCGTATCGGTGATCCGCACCTTCACCGTCACCGGATTCCGACCGCCGTCGTTGTGCACGATCAATCGTCCGCCCAAGCCGTCTGCCCGAAAGCTCAGCTCCCGCTCGGTCCGGTCAAGCAGTTGCAGCCGCTGCTGCACGAGGTAAAGCGGACCGAATCGCGAAGCCGCCCGTTCGGGCAGTTCCAGACTGTCGCGGTTGGATACCAGGTGAAACGGCGGCACGCCCTCGATCCTGATCTCCCGCAGCACGTGCAGCGCTTCCGGATCGGGCAGTGCCGCGCGAAGGCGTTCCAGGTTCTCGACCGTGACCCAGGCCGCGTCCTCGCCCGCCAGAAGGGCGACGGCCTGTTCCAGCCTGAGCACCGGCACCAGGTTGTTCGCATACATCTGGAAGGCGAACGGAGTATCGAGGTGGACGAGGGGCAGGCCGGGATGGTCGCGCTCAAGTTCGGCGGCGAGATCGCGCAGGGCAATCGTCTGAAGCGAGCGTTCATCCTTCGCCTGCGCGACGATGTATTTTCCGGCGGCTCCGGCGATGCCCAGGCATCCGATCACCACGGCGACGGCGAAAGGTGACCACTTCGGTCGCCGCTCCAGCCAGCGGGCGGCAATCCTGCCGGCCAGCAGGGCTCCCGGCGGGATCAGCGGGAAGATCAGATCCCCGCGGGCGTGACCGGCCACCGAGAAGATGAGCAGTCCCACGACGAACCAGCCAAAGAGGAACCGCTCGAAGCGTCGTTCAGCATCCGCCTGCGCCGGCCGTTTCCAGACCAGCCACAGACCGACAAGCGAGAGCAGGCTCCACGGAGCGAAACGGCCGATGAAGTAGAGGAGCGGCTTGTGCGCGCTGGCAAACGGCGGAGGCTTCACATCGCCCGGCGAAGTCTCACCGCCCGCGAGGTGACCGACCAGTTCGCGGCGGATCATCTTGTCGTAAACGTCATCACCCTGGTCCCAGAGCGAAAGGGCGAACCAGCCGAACGAGAGTGCGAGCCAGAGGAAGATTCCCGGCAGAAGGAACCGTTTCAGGCTGAAAGCAACCGCGTGCCCGGATCGGCGTTCCAGCCAGGCGGCCATCAACCCGCCGGCGCCCAGCAGCAGGCCGAGCGGACCTTTGGTCAGCGTGGCAATCGAGGCGGCGAGCCAGAAGCGCCACCAGGATTGTCCGCCCCGCCAGGCACGCCACGCCTCAAGCGCCGCCCAGGCAACGGCGAAACTGAAAACGGCATCGGTTCGCGCGAGGGCGATCTGTTTCCAGACGCCCGGATTGCTGAGATAGAAAACCGCTCCCAGCATTCCCGCCGGTGCTCCCCAGAAGCGCGCGCCGGCGAACAGCACCATCAGCGTCATGCCCAGGGTCGCCAGCGCCGTGGGCAGATAGACGACGAGCGGGTTCATCTCGCCGCCCGGCAGCATCACCAGCGCGCCGAGCCAGGTGTAGAAGGGAGGTTTGGAAGTGATCTCACCCGTGAAATCGCGCTGCACGATCCAGTTGCCGTTCAGCACGGCGTCCATCATGTAGGAGGCGGGACGCTCCTGATCCTTGTCCGTGAAGTTTGGCGGTCCCGCCAGACGGACGATAAACAGCGCCAGCCAGAGCAGGATCACGCACCCGAGCCACCGCGCCGGCAGGGTCGATGAAGTGGGCCCAACGCGGGTCATGCGGCGAAGCGGGAAACTGGATTGAGGGAGAACGGCGCAGGCATCGCGGCACTCAGATACTCCGCCGGGACGGCGGGAAGCAAGCACGCCCAATCAGTCACGAGGTTTGGTGCGCGACTAACCCCGGAACAACCGCCAGAGCATCCGCCACCCCACCGTCTTGCCGGCGAGTCGAAGCACGCTCTTCCAGCGGCGGGCCACGACGAAGCCGGCCACCGGCACCAGCAGTGGCAGCCAGGGGCGCACCCGGTGAAGCCAGTCGGCGCCGCCCTGCATCCAGTCCAGGCCGCTGCGCAGCCGGGCGAGTTCGACGTCGACGATTCCGCGCTGCAAATCGCACTCGGCGACCAGCAGTTCCTTCTGCATCTGGAGCCGCGCTAGTTCTTTTCCTGAAACCATGCGCGATCCTTTCGAAACTCCTCGATGGTGGCCGCAAACGGCGGCGGGCTGTCGGCAAGCTTGCGGCGCAGTTTTGCACCGCCCCACAGCGCGCCGATGAGATAGATCACGGTCAAACCCGCGACCACCCACCCGCGAGCGGCGGTTTCCCACGTCAGCACGACGATGAGAAACGTGCCGGTGATCAGCGCCATCAGCGCCAGGACGAGCACCAAACCGCCCAGCACCAACTGGTCGATCAGACGATGCCGCTGTTCCTGGAACTCGGTGGCGGCGAGTTCAAAACGCTTCTCGAGCAGAGACAGCACCGAGGCCGCCGTCCGACGGACGGCGTCGACCGGCCCCGACCGTGCCTCAGGAGGCGCTTCTTCCTGCTCGTTCATGAATCAGCGCCGGTTGACCAGGACGCCCAGCAGCACGCCCACGCCAAAGGCAATGCCGAGCGACTGGTAGGGATGCTCGCGGATGAGCTTGTCGGTCGCTTTGGCGCTCGCGGAGGCCTTCTCCTCCCACTGGTGCGCGGACTTCCGGGCCTTGTCGAGGGCAACATTAAGACGGGCGCGGGCCTCCTTGGCGCGCTCGCTCAGATCGCCCGCGGTAACCTTGAGGAGCTCCTCGGCATCGGCGGCGAGGTTGCGAAGGTCGGCGACAATCTTGTCGCGCGGGTTGCCGGCGGCTTCAGTGAATTCTGCGTTGTCCATGAGATTCCTTTCCCTATGAGGTTGAGTGCCGGGGTCCCTTCAGTGGTTCCCCGGCGAACATCGAGACAGAGTATGCCGCCCAGGCAGGGACAATGACACCCAAAAATGCGGCGGAGAATCCTGGCGATGAGGCATTTGGAACTTGTCCCCTGCCAACGGTCACTACGCCCTTGTCAGACTGACGAGTTGGCGAAAGTGTAGGCGTAGGTTTCGGCAATCCACACAACAACATGAAACAGTCATTCTTGGTGGCGGCGATGGTCTTCTCCTGCACGACATTGGCTTCAGCGCAGCTCGTCAGTTTCAACTTTGATTCGCAGTCCGCGGCGCCTTCATTCGTCGAGGCCAACTTGAACTCCACTCTCTTCCAATTGAGCGCAGGAACGGCGACCTTTCCTCAGGGCAATCCCACAACCGGATTCGCAATCTCGTCCAGTGGATGGACGGGAGGGAGCGGCGCCCGCACCTGGTCATTCACCTTAACGGCTGATGC
>DNDP01000494.1:0-5064 GCA_003484235.1 Verrucomicrobiales bacterium
CTGGCGGAGATCACCGGGACCAGTCCGGTCGAGGTTGCGGCGGAGGTTGGAGTTCGCGCGCCGGTGTTGGCGCCCCCGGCGGCGAAAGGTGCGTTGAACATCCGGCGTGAGCCCTATCGCGGCTGGAAGGATGCCGTGATCATGGACAACGGCCAGGCGGAGGTCGTCATCGTGCCGGCGGTGGGGCGGGTGATGCAGTTTCGCTTCCGCAATGGCGAGCCGACTTTCTGGGAGAATGAAGCGCTGCTTGGCAAGCTGCCCGATCCGGAGTCGGGTGAATGGGGCAACTTCGGCGGAGACAAGACCTGGCCGGCGCCGCAGGCCGACTGGCCGAAGCTGACGCCCCGAGCCTGGCCACCGCCGGTGGCGTTCGATTCGATGGCAGTCACCGCGCAGATCAACGAGGCGCACGTGACGCTGATCTCGCCTGTTGACCCGCACTACGGCATCCGAACCTATCGGATGATTGCGCTCGAGCCGGACCGGCCGGTCATGAAGATCACAACCCGATATGAGAAGGTGATTGGCGATCCGGTGAGTGTCAGCGTTTGGATCATCACGCAGCTGCGCGATCCTGCGGGGGTCTATGTGCCGGTGCCGGCCCCCACGCTCTTCCCGAGCGGCTACCACGCGATGAGCAGGGACCTGCCGCCCGACCTGAAGTATTCCAAGGGGCTGATTTCCCTCACCCGGCCCCGCGACAAATCGACGAAGATCGGCACTGACGCGGGTTCACTGCTCTGGATCGGCAGGGAAACGATGATGCGGATGGATTCACCGCGGGATGGCAGGCGGCGCTATCCGGACAACAGCAGCAGCGCGGAGGTTTACACCAATCCCGACCCGAATGCCTATGTCGAACTGGAGATGCTGAGTCCGCTGAAACTGCTGGAAGTGGGTCAGACCATGGAGGAGACCTGCCTCTACACCCTGATCCCGCGCCGGCTCGCGGATCCGGAGAAGGAGGCGCGCCAGGTGCTCGGGCGCTGAATTCCGCCTACGACAGCAAACTGCCGACGAGCTGGCTGATGACCTTCCCCTCGGCCCGGCCGGCAGCCTTTGCCTGCACGGCGCGAATGACGTTGCCCATGTCCTTCTTGGACGTTGCCCCGGTCTCTTGAATGCAGGATTTGACAAGCGCCTCGAGTTCGGCAGCGGACAGCGCGGCCGGCAGGAACTCCTCCAGCACGGCCAGCTCCGTCTTCTCCTTGGCGGCAAGTTCGGGGCGGCCGCCGGACTGGTACTGCTCCATCGCGTCGCGCCGTTTCTTGACCTCCTTCTGCACGACCGCAATGAACTCGGCATCGTCGAGCACATCCTTCTTCTTTTCGATGGCGGCGTAGCCCAGGGCGGACTTGAGCAGGCGAAGGGTTCCGAGCCGGTCGGCGTCGCGGGCAAGCATCGCCGACTTGATGCTCCCACCCAGTTTCTCGTGCAGGCTCATTTGGGGGATTCGACGGCCAGCCGTCGCAGCGCATCCCGCATCTGGGCAGCGGTCTCGTAATCCTCCTTGCGCACCGCCTCGTTGAGCGCCATTTCCAGCTTCTCGCGCTCGCTCATCGGCCGGCGGCTGGAGATTTCGGAGCGCCATGCCTCGAGCGAGCCGATCTCGTTGCTCTGTTCGAGCTGCTCGGCAAGCGAGTATTCGCGGTAGTACTCACGGATGGCCTCAATGCCGTCGTCAAGTTCCTCCAGCGCGCCGTCGTGGTCGTCGCCTTTCAGCTTCTGCGAGACAAGGGCCCGGGTCTGCATCTGCAGGCACTGCGCCCTGAACTGCTGGAACATCCAGGAGTTTTCGTTCGATTCGGCGAATTCCTCCACAAAGTCAAACAGGTCCAGGTTCCGCTCGGTGTCGCGCAGAACACCGTCGAAATCCTCCAGCTGCAGCAGGCAGATGTAGCGATGGTGGTACTGCACCGACTCCAGGTGCAGCCGGCTGCAGTCCTCGGCGTTCAGCGCGAACTCCTCGTCCTCGCCGCCGTTCTGGGTGCGATGTTCCTCCAGCCGGGCAAGGTAAAAATCGAACCAGGATTCGTGGCCCATCGGCCGCTTGCCGTCCGGGCGTCCTTCCGCATGCATCTGGAGAAGGCCCAGGTCCACACGCAGCTGGATGAGCTCCTGGCCGTTCTTGTTTTTGAACTTCCGGACCATCACCTGGCCGGGCTTGTAGTCCCAGCTCTCCAGAATGTGCGAAATGTCAAAATCCATCGCGCCCGAATTCCAGCACGCGAGCCCCGGCAAGTCAAAATGCGATTGGCGCCCCCGGGCGGAAAATTTTGCAGCCCTGCCTTTGGATTGTCGCCGACGAGGCGTGCACGGAACCTGTCAGGTCGGCGTTCTGGACGGGAATTTCCCGCGTGAAGTCTTTTCAAACCAACGGGCGGGCATGAAAGTCGGTCCGTGGCACCTCCACTTGTAGTTCATGTGCACTCCAGCCTCTTTCCGGAGGCGGACAGGGAGAATCTGTGGCGTCAACTTTCTGTGCGGAAGATCAGTCAGCACCTGCACTACCAGGGGGAGGAACAGGCTGCCCGTTGGTCGGCGCTCTACGAAAAATGGTCGCCCTACGCTACACGGCCGGATTTTGGACGGATGTTTGACGAGGCGTTTCATGCCATCGCTGGCGGTGCATCGCACCCGGTTGCCGTCGTCGGACTCGGGTGTGGTGGCGCCCAGAAGGAGATCGCCCTGGCAACGCGGCTGCGGGCTGCGGGGCGCTCCGCGATTCTCGTCGGAGTGGACGTCAGTGTGCCACTGCTGACCGATGCAGCCCTGCGGGCGCGCGAACGAGTCCCCGGAGCGGGGCGGCATTGGCTCGCCGCTCAACTGTCGCAGGCGGAGGATCTTCAAATCTGGTTGAACGGCGAGCTCGGCGTCGAGGTGCCGAGACTGTTCACATTTTTCAGCGTGGTGCCCAACCTGAACCCCGAAGTGTTCGCTACCCTGTGGCGGACCTGGGTGCGTCCGGGAGACCGGGTGTTGCTGAGCGTCAACCTGCTGCCGGGTCCGGATGCTCGCGCGGGCATGGAAGGAATCCTGCCGCAATACGACAATGTGGAAACGCGCGCCTGGCTGATGGCCTTCCTGGAACAGGGCGGCCTGCGAGCCGCTGACGGAGAGCTGCGATTCACCGTGGAGACCGACGAGAAGCTGCCCGGGTCGCGACGGATGGTGGCCCGGTGGCACTTCTCGCGCGAGGCGACGCTGCATGTCCGTCAGCGGGAGTTCTCCTTTCAATCAGGCGAGGCGTTGGAGGTCTTTTTCAGCTGGCGACACCGGCTTGAACCGTTTCAGACCCTTTTGACGGATGCGGGACTGGCGGTGGAACGTTCCTGGGAATCGGATGACGGCGAGGAAGCCGTGCTCCTATGCCGTTCCGCCGGCGGCTGAAGTGCCCGACAGTCCACTCGATCGCGCCGCCCCGTCGGGTCACCAGACTGCCAGCGTATCGAGCACCGCCCGCGTGCGGGACACTTCGTGGGTGCGAAAGAGATCGGTGCGACCCAGGGCAGCCAGCACCGCGAAGAAAGGTTCCGCACAGCGCACCTCCGCGGCAAAATGCTCGAACGCGTGGGGCAGTGCCTGGCAGACCGGGAAGCCGAGCTTCCGAAAACGACTCGACCGAAGGAACGTCATCATCTGATGACGAATCCGTTCCCCGCTGTCCTGCAGATTGCGGTAGTAAAACCCCATTCCCGGATCGACGAATATCTTCCGGACGCCAAGCGAGGTGGCCGCCTCGATCTGCCGCGCAAAGTATTCATACATGACCGCCACCGGATCCCGGTCAAACTTCAGGTCTCCGACGGCACGGACGTGGGTGCCCTGCACATAGCAAAGGATGACCGCGGCGTCGTGTTCGGCCACCTGTTGAAGAATCTTCCGGCTGCCCGTGCCGCGCGTCAGGTTGATCACGGCCGCGCCCTCGCGCAGGCATTTCCGGGCCGTTCCTGCGTGGTAGGTCTCGACGGATACGGCAATCCGTTTTCTCCGGGCTTCCTGCAGCAACGGCGTCAGCAGTTGGGTCTGGCGACGTTCCGCCACCCGGCTGGCGTGGGACAGGGTGGATTCCGCGCCGATGTCCACGAGGTCGGCGCCCTCGGCGTGCAGCACTTCCAGCCTGCGGACGGCCATCTCCTCGTTGAGGCAGACGCTTTCGCGATACCACGAATCAAAGGAGAGATTGATCACGCCCATGATCGCCGGCCGGGAGTTGAACTTCAGACGCCGCGAGCCCACCGAGAACTCCCGCACCTTGGCCTGCAGGGCGGCTGAATCCTCGGCGGCAATGGCGGCCAAATCGGCGAGCGAAAGCATGGGCGGGAGTTAACCGGCGAAGCTCCGGCGGCGCAAGCGGCGAAGGGATGTTGCCCGCGACCGTTCCTCAACCGGCGGGTGGCTGGTCGTTAAGGACGGGGATGATGATGGTGAACGCCGTTCCCCGGCGGAGCTCCGAGCGGACATTCAGGCCGTAGCCCAGTTCCTTGCAGAATTCATAGACCATGGAAAGGCCCAATCCGGTTCCGTGCCGGGTGCTGAACGCCTTGGTCGTAAAGAACGGCTCGAATATGCGTGAGAGATTCTCGGGCGAAATTCCGCAGCCGGTGTCCTCGACGATGACAGCCACGTATTCCTCGGCACGCGCGGCCGGCAGGATTTGGTTGCCAGGAAGCCGGTGCAGCCGCTGGCAGCGCAGCGTCAGCTGACCGCGTCCTTCCATGGCGTCGAGGGCATTCAGGACGAGATTGATCAGGATCTGCTGGAGCAGTTCGCGGCTGCCGTGCACCACCGGCAAGCCCTCCTTGACGTCGACGGTCACCGTGACTTCGGGCGGCAGGCGGTCGCCCAGCAGCGGCACCGTCTCGGTCACCACGGCGTTCACGTCTGGAAGCAGCAGGGCCGCGTCGTCCGCCCGGCTGAATCCAAGCATGGCCTTCACCAGCGTGCTGCCCTGTTCCACCATGCTCTTGATGCGGCTGAGCCGGGTCCTGATTTTGTCCGGATTGTCCGGGTTGGCCTCGATGATCTGGGTCGAGCCCCGGATGATGGACAGAATGCTGTTGA
>DNDP01000494.1:5332-5473 GCA_003484235.1 Verrucomicrobiales bacterium
CGACGATGCGCTCGATCTCGGCATGGCTGCGGCGGAGGCGGAGATGACGGTTGACGGCGAGCGCGCCGAAGACCAGCACGGCGACCGCCGCCAACGTGGTCATGCCCATCAGCCGCGGATCCTTGAACCACGGCACCATGA
>DNDP01000400.1:0-755 GCA_003484235.1 Verrucomicrobiales bacterium
CTTTCCCAGGCGGACTGGTCCTCGGCCGTGGATGAGGCGATTCAGGCGTTCCCGAAGTCACCCTACATCCTGCAGCGCTACCACAAACCCAGAACGGTCGATGCCAGCTGGGTGGATCTCGACGCCGGCCAGGTTGTGCCGATGAAGGGCCGTGTCCGCCTGTGCCCTTATTACTTCGTGCACGGCGACGGTGATCAGGCCAGGACCAAACTCGGCGGCATCCTTGCGACCATCTGTCCGGCAGACAAAAAAATCATCCACGGCATGACCGACGCCATACTGGCCCCCTGCACCGTGGCACCTGAGCAATGATCACCGGCGTCCGTCGTACCAGAACGCCTGGCGACGTCGCATGGTAAACCAGGGCACGATGAAGCTCTGCGCCAGCAGGCGGATCAATTCCCACTTGGAGTACAGCCGCACCTTGCGCCCCGACGTCAGCAACGTCTCGTCGGCGATGATGACCAGCCGCTGACGCCGCTTGCGGGCCAGCCGCTTTAGCTTCCGGCTCAAATCAATCTCCTCGCTCGCATAGAAGCGTTCGTCGAAGCCGCCCACGGCACGAAACGCCTCGGCACGGCAGAATACAAACGATCCCGCCATCCACTTCATGCGCCGGCTGAGACGGTTCCACATCGAAGTCAGGCCATCGAACACTGCGTGCTGCACGTCGGTCCGGACCACGCACCCACCGGCCAGCACGTCGTCCGTCTGCGCCAGTTCCACCACCCGCCGGAACAGACCGGCATGCGGAG
>DNDP01000400.1:965-4265 GCA_003484235.1 Verrucomicrobiales bacterium
CCACCCGCCGGAGCAGTCCGGCGTGCGGCGTCGAGTCAGCGTCCACGAACAGCAGCCATTCACCGCTGGCGGCCCGGGCACCCGCATTCCGGGCGCGGGCGATCTGGTTGACCGGTTCGAAGACAATTATGGCTCCAGCTGCCCGCGCCACGCGGGCCGTTCCGTCCGTCGAATTGTTGTCGCACACGATCAATTCCCAGTCCCAGCCCGCCTCCCTGACCGCGACCGCCGCCTCCCGGATGGCGGCCAATGTCGCCGGCAACAACTTCTCCTCGTTGTAGGCCGGGACGATGATCGACAGCTTCATGGCCGCAATCGATGACATGGATTGTCCGGTTCCGCCAGTTTCCGCAAAAAGATGTTTTGCCTTTGGATGCACCTGCCGTTGATATCTCACGCCATTCACCAGCGATGAAAACCAAGATCAACCCCAAGGACCGGTTCGTCATCATCATGGCCGGCGGCCGCGGCGAGCGATTCTGGCCGGTCAGCCGCGAGAAGACGCCCAAGCAGTTGCTCGCCCTGCTCGGCAAGAAGTCCTTTCTGCAGGAGGCCGTCGAGCGCGTACTGCCGCTGGTTCCGGCCAAGAACATCTTCGTCATCACCAACGCGGTGCAGGCGCCGGCCGTGGCGAAGCAATGTCCGAGGATCCCGAAGGGCAACATCGTGGCCGAGCCGGTCGGACGCGACACCTGCGCGGCGGTGACGCTCGGCGCGGCGCTGGTCGGGGCGCGTTCGACAACCGGCGTCATGGCCGTGCTTCCGGCCGATCACGTGATCCCGAACGCCAAGAAGTTCCAGAAGGTGCTGGAGGAAGCGTTCGACCTGGCGGCGCGCGGCCAGGCGATCGTCACCATCGGCATCAAGCCGACCGAGCCGGCGACCGGTTACGGCTACATCGAACTGGGCAACGAGCTGCCCAACCCCAGCGGCGCGAAGAAGTACAAGACGACGTTCTACAAGGCCGAGCGTTTCGTCGAGAAGCCGAACCTTGATCGCGCGCTCGAATACGTGAACAGCGGCAACTACCGTTGGAACGCCGGCATGTTCATCTGGTCGTTCATCACCGTGACGCAGGGGCTGGAGCGGCATCAGCCGGAAATGTTCGAGGCCTGCCAGCGCTGGTTCAAGGTGGCCAAGGACCCCGCCAAACTCACCCGTGTGCTCAAAAAGGAGTACCCGGAGATCAAGAAGATCAGCATCGACTACGCACTCATGGAGCACGCCCACAACGTCGTGTGCGCGAACGGCGACTTCGAATGGGACGACCTCGGTGCTTGGACCGCTTTGGCCCGCCATCTGAAGCCCGATCCCGAAGGAAATTGTGCGGTGGGCGACTTCGTCCATGTCGATGCCGCGCGCAACATCGTTTACGATGCCCGCACGAAGAACCGCACGCCCATCGCGGTCGTCGGCCTGCGCGATTCGATCATCGTCCAGACCGACGATGTCACCATGGTCGCCCACCGGACCCAGGCGCAGAAGATCAAGGAGATGGTCAAAAAGCTGGCCGAGGACAGACGGCTGAAAAGGCTGGTCTAGCCTTCGCCGCAGACACCCGCTCAGGCGTAGGTGTCCAAACCGCCGCCGTGGGAATCCATCGAACCTGCCGCCTCGATGACCTCGATCAGCTGTCCAGCCTGAGCCTCCTGGTTTTCCAGGGCGGTTTTCAACAATTCTGTCCGGACCTCCAGGGGCATCTCACCTGTCTGATATCCGACCAATGCGGCGGGGGCGGCTGTACCTGATATGTTCATTCGTCAATGTTGGTTGACCCTGCTGGCAGACGTTTCGAAGTAGGGCAACAACGATGCCAAGCGGCCAAATTGCCAGATCAATTGCCTAATTGGGGGTTTGCCCTAAAACTCAGCCGGTGCCGAAGACACGAGACAACCACCTGAACGGAGAGGCCATCGCCATCCACGGAGCCCGCGAGCACAACCTGAAGAACATCTCACTCGGCATCCCGCGCGGGAAGTTTGTCGTGGTCACCGGCGTCAGCGGTTCGGGCAAGAGCACGCTGGCGTTCGATCTCCTCTTCGCCGAAGGCCAGCGGCGGTTTCTCGATTCGATGAACACCTACGCCCGGCAATTCGTGGAGCAGATGTCGCGGCCCGACGTCGATCTCATCGCCGGCCTGCCGCCCACCGTCAGCATCGAGCAACGCACCTCACGCGGCGGCGGCAAGAGCACCGTCGCCACCGTCACCGAGATCTATCAGTTCATCCGCCTGCTCTATGCGCGGCTCGGCACACAGCACTGCCCGGACTGTGATCAACCCGTCCGCGAACAATCGGCCGATGAACTCAGTTGGCAACTCGTCGACGAAACCCGAAAGCGCGGCGACCTGCTGCTGCTCGCGCCGGTGGTGCGCAATCGCAAAGGCTTCCATACCGACGTCGCCGAGTGGGCCGCAAAACATGGCTACGCCGAGGTCCGCGCCGACGGGAAGATGTACTCGACCGGCGAACGACTCCGGCTCGATCGCTTCAAGGAGCACGACGTCGAAGTCGTCATCGGTGTGTTGGAACGATCGGCAGGGCGAGGCTCCCGCAGAGCCCAAACTGCAAGGTCACCGGACCCCTCGCCCTTTCAGCTCATCAATCAGGCATTGCGCGTCGGCAACGGCGTCTTGTTCGCCATCGACAATAGCGGCAAGGAGACGGTTCATTCCACGCACCGGGTCTGTCCGTCGTGCAGTCGCTCTTTCGAGCCGCTCGATCCGAAGAACTTTTCCTACAATTCCTCGCAGGGTTGGTGTCCGAAGTGCCGCGGCTTTGGCGAGCTGTTTTATCTGCCGGATGTCGAGCGCGGTGCCGACGCCGATTCCATCGAGGAAAGCTGGTGGCGCTGGGCCAACGAACGCGAGCCCTGTCCCGAATGCCAGGGCCGCCGCCTCAACCCGCTCGCAAGGGCGGTGCGGCTCGATGTAGGACGGGCTTCCAGCCTGTCACGTGGCGCGAGCGCTGGCTCTCAAAAGGTCACCCGTTCCACGCAAGCGAAGGCCCAACGAGACAGGCAGGATGCCGGTCCTACGATCGACTTCTTCTCCGACGCCACCGTTACCGAGGCTGGCGAATGGTTCGGCAAACTCAAGCTCGCCGGCCGCGCCAGCGAGGTTGCCCGCGACATCGTCCCCGAAATCAACACCCGGCTCCACTTCCTGCAGGAGGTCGGCCTCGGCTACCTGCAGCTGGGCCGCAGCGTGACCACGCTTTCGGGCGGCGAAGCCCAGCGGATCCGGCTGGCCGCCCAGCTTGGTTCGAACCTCAGCGGTGTCCTCTACATCCTCGACGAGCC
>DNDP01000357.1:0-2003 GCA_003484235.1 Verrucomicrobiales bacterium
CGAGCGACGCCGGCGTCGGTCGCCTCCATCTGCATGCGGTAGGCGAGCTCGTAGGTCTCCATGCGCGCGGCAAGGTCGCGCTGCTCGGGATGTTTCGCGGCGTGCTGCTCATTGAGGAAGGCGAGTTCGTCGAGCGCGCGGCGCTGGTGTTCGCGTGATTTGAACGGCTGCGAGGCGAGGTCAAGAATCGCCGAACCTTCGGTGCGCAGGCGTGTGCCTTGATAATAGGCAGGGAGAAAGCCGTTGCTCCAGTTGCCGGCGCCGCCCTGCGGGAAGGCGAGCTCGGTCATCACGACGTAGCCGGGCAGGTTCTGGTTCACCGTGCCGAGGCCGTAGGTGGCCCACGCGCCGAGCGCCGGGTCCGCGCCGAGCCGGCTGCCGGTGTTCATGTGATAAAGCGCCTCGGGATGATTGAGCGACTCGGCCTGGCCACCGCGGTAGTTGCACAGTTCGTCGGCGACCTCGGGATCGGCGAGATACTTCCACTGGTCGCACATCTCGATACCGTTCTGACCGACCTTGCGAAAACCAAACGGGCTCCCGACGAAAAACTTGAACCCGGTCTCCTGGCCTTCCTTCAGCTTTGACTCCGTCTTGTGCAACTCGCCGAGTTTCGGCTTCGGGTCGAAGGTGTCCATGTGACCCGGGCCGCCCTCCATGAAGAGCATGATGACGTTCTTGGCCCGCGCGGGGAACATCGGGTTCTTCGGCGCGAGCGGCGTGCGAGCCGCACCTGCCAATGCGGCGGCGGGCGCGACGAGTTCCTTCGCGAGCAGGTTGCTGAACGCGACGGACCCGAGCGAGGCGCCGAGGCCGTAGAGGAACTGGCGTCGCGTGGCAGGCGTCGAAAATGGGCGGGAGCAGAGTGGTGTTTTCATGGGATCGTTCGGATAGGATTACAGAGGAATGGGGACAGAGGAATTCTGCTGGAAACTGACAATTCCATCATTCCCTTGTCCCCATTCCCCTGTTCTACACTCCCGCCATGCCAATCACCTGTCCGGTTCGGCTCAGTCCTGTGACTGATGCCCACTTTGAGGCTGTGGATCGGGTCGTGATGGTCTGCGCGTATGCCTCGCAGCACCGGCTGGGGCGGTTGTGTGATGAGTTGGTTTACGAAAACGACCTCGCGGCGAGACTTCGAGCGGAAGGGACATCGCAAGTTTTGACCCAGGTGCCGATCGTCGTCAGCCATGAGAGGTTCACCAAGGAGTATCGCCTCGATCTGGTGGTTGATGGCGTCGTCTATGAACTGAAGGTTGTCCAAGCTCTCGCGCCCGCACACGACGCCCAGGTCTTTCACTATGGAGCGCTGCTGAATCTGGATCGGATCAAGTTGCTGAACTTCGGCGCAGCAAAAGTCGAGGGATTGCTGCGGCGCTGTCCATTCCCGCGCACGGATCGGTTCGCGGTCACCATCAACCGCTCCCACTGGAAGCCCCTCACCGCGGAGTGCGACGCCCTCGCGCGTAGCATGGAAGGCTGTCTGCGTGAATGGGGCGGATTCCTGGACTGTCACTTGTTGGAGGAGGCGTTGGTTTTCCTCAATGGTGGCGAGGCGGAATGTCTCCTTCGCTTGCCGGTCACGCGCGACGGCATTCAGCTTGGCTCCCACCGGGTAGCGATGCATTCCGAGGAAATCGGCTTTGTCGTGACTTCTCTTGGTGACGGGCTCACTGCTCAAGAGACCCACTTGCGTCAGCTTCTCGATGCTCTTCCGCTGCGCGCCTGGCAGTGGATCAACCTTCACCGGCTCGAAGTGCGGATGGTCACACTGATGAAGTGACTTATGCACAGGAGTGACAGCGGAATGAGGGCACAGGAAAATGTCTCTATTCCCCTGTCCCCATTCCTTTGTCATCTGTCCCTTCATCTCAGTAAACGTGGACAAACTCATGGCTGTTCAGCAGCAGCAGGCACAGGTCGGCGAGCGCGCGGGTGCCGGGGCCGACGTCGGCGGCTTTCTGGTCGGGCGTGTAGTTCTCGAAGATCGGCAGGACCTC
>DNDP01000357.1:2237-2859 GCA_003484235.1 Verrucomicrobiales bacterium
CTCCTGCGCGGACGGCGCGCGCCCGAACGCAAGCTGGAACGCGCGCGTCACCTGCGCCTCGACAGACTTCGACTCCTGCTCCAGCCGCAATGCGAACGCGATCGAGCGGTCGGTCATCAGATCGCTGTTCATGAGCGTGAAAGCCTGCGGTGAAACGGCCGCCGAGTCGCGCTGTTCGCACGAGTCGTTCGGGTTCGGCTGGTTGAACACCTCGAGGAACGGATCGGCCTGGCCGCGCACGCGGTAGGCGTAAACGCTGCGGCGATTGCGCTCCTCCGGCGTCGGCGACGGTTGATACGACGGCGCGAGCGAGAACTGGATCATGCGCGGTTGCAACGCGACTTCGAGATTGATCTCGGGCCGCGCGGGCAGGCCGCCCATGGTGGAGTTTAGCTCGCCCGTCACGGCGAGCATGGTGTCGCGCAGTTCCTCGGCGCTGAGGCGGCGCGTGGGGAAGAACGCGAGCAGGTCGTTGTTCGGGTCGCTGGTGCGCAGCTTCTCCAATTGCGGATGCTGCGCGCTCATCCGATACGCGTCGGACATCATGATGAGCTTGTGCAGCCGCTTGAAGGTCCAGCCGTGCTCGACGAAATCCGCCGTGAGCCAGTCGAGCAACTCGGGA
>DNDP01000398.1:0-1232 GCA_003484235.1 Verrucomicrobiales bacterium
GGTCCTTCCTCTTCGGTCCTTGGCCGCTTGGTGCAATTTAGGTGCAGAAATGGTGCAGATGAATGAGAGTGCCGCCCTTGGTGACCGGAGAACCACAGGTCCTTTCGCCGCTGGAAGTCCCCGATTGGGATCGGCAGACTGATGCCTTTCGTTCGGCGGGCGTCTTTCACCAGACTGCCTGGGTGCGGACATTGTCGGAAACCTACGGCATTCGGCCGGCATTCCTCGCCTGGTTCGACGCCGGCCGTTTGGTGGCGGTGTTGCCTATGATGGAATGCCGGGGCCTTCTTGGAGGACGAACTGGTGTTTCACTCCCCTTCACCGATTCCTGCTCTCCGCTTCACCTCGAGAATGGCCCGACGGGTCCGTATTGGGCCGTCGATGCCGCTCTGGCAGCCGCCCGCCGATCCGGCTGGCAGTTTGTTGAACTGCGAAGTGGAGACGCCCGGCTGCGATCGCGCGCTTCCACGAGTTTTCTTGGCCATGAACTGGATTTGTCTCCCGGTCGGCAGAGCCTCTTCGAACGTTGCGCTCCATCGGTCCGGCGCGCCGTCCGACGCGCCGGGACCGAGGGGCTGAAACTCGACTTCGCCCACGGCGCCGCAGCCGTCGAGGATTACTATCACCTCCATTGTTTGACCCGGAAACGTCACGGGCTGCCTCCGCAGCCGTGGCGTTTTTTTCTTTCGCTCGCCCGCAATCTCGTCGACGGCCGAACGGGCTTTGTTGCCCGTGCGCGGCTCGGTTCTAGGATCGTCGCTGCCGCCGTCTTTCTGACCAACGGCCGTCGCGCGATCTACAAGTATGGTGCCTCCCTCCAAGAGTTTCAGCACCTGCGTGCCAACAACCTCGTGATGTGGGAAAGCATCGTTCGTTTGACTGAAACGGGCCATTTGTCATTGGACCTCGGCAGAACCTCTTTTGGAAACGAAGGGCTGCGCCGCTTCAAACGCGGCTGGGGCGCCACGGAAACCGAGATCTTCTGCTGCCGACTTCGTGCCGCTGATGGGGCGGTTCTTCCCATGCAGGACCGGAGTTCGGGTTGGCACACGTCGCTGTTCAGGCGCATGCCGGTGAGCCTTTTGAAGCTGCTCGGATCCGCTCTCTATCGCTTCCAGACCTGATCCTCGGCATACACGGTGGACTTCGTTTGAATGCCCCTCCGGGACGAATTTTGATGCCCATTCTTGTGTGGAAATTCCTCCTTGGGAATCTAAGAATCTTGTGTCCAG
>DNDP01000398.1:1483-3512 GCA_003484235.1 Verrucomicrobiales bacterium
AGGTTCTTGTATCCAGATGTTTCAGCCTGAAGCCTTCCATTCCGTGCGCCGCTTCACTATTCGTTTCATTGTAGCAGAAAGAAAGTGCCGGCCGGGGAGGAGTTCGTGCCCTGTTTGTCGGCTCCCATCGAATGCAGTCAAACAGGACCCAATAACTCTGGAGGAGTCATATGAGGAACAGTTCATCTTGGAAGAACGGGGCCTTCGCGCTGTGGGCCGGAATGGTGTTGGCGGCGATTTCGAACGGCGGAGCGGTCCCCGTTTCGCTCGACAACTCGTCACCGGGCTACAGCCAAAACTTCAATACTCTCGCGACGAATGGTACGAGTTCGACGCTACCGGTCGGTTGGGTTGTCAGCGAGTCCGGAACGAACGCCGATACGACCTATGCTGCCGGAACCGGATCGAGTGCTTCGGGCAACACTTACAGTTTTGGCGCGGGGGCTGTGCACGAGCGTGCATTGGGTGGGCTCCAAAGCAGTTCTTTAAGCCCGACGTTCGGTGTCGAGTTTCGCAACGATGGCACGACCTCGATCACCAGCCTCACAATCTCCTACACCGGCGAACAATGGCGGCTCGGAGCGGTTGGCCGCGTCGATCAGCTCGATTTTCAATACAGCCTCGACGCTAACTCGTTGACAACGGGGGTCTGGATTGACGTGGATGCTCTGGATTTTGTCGCCCCGGTTACGTCGAGTCCTACGGGTGCATTGGACGGCAACGCATTGGCGAATCGAGTAGCCATCAGTTCCACGATTTCTTCTCTCTCGATCCCCGCTCTATCGGGATTCTGGCTCCGCTGGACAGATCTAAACGCCTCTGGTGCCGACGACGGCCTCGCCGTTGACGACTTTAGTTTGACCGCCACATTTGCGCGTCCGGTCACATTGGACCCGCCTCAGGGGGTCCCTGATGCCGGTTCTTCACTCGCCCTCCTCGGTTTCTCTCTCGGCCTGCTTGGCGCGGGCTTGCGGCGAGTTTGCCGATAGCTGCCCGCACTCCGCCCCCACCCTTCCGCTAAGTCTGGCCTCGCAGTCCGCGGCTCCTCACGGCAAGGGGGCTCCGGAAAAACCCTATCCCTCCGTGTCAGGGCCGTTGTGTCTCCCGTAGGAGAGACAGGGTTGCACCTTGGCCGATCTTCTGGCTCTCTGCTGTCGGATTTCATGAAAGGCATCATCCTCGCCGGCGGCGCCGGCTCGCGTCTCTATCCGCTCACGCTCGTTGCCAGCAAACAGCTGCAGCCGGTCTATGACAAACCGATGGTCTATTATCCCCTCACCACCCTCATCGAGGGTGGGGTCCGGGAAATCTGCCTCATCTCCACGCCCCAGGATCTGCCCCGCTTCCGCCAGTTGCTCGGCGACGGCTCCCGGTTCGGTGTGAAGTTCGACTACCGTGAGCAGCTCAAACCGGAGGGCATCGCCCAGGCGTTTCTCATCGCCGAGTCGTTCATCGGCCGCGATCCGGTGACCCTCATCCTCGGCGACAACATCTTCTACGGGGGCGACACTTTTCAGCGTGCGTTCGATGAGTTCCGCTCCGGGGCCACCATCTTTGGCTACCACGTTCTCGATCCCGAACGCTACGGCGTGGTCGAGTTCAATTCCCAGGGCGTCGCCGTCTCGATCGAGGAGAAGCCGAAACAGCCGAAGAGCAGCTATGCAGTCCCCGGTCTTTACATCTACGACAACCAGGTTGTGGAGATCACCGGGTCCCTGAAGCCCTCCGCCCGGGGTGAACTAGAAATCACTGCAGTCAATGTCGAATACCTGCGGCGGGGCCGGCTGCGGGTGGTCCGGCTCGAGCGCGGTTTCGCCTGGCTCGACGCCGGCACCAGCTCTAGTCTGCACGAGGCTTCCGCCTACGTGCAGACCATCGAGAAGCGCGCGGGTATCAAGATCGGATGCCCCGAGGAGGCGGCCTTCCGGCGCGGGCAGATGGGCCTCGCGGACCTCGAAATCGTCGTGGAACAGATCCCCAACTGTGAGTACCGCGAATACCTGCGCACGGTGATCGGCGAAGCCCGGAG
>DNDP01000398.1:3716-13769 GCA_003484235.1 Verrucomicrobiales bacterium
CATCGGCCAGGCTTTCGCCGCTGAACTGCAGCGTCGCGACCTGCCATTCGAATCGCTCTCCCGCTCGCAGCTGGACTACACCAGCTTCGAGACCTTTCTCGCCCATCTCCGGAAGACCAGGCCTGAGTTCGTCATCAATGCGGCTGGCTACACCGGCAAACCCAACGTCGATGCCTGCGAGCTGGCCAAGGCCGATACCCTGCAGGGCAACACGCTGTTCCCGGCCATGTTGGCCCACGCCTGCGCGGCGGCTGATGTTCCGTGGGGGCACGTCTCCTCGGGGTGCATTTACTCCGGTGCCAAAGTGGTGCGGGATGGCGTTGAAACTGTCGAACCCGACCTCACCACGGCGGAGCTGCGCGAACTATACCGGCGCCAGCCCGGGGCCTTTCACGGGTTCACCGAAACGGATCCCCCGAACTTCTCCTTCCGCGCGCCCCCCTGCAGCTTCTACAGCGGCACCAAGGCGCTCGGCGAGGAAGGCATCGCGGGTGTGGGGCGCAGTTATGTCTGGCGGCTGCGCATCCCTTTCGATGAATTCGACAACGGCCGCAACTATCTCTCGAAGGTGCAGCGCTACGCCAAGGTCTACGACAACGTGAATTCCATTTCCCATCGGGGAGATTTCGCAACGGCCTGTCTCGACACCTGGGAACGCCGTGTCCCGTTCGGCATCTACAACGTCACCAACCCGGGAGCAGTGACCACTGGCCAGGTCGTCGAAGCGATCCAGCGGATTCTCAAACCCGGTCGGACCTTCGAGTTCTGGCAAAGTGACGAAGAGTTTTATCGGGTCGCCGCCAAGACCCCTCGGTCCAATTGCATGATGGACACCGCCAAGCTGCTCGCGGCCGGCATCCAGATTCGACCCGTCGAGGAAGCGCTGGAGGATTCCCTGCGGCGCTGGCGGCCGGAACGCTGACCCGGGGACCATTCGCGCCCGGCGGCATTCGCTCCCTCAATCTGCTGTTTCCCTGTTGCCTCTGCTCAAAGCCTGACTCCACCAAATGAACCTGCTCATCACCGGCGGCGCCGGCTTCATCGGCTCCAATCTCATCCACCACGTCATCGACCGGCCGGAGGTCGCCAAGCTGGTCAACCTGGACTGCCTCACCTACGCCGGTCACCCGGAGAACCTGGCTGCCGTCCAGAACCACCCGAAGTATGTTTTTGAGAAGGTCGACCTGCGCGACAAGACCGAAACCCTGCGCGTCGTCCGCGATCATTCCATCACACACGTGATGCATCTGGCCGCCGAATCGCACGTCGACCGTTCCATTTCCGGCCCTGGCGATTTCATTCACACCAACGTCGTCGGCACCTTCAACCTCCTCGAGGCCTGCCGGGAATGCTGGCTGGTCGCCCCGGCCGCTTCCGGCCGGCCCCGGCCGGACTGCCGCTTCCACCACGTTTCCACCGACGAAGTGTACGGCAGTCTGGGCGAGACCGGTCATTTTACGGAGTCCACGCCCTATGCCCCCAGTTCCCCCTACTCGGCGAGCAAGGCGTCCAGCGATCTGCTGGTCCGCGCCTATCACCACACCTACGACCTGCCGGCCGTCATCACTAACTGTTCGAACAACTACGGCCCCTATCAGTTCCCGGAAAAGCTGATCCCGGTGGTCGTTCAGAAGGTTCTCAGCCGGAAATCCATTCCCGTCTACGGCAAGGGGTTGAACGTCCGCGACTGGTTGTATGTGCGGGATCATGCCGAGGCGCTTTGGACGGTGCTGTGCAAAGGCAGGCTGGGCGAGACCTACAACATTGGCGGAAACAACGAGATGACAAACATCGACATTGTCGGCCAGATTTGTGACCTGATCGACGAGCTGAAGCCCGAACTGGGAGGAAACTCCCGCCAGCTGATCACCTTTGTGAAGGACCGGCCGGGGCACGATTTCCGGTACGCGATCGATGCTTCGAAGGTCAAACGCGAGCTTGGCTGGGAGCCGGCGCATACCTTTGAACGTGGCATCCGCGAGACGGTGCGGTGGTATCTCGACAATCAAGCGTGGGTTGGTTCAGTAACCGCCACGTCGGCGGGCAAGGAATAGGCTGCCCTTGTTGGTTGCGGTGTCATGGCCGCAGTCAGACAGCTTGGCTCAGGCAGTCATGCCGGACCGCTCTCGGGCCGGCTTTTTTTTTCGGCCAGATTCGGGTTTCACGGCCGTTCCGATCAACGTCGTCGGCGCGCCTTTGCGCGCTGAATCCAATTTGTTGAGTTCCCAAAAAATTCCGGTTGCTTTTATCCATTGGTTGCCCAATCTGACCGGTGAATCCCTTGGCGCAAGCTGACAAATGAACGCACCTGTCGCATCTGTGTTCGTCAAACCGGCCTTGTCGTACTTCCATTCCGGAAGTTGTTCCCAACCCACCATCCAACGTGATTCACACCTCCAACCAACAACCTATGAGCAACAAACAAAAGCTTAAGATCGGGGCCGCCTTACGGCGTGCCGTAATTGGAAGCATGGGCTTCCTCGCCGCCGCGCCGGCTCTTGCGCAGGACGCCGGCGTGCAGGAGTTGAAGCCCGTCATTGTTACGGGTTCCCAGATCCCCACCTCCGAACTCGTGGGGGCCACGCCCATCGATGTCTTTACATCGCAGGACATTGCCCGCACCGGTTCTGAGACCGTCGTGCAGCTGCTTCAGAAACTCCCTTCCTACACGGGCAGCACCATCAACATTTCCGAGAACAACGGAAACGGTGGCGATGGACGTTCGACCATTGATCTGCGCGGCATCGCCGGCGGCACCCTGGTTCTGATCAATGGACGCCGTGTGAACTCGGGCGGCTGGAGCACTTCGTCAAGCGTGGACGTCAACACGATCCCCCTGGCTGCGATCAAACGGGTGGAGGTGCTCAAGGACGGTGCATCTGCCAACTATGGAACGGACGCCGTCGCCGGGGTCGTCAACATCATTCTCAAGGACGACTTCATCGGGACCGAACTCTACGCCTACTACGGCAACACGACCGAGAAGGATCTCGGCACGCAGAACTATTCGTTCACGACGGGATTCGCGAATGAAAAGACGTCGCTGTTGGTTGGTGGCAATTTCTACAAGTCGGCTGACCAGTTCAGCGTCGACCGCGAAAGGACCTTTCCTGCCGCCGGCAATATCAGCCCCACCAGCAATCCCGGACGGTTCCGCGTCCGGAACGATGCTCGCGGCGGGGGCACCCTGTATGATCCCAGCCAGCCCGCCAGCGCGCCGGTCCGCGTGACCCTGAACCGGACGGCGGTACCTGATGCGAACGGCCGTTTCACACCTGCCGACTACCACCTGAACGGAGCTGGTCCGGCGAGTGAACAGCTCTACCCGGGTGATGCCTTCCCGTTTCCGTTCTATACGCTGGAGATTCGGCCCGCAGAGCGTTACAGCATATTTGGCACGGCCAAGCATCAGCTCTACGGGGAGAACTTGGAGTTCTTCACCGATGCGATGTACACGAAGTCCACGTCGTTCAACCAGGCGGCGCCGACCCCCACCACCTCGGCCAGCACCGGAATCGTGATTCCGGCCTCGAACTATTACAACCCGTTCGGCGTCGACATCAGCAACTGGAACTACCGGACGGTTGAGAGCGGGCCGCGAAGGGAGTTTGATACCTACGACTTCTTCCGCTTCGTTCCCGGCCTGAGGGGGCGGGTCGGAGAAACCACCTGGAACTGGGAAGCCGCAATGGTCTACTCGGAGACTCGGAATATCAGCTCGCAGACGGGTGACATCTACGCTCCCAACTATCTCGCCGCCCTGTCGCGGACCGATCCAACTGCCTTCAATCCGTTTGGCATCGAAGCAAATCCACAGTCGGTCCTGGACGAGGTGGCGCTGTTCATGAACACGATCGGCACGGGCAAGCTTTGGTCCGTCGATGCCAAGGCGTACGGCGACGTCACCGATCTGCCGGGCGGCCCCCTGCAATTGGCGTTTGGTGGCGAGCATCGTGAGGAAACCGGTGAACTGGATCCCGATTTCGCCAAACGAAACGATCTGGGCATCGGCTTCAATGGAGCCAAGGGCTTCCGCGGCGAACGCGACGTCGATGCGGGTTGGGCCGAAGTTCGGGTGCCGATTCTGGGGGCCGATCAGGGAATTCCCTTTGCCCATTCGCTCAGCGTCAGCGGCGCCTTCCGCTACGAGGAGTACAGCGATCTGACCTCCGAGAACCAGCCGGGCGCCAAGCCGAAGGCGACGATCCGTTGGCAGCCGCTGGACGATGGCTCGCTGACCTTCCGCGGCTCCTATGGTGAATCGTTCCGGGCGCCGACCTTCGCCCAGCTGTACTTCGATGGCGACAGCTTCCCGGAGGTACGCAATCCCTACAATGGCGTGTTCAATCAGATCCAAACCAAGATCCTTGGTGCGGTGCCGGCTGCCGAGCAGTTCCCCACGCTGGTGCAGCCATTGAAGCCGGAGGAATCGCGCAACTTCACCGCTGGAGCGGTCTGGGAAGTGCCCTGGGTCAACGGGTTGTCGATCAGTCTCGATTGGTTCCGCATCGAGTCTGAGAACACGATCGGCGGCAGCGCCCAGTCGATCATCGATCAAAACGCCCGCACCGGTGGTCCATCCAACCGGTTGCCCGGCGGCGGCGCCGGCGTCAATCCGACCCCCGGCGATTTTGCCGGGCTGATTACGTTCGATCCGCTGGCCGACGAGTACATCAACGTGCTGCAGCCCTACCTCAATCTGGCGGCAGCCAATCAGGAAGGCTTCGATCTCGCGTTGAACTACGAGCTCCCTACTGAAAACTGGGGCACGTTCAACTTCCTGTGGTCGGGCTCCTACTACATCCTGTTCGAGCAGCAGGTCGGCGAAGGCGCACCGTTCACCGATTATCTCGGCGACTTCTCGTCCGATGACTTCGGCTTCGGGTCGTTGCCCCGCCTGCGCTTCTACTCGAGCGTCTTCTGGAACTATCGCGGAGTGGATCTCGGAGTTGCCGTCCGCTACACCGACGGCTACAACGACGATCCGCTGGCGACCCCCTCCAGCACCGCCGAACCGATCGACAGCTACCTCACACTGGACCTCCAGGCGGGCTACGACTTCACGGGCAACACCCCGTATGAATGGCTCGACAACACCCGGATCACGGTGGGTGTGCTGAACGTCACCGATGAGATTCCGCCACGGGTCTTCGGTGCCTTCGAAGGAAACACCGAGAAGAACCTCTATGATGTCCGGCAGCGCTTCTGGTACGCCAGCATCAGCAAGAAGTTCTGACCGAAACCATTCAGGCATTGGCCCGCGCCGAGTTTTCGGCGCGGGCCTTTTTTTTGCTTCTGACCGCCAGGATGTGTTGGGAATCTCCGGCTGGGCGAATCCGACCTGTCCTCTGCGCCTTGTCGGTTCCAGCTATTCACTTTGAAGCACTTCTGTTCTCTGGTTTGCTAGCTCCATGAAAGCCGCTTCCCTGACACACCTGGTCAACCACGCCAATCGAATGCTGGAGATCGATGCGTTCGAGGACTACCCGGGAGCGGTGAACGGCCTGCAGGTGGAGAACTCAGGCAAGGTGGTCAGAATTGCGGCAGCCGTCGATGCCAGCCTTGCGACCATTCAGCGGGCGGCCGCCGTGAGCGCCAGTCTGTTAGTTGTGCATCACGGGCTTTTCTGGTCGCCTGCGGTTCCGTGGACGGGCACCAAGTATCAATTGATCAGGCGGCTGCTTGAGGGCGACATCGCCGTGTACAGCGTCCACCTGCCACTCGACGCCCATCCTCGTCTCGGCAACAACGCGCTGCTCGCCCGCGCGTTGAAGCTGAGCCGACCGCAGCCGTTTCTTCCAATGAAGGGGCGTGACATCGGAATTCGGGGTCGGCTCGGGATCTCCCGTTCGGCACTGCTGGAGCGGCTCAGAATGGCGGTAGGAGGTGGTGCAGTCAAATTGCTCGCATGCGGGCCCGAGCGGATCTCCAGCGTGGGTATCGTGACGGGCGGCGCCGGTGGTGAACTGAAGGAAGCGGCTGCAGCGGGAATTGACACCTATATCACGGGTGAGGGACCTCACTGGACGTTTCCGCTGGCGGAAGAACTGGGTGTGAACGTGTTCTACGCCGGGCACTACGCCACCGAAACATTTGGCGTCAAGGCACTGGCGGCTGAGCTTTCAACGAAGTTCAAGGTGCCCTGGACATTCATTGACCACCCGTCCGGGCTCTGACGATCGGCGGTTGCGCATGCTGCGTGATCGGCCGACCGACCGTCGGAAGGAATCAACTTCAGCCGAGACTAATCAACGAGGTCAGAGCCCGAATCCCAAAGCGCCGGTTCCTTCTCGGCCGGCGTCGCTCTCTCTTGTTTCGTGGCCTGGCGTCGGCGTGCTGGGTTGGACTGTGAAACCTCGCCGGGCGCCTGCCGACGAATTGCCTCGATCAGCTGATCGACGCCGATGCCCATGCTGAGCGCGTTGTGAACGAGATCATCGATCTGACCGCGGAGATGGTTGATCCCGTGGCGTGGATCCCTGGCTCCTGACCGGCTCGATACTGAACATCCGGACCCCTGCCGCTTGACTATGGCTCCCTTCCGCTCCAGTCCCGCGTAGGCTTTGGCGACAGTGTTCGGATTGACGTCCAGCTGCTCGGCGAGTTTGCGAATGGGAGGAAGGACATCGCCGGCCACCAATTGTCCTATTGTAATCATACAATAAAGCTGATCGCTGATCTGCGCGGCGGCGGGATTGAGGGAGTTGGGATTCAGGCGCAGGTCACTGAGCTGCTTGTGCAGGATTGGCATGGCGAACCGAGAATATTGTATCTAACTGATAATACAATACGGAAGATTGCGGCTTTGAAGTGTGCTGCGAAGCTAATGCAATGAGCAGAGCAGACGGGCGTCGCCCTGGAGCTTGGCGTTTGATCTTCGGGCCCGTTCTGAATAGCTTCTCGCCCGCGTGCATCCCGTAGCGTTCGACATAGGTGGTTTTACCATTCACTGGTATGGCATTTTTTTGGCCCTGGGTGTCGTCGCGGGTGTTTGGACCGCCTCCCGCCGGTGTGTGCTGGACAAGATCCAGCCTGTGGTCATCACCGATCTCGCTCCCTGGCTGGTTGGCGGAGTGATCGTGGGTGCGAGGCTCCTCTATGTGCTTACTTACTGGGAGAACCAGTTCGCCGGCAAGCCGTTCTGGCACGTTTTCAATCTGCGCAGCGGTGGGCTGGTGTTCTATGGAGGGTTGATCGGGGCGGTTCTCGCAACCTACGGGTATTTGCGGTTCAGGAGACTTCCGATCTGGAAGGTCGCCGATGCACTCGCGCCAAGCATTGCGCTTGGACATGCCTTGGGGCGGATTGGGTGCCTGATGTTCGGTTGTTGCTACGGCCGCATCTGTGAGCTGCCCTGGGCGGTGCAGTTTCCTCCGGATCACGAATCCTATCCACAGACAGTGCATCCCACGCAGATTTACGAGGCCGTCCTGAACTTTGCCCTCTATCTCGGACTCGCCTGGCTGTACCGGCGCAAGAAATTTGACGGTCAGATCTTCTGTGTCTACCTCATCAGCTACGCCATGGTGCGGTCATTCGTGGAGTTGTTCCGCGGAGACTACAACCCTTCCCAGTACCTCGGCGGCTGGTTTACCCCGGCCCATGCGGTCAGCGTCGCCATCTTCGCACTGGGGATTTTCCTGATCCGGCGGTTGGGCACGGGACCCAATACCTCTCGGAAACCATGAACGAAGCGTTCGACGGCGCCATATTCCTGACAGGACCGACCGCGACTGGGAAATCGGGGGTCGCATTCGAGCTGGCCCGACGTCTCAATGGTGAAATCATTTCTGTGGATTCGATGCAGGTTTATCGCGGACTCGACGTCGGAACGGCCAAACCGGCATCCCACGAGCGGCGCGAGATCCCCCATCACCTCATCGACACGGTGGATCTGAAGGAGTCGTTCGATGCCGCACGGTTTGTGGCAATGGCGGGATCGGCGCACGCGCAGATTCTCGAGCGAGGCCGCCTCCCGATTTATTGCGGGGGCACGGGCTTCTACTTCAAAGCCCTGTTCGAAGGGCTGGGCGGATCGCCACCCCCTGATCCTCTGCTGCGAGGGAAGCTGGAAATGACGTCTCTGGGCACTCTCCTGCGTGAACTGAAGGAGAAGGATCCCCTCACCTATGAACGCATTGATCGGGCAAACCCTCGCCGGGTTGTTCGTGCCGTGGAGGTCATCCGTCTCACCGGCAGGCCCTTCTCTGCGCAACGGGCAGGGTGGGGAGCCCGGGCGCCAACGCCATCAGGCCGCCGGTTGTTTGCGCTGAGCAGATCCCCTGCGGATCTGAGACAAAGGATCGAGACCCGTGTTGATCGAATGTTCGCGGAAGGTCTGGTGGAGGAGACCAGCAGACTGCTTGAGCAGGGTCTGGCGAGCAACCGGACGGCGATGCAGGCCCTCGGCTACCGCCAGGTTGTCGAGCACCTTCAGGCTCTCCGCGGCTTCGCCGAGACCGTGCAATTGATCAAGACGCGGACATGGCAGTTCGCCCGCCGCCAGCTTGCGTGGATTCGACATCAGCTTCAGCCGCATTGGATCGAATTGCGGCCCGACTCCGAAACCGAGGAGATTGCTGCCAGGATCATTCATGGGGAATCCGTTGAAAAGTGAGGCAAAAGAAGCTCTGACGCTGGCACGAGGAATGGTCTGCAAGACGCGTTGGCCGCGCGTGAACGCGTGAACGTGCGGCTTGAAAACGCCTGAACGAATGGTTTAATGACAGCGATTATGAAGGCAGGAGCGATCCAGAAGTGGTTGCGCAAAGCCTTGGTCCCATCAAGGTCGCGGTATCCGGAGGGGCATCCCCGGGGGTTTTCGCGCCCGGTTTACGTGACGCTGACCTGGAAGGGTGAATATGGCAGCCACACCATCAAGCGGGTCCATTTCGATTCCGTGGAGGCCGAGCTGCTGAACCTTCTGCGCCGGGGCGTCGATGCGACCGTGTGGACCGAGGGGGAAAACCCCCGGGAAGTTGGTTGGGTGTGGGTCAATGGAAACCGCGCCGTCCAGTGCGTGGAAAAGTGGGACTGAAAACCGGCCGCCGGGAGCAGGCGGCAGACGGATGGAACCAGGCTGCTCACGCAGTCAAGTCGTAGAGACGGAGGGCATTCCAAGAATCGAGGTTGGTACCGGTGGAGGGGCTCGAACCCCCACGTCCGCGAGGACACCAGATTTTGAGTCTAGCGCGTCTGCCAATTCCGCCACACCGGCCCGGAGCAGGGCCGGAACTTATGGAAGGCACCGTCGTCGCGCAAGCGTCGATTTATCCCCAACGTCAGTTCAGAGCCCTTCGGTCATCGGGGCGAAATGCGTTGGTCAGCCGGCGCCGGCACCCGGTGGGGTGCTTGTTGCCCGGGGTGCAATCGATCATAGAGGTTCGGGTGCGATTGGAAGTGGCGGTCAGCCGGCGGCGTGCAGCACGCTTGAGGAGCGCAGGTGTCCAACCTGCCACGGACTGCGGATTGAACTTCGGCGCTCCGCATGCGTTCGACTGATTCCTTCGCCAGTTTCCGTGACCGCCACCTCCGATCGCACCCCACAGGTTCCTTGGCAGATCAATAGTCCTGACGGCCATGCTTGGCTCGCTCCTCAGACCGGCGCCGGATTCGTCCTGTTGCTCGTGGCGATCCCAGCGCCGCGAAGCCGAATTAAGGCCAGCAGCCGGTCAAGCAGCGGTTTCTCGCCCTGACTTGCGTCCGCCCGGAGATCGAGGCCGATTTTTCCCGTTGCCCGTTTGCGCCCTCGCCTGAATGATCCACTGCCATGAATCAGCTGCCCCCGAAGAGTCCATTCCACTGCGTTGCTGTGCCCGTCTTCGTCCTCTTGGCGTGCGCGTTCCTGCCGGCGCAGGCCCAGAACCGCAAGCAGGTCACGACCGCGGATGATCTGCCGCGCATCACCTATCCGGTGGCAGGAAGCGCCACGGAGCTTGTCACTGACGCGGCCAAGTTTGAGCCGTTCGCCGACAAAGTCCGGGGCGACATTGAAAAAATTCTCGCGGAGCACGAGATCGCGGACAAGGCGACCCTCAAGCAGTTCAAGGGCAC
>DNDP01000145.1 GCA_003484235.1 Verrucomicrobiales bacterium
TGTTTCTGGCTGACCTGGCCTGGCATGACGCCGGCCGGTTGATGGGCGACAAACGTTCTTTGGGCATCGTGGACCAGTTGGTGCGGGCGGTGGGAAGCATCAGTGCCAACATCGAGGAGGGATACTCGAAAGGGACAGGTCGCGATCGGGCGCGATTTTATGAATATGCACTCGGGTCGGCCCGCGAAGGCCGGGGATGGTACTACAAGGGGCGGCATGTCCTTGAGGAATCAGTTGTCGCTCACCGAATGCAAATACTGACGGAGCTAATCAAGCTGCTGCTCACAATGGTGCCGAATCAGCGTCGTTCACAACTCCGCGAGGAACCGCCGCTCTATCGAACTGATTCTGCCGCGATCTTAACCGCGGAAGCCGGGTCCGCCTGGCTGTGTGAACAAACCCCCATTCCTTGGTGATCAGCGGATGATCCCTTACGTTTTTCCCCTTACGTTTTACGTTTCATGAAACTCACCGAACTCAAATCCCAGGTCAAAACCGGTGCCATCGACACCATCATCGTCGCGTTTCCCGATCCGTTTGGGCGACTCGTCGGCAAGCGGTTCACGGCGTCGCATTTCCTGAACTCCACGCTGAAGGAGGGGACCCACGGCTGCAATTACCTCCTCACCGTGAACCTCAACATGGACCCGCTGGACGGCTTCAAGGTCGCCAACTGGGAGACCGGTTTCGGTGATTTCGAGATGCGCCCCGACCTGTCCACGCTGTGCGTGCTGCCGTGGCAGACGGCAACGGCGCTGGTGCTGTGTGATTACCGGCACCACGACGGCCGGCTGGTGGCCGAGGCGCCGCGCTCGGTGCTGGCCACCCAGCTGGCCCGGCTGAAGAAGCTGGGCTACGGCTGTTTCTGCGCCAGCGAGCTGGAGTTTTACCTCTTCAACCAGTCGTTCCATTCGGCGTTCACGGGCGGTTACCGCGATCTCAAGCCGTCCAGCGATTACCGGATCGACTACCACATCATGCAGCCGACGCGGGATGAACCGCTGATGCGTGCCATCCGCAACGGGATGACGGCGGCCGGCATCCCGATCGAGAACAGCAAGGGCGAATGGAGCTGCGGCCAGCACGAGGTGAACTTCCGCTACACGGAGCCGCTCGCGATGGCCGACCGACACGTCATCTTCAAGCAGGGTGTGAAGGAGATCGCCGAGCAGTTCGGCAAGTCCGTCACCTTCATGGCAAAGTATGCGGCGCAGGAGGCGGGGAATTCCTGCCACCTGCACATGAGTCTTTGGAAGGGGGGCAAGGCACAGTTCTGGGATGCGAGGAAGCACGCGGGTTCAAAGCTCTTCCGTCAGTTTCTCGGCGGCCTCCTGAAGTATTCTCCCGAGCTGTCGCTCTTTCTCGCGCCGACGATCAACAGCTACAAGCGTTACCAGCCGGGCAGCTGGGCGCCCACGCGGATGGCGTGGTCTACCGACAACCGCACGACGGGCTTCCGGATTGTGGGCCACGGCAGCTCGTATCGCATTGAGAACCGCATGCCCGGAGCGGATGCCAATCCCTACCTGGCCTTCGCGGCGATGCTGGCCGCGGGCCTGGCGGGCGTCGAGGAAGGGCTCGACTGCGGTGAGGAATACAAGGGCAACGCCTACGTGGACGAAAGCCTCCTGCGGCTGCCCGCAAGCCTGCGCGACGCGACCAACATGTTCGAAGCGAGCCGACTGGCCCGCCGGGCATTCGGCGAAAATGTGGTGGAGTACTACGTCCGACATGCGCGTCTGGAGCAGCAGTCCTTCAGCGACGCGGTCACCGACTGGGAACGGCTGCGTTACTTCGAGCAGATTTGAACCTGCACCCCTACCAGCCGCGGGCCCGCGCCAGCTCCTCCGCGAGGCCAAAGGCAAACGTCATCCCGGCGCCGCCAAGTCCACCCACGACCGTGACGCCCGGTTCCGGCTCGAGCAGCACATCGACCTGTTCCGGATGTTTCGCGTAAACGCCATGCCAGCGCTCCTGGATCTCCGGTCTCGGCAACCGGGCGAAGGCCGCGAAGTAATCAAGCATCGCGGTGTTCACCGCCTCGCTGTCGAAGGGGTCGACCGTGTGCCCATAGTGATGGGAGTCGCCGATGGTGATCTGTCCGGCTCCGGTCTGCGTGGCCAGCAGATGGATGCCGTTGGCGACGTGAAACGGCAGCTCCCGCTCCAGCCGGGCCCGCAGTTCCGCGAGACCGGGACAGCCGCGAAACGCGGGGTAATGGGTCAGCGAAAGCCCGGCGCAAAGAGCCGGGCCAAGCTTCCAGCCCGCCGGCTGCGAGACCGTCCGCAACATCTGGAGCTTCACCCGCTGCAGACCCGACCGGGCGAACTGTTCCGGATAGAGGGTTTGAAAATCGGCGCCACTGCAGATGATGACTTCCTCCGCGGTCCAGCTTCCGGCCGTGGTCTCAAGTCGACCGGCGTTCGCCTCCCGCACCAGGGTCGAATGCCTTACTTCGACGCCATGGCGATCGTGCAGGTGTCGCGGCAGCGAGCGGATGGCCTCACGGGGATCGATGACCATTTCCGTCGGGCTGTAAAGTGCCGCAAGCAAACCCTCCGGCCGGGCGGCGGCGCTCAGCCGGGTGGCCTCGAACGGTGTCAGGAGCCGGCGACCGTGCTGGGAACCGTCCGTTTGTTCCAGGTATTCCTCGAGCACCCGCAGTTCATCGGCGTGCCGCGCGAGCACCAACAACCCCTCCGCGGAATGATGGAGTCCGGCTGCTTGTGCCAGCTCGAGCCAGATCTCGCGCGAACGGAGCGCCCGGTCGTGAAGCGGTCCGGGCGGCTGCGACAGGGGCAGCACCAGCCCGAAGTTCCGCACCGAGGCGCCGATCGCGGTTGCCTCGCGCTCAAAGACCGTCACGCGTCGACCGCGACGACCGGCGGCGAGTGCCATCGCAAGGCCCACGACTCCGGCGCCCACCACCGCGATTTCCGTGCTCTGTCGGTTCACGCGGGCGGATTATTGAGGTGGAACGCGCTACCGGGCGAGCGGAGAGTCATGCCTCGGCCGGGATTCTTCCTGCATTTGGCAGAGACCGCGTGACGTCAAAACAACGAATTGGCAGAATCACCCATGCCCATCCCCCACCCGTCCCAGCTCGCGTCCGAAGGCGACGTAAATGCCACGCCCGCCCGCAGTGCCTGGCAGGCCCGGCAGTTGGATGCCGTCACGCGGCAGTTGCTGGCCGAGGATGCGCGGCTGTTTCTCCATCAGTCGCTCTCGACCCCCTGTCTGAACGCCTTGAGCCGGGCGGAGGGGGCGGCGATCACCGACACGCAGGGGCGGGAGCTGCTCGATTTCCATGGTAACAACGTCCACCAGGTCGGGTTCGGTCATCCGCGCGTGGTGTCGGCAATCAAGCAGCAGCTGGATGAACTTTCCTTCTGCACGCGCCGCTACACCTGCGAGCCGGCCGTCGAACTAGCGCGACGGCTCACCGCGCTCGCTCCGGGCGACCTTGACCGGGTGCTGCTGGCACCCGGTGGCACCGCAGCCATCGGCATGGCGCTCAAGCTCGCACGTGTGGCAACCGGCCGGTTCAAGACCATCTCGATGTGGGATGCCTTCCATGGCGCCTCGTTGGACGCGATCTCCGTCGGCGGAGAAGCCGTCTTCCGTCAGGGGATCGGGCCGTTGCTGCCGGGCTGCGAGCATGTGCCGCCGCCGGATCACCGGCATTGCCCGTTCAAGTGCGGCCACGTCTGCAATCTGAACTGCGCCGACTACGTGGAGTATGTGCTCGAGAAGGAGGGTGACGTGGCGGCCGTGATCGCCGAGACGGTTCGCTGCACGCCCTATATCCCGCCCAAGGACTACTGGCAGCGCATCCGCGCCGCGTGCGACCGGCATGGCGCCCTGCTGATTCTGGATGAGATCCCGATCGGGCTTGGCCGCACCGGCCGCTTTTTCGCCTTCGAGCATTACGACATTGTGCCGGACATGGTGGTGCTGGGCAAAGGCCTTGGCGGCGGCGTTTTTCCGCTGGCCGCGCTGATCGCCCGGGAGGGATTGAACGTGGCGTCACACACCGCCCTCGGCCATTACACCCACGAGAAGAATCCGGTGGCCTGTGCGGCCGCCGTGGCCGCGCTCGACGTGATCAAGGACGAGCAGCTGGTGGAACAGGCGCAGACGCGGGGCGCGTGGATGCTGGAGCAGCTGCGTGAGTTGAAGCGGCGCCATCCCCTGATTGGCGAGGTGCGTGGCCTGGGACTGTTGATGGGCGTGGAACTGCTGCGGCCGGACGGCACCCGCGCGTGCCGGGAAGCCGAGGCGGTGATGTATGAATGCCTGACCCGCGGGCTGAACTTCAAGGTGACGATGGGCAACATCCTCACGCTGACTCCCGCCCTGGTAATTACGGAGGAACAACTGCGGCGGGCGGTGGCGATTTTGGACGAGGCCCTGGCGGCGGTGAGTTCCTGACGGGACGCCGGGGTTGGGCGAAGCGGTTTACGGATCCGTCGGAACCGGCAGCATGTTGCCGGAAGTACCGTTCGGAGGCTGGTAGAGTCCGTTGCCGAGGTTCTGCAGCGGATCTTCCGCCTGGTGCGCCCGCCAGGCGCGGTAGCCCAAGATGGCACCGAGGATCACGAGACCGACGAGCGCCAGCGGCAGCGCCACCCGCCAGTTGATGCGGGAGAGCTGAAGTGTGAGCCAGTCCACGATGCCGCGGCTTTCGTTGGTCAGCGGCGGCGGTTCGGCAAACTTCTCCGTGCCCTTCAACTCGTGATCGAGGGCATCCATGATGGCCGCGACGTCGAGGTGCAGCAGGGTGGCGTAAGTCCGCACGAAGCCGCGGATGAAGACCGGTGCGGAAAAGACATCGAAGTTGCCCTCGTCGAGTGCGCGCACGTGGTCCGTCTTGATTTTGGTGGAGTCGGCGACCTGATAGACGGTCAGACCCTGGGCTTCCCTGGCGGATCGAAGCTGTTCGGCAACCGTGGGCATGTGCCCGCGATCTTAGGCAGGGGCCCGGAAAATGCAATTGGGAAGCCATGTGGTTTCGGGCGCCGATGCGGCCCCTTGCGTTCGCGCCTGGGATTCCGGATAGTTCCCGGGTGAGCGTGCCCGTCACCAAGCTGACCGATGCCTTGCTGTCCTCCTACGCGCAGGTGGGCGGGATCAACCATCTGGACGGCAAGAATCTGCCGTCCAAGACCCGCATCGCCGCCATCACCGTGGACCTGCTGCGGCTGCTGTTTCCGGGTTTTTTTGACGACCGGCAGCTGCACTCCTCGGAACTGAAGATCGAGACGGCGACGCTGGTCGATTCGGTGCTCGAACGGCTGCGTGAGGAAGTCGGCAAGAGCCTCGAATACGCGCCGCCCGAAGGGAGCAGTCCCGCGGATCTCGGCCGGCTGGCGGACGAGGAAACCCACGCGCTGATCGCCTCGCTGCCCTGCGTGCGTGAACTCCTGCAGACGGACGTGGAGGCGGCCTACAACGGCGATCCCGCGGCATTGAGCAAGGAGGAGGTCATCGTCGCCTACCCCTTCATCGAGACGATCGCCGTGCAGCGGGTGGCCCATCAGCTCTACCAGAAGGCGGTTCCGCTCATCCCCCGCATCATGACCGAGTGGGCGCATTCGCGGACGGGCATGGATCTGCATCCCGGCGCCGAGATCGGCACGCACTTTTTCATCGACCACGGCACCGGCACGGTCATCGGTGAAACCAGTGTCATCGGCAACCATGTAAAGATGTACCAGGGCGTGGCGCTGATCGGCCGCTCGCTGGCCGGCGGGCAGGCGCTGAAGGGGACGCGACGGCATCCGACCGTGGAGGATCATGTGACGCTCTACGCCGGGGCAACGATCATGGGCGGCGACACGGTGGTGGGGGCGCACAGCACCGTGGGGGCGAACGTCTTTCTGACTCACAGCATTCCGCCGCATTCGCTGGTGGTGTCGGAGGA
>DNDP01000043.1:0-280 GCA_003484235.1 Verrucomicrobiales bacterium
GCTTTGGCCACCAACCCCGGTGCTGCGCTGCGTTACCTTGAAGTGATAGGCGAAGGCCGTCCGCTGGAACATCCGCCACTCCCGTTCATCGCGATCCCTACCACCGCCGGCACCGGCGCGGAAATGACCCGCAATGCCGTGCTGCATTCTCCGGAGCACCGGTTGAAGGCGAGTCTGCGGAGTCCGTTGATGCTGCCGCGAATCGCCCTGGTGGATCCCGAGACGACCCTGACGGTTCCTCCGCCGGTAACGGCCGCAACCGGCATGGACGCGCTGACCC
>DNDP01000043.1:479-5111 GCA_003484235.1 Verrucomicrobiales bacterium
CTGACCGCGGCGACCGGCATGGACGCGCTGACCCAGTTGATCGAGCCATTCCTTTCCTGCCGGGCGAACCCGCTGACCGACGCTTTGTGCCGGCAGGCGATTCCGTTGGTGGCGCGCTCGATCGAGCCGGCGATGCAGGACGGCGACAATCTTGCAGCGCGGACTGAACTGGCGCTGGGAAGCATGTTCAGCGGGATGGCACTGGCGAATGCGGGCTTGGGCGCGGTGCACGGTCTGGCGGGGCCGATCGGTGGCTGGTGTGGTGCGGCTCACGGTGCCATTTGCGCGGCGTTGTTGCCGGCGGTGACGCGGGTCAACCACGAAGAGGCAGTCGATCGGAATCAAACAACCACCTTGGAACGCTTCCGGGTACTGGGCCGGCTGCTGGGAGGCGAAGCGGACTCCGAAGATCCCGCCGCGTCTGCCCTCGACTGGCTTGCGCAACTGCAGCGGCGGTTGAGCCTGCCCGGACTCCAAGCTCTCGGAGTGGCGCGGGCGGATTTTGCCAAGCTGGCCGCCCAATCGTTGCAGTCGAGCAGCATGAAGGGAAACCCCGTGAAATTGTCGGAGGAGAAGTTGATCGAGATACTCCAGGCCGCCTATTGATCGAAGTGGGCGGTGGGCGTCCCGATGACATTCGCCGCTCGATTTCCCCGACTCTGCACCAGGAGCGTCTGGGGCAGATAGTCCATGTGCGCCCGCTCCGCCACCTCGCGCAGGTAGAACAGTTTGGTGGCGTACAGCTGGGGAGGAAGGTTGGGGGACCCAATCAACGGCACGAGCACCCCTCCAGCCCGTCGGCGCCCGGAAATCCACGACTCGACCCAGTTCATGACCGCCAGGGGGAGCAATCCCGCGGAAGCGGAGGAGAAAATGACGATGTCCGCAGCGATGGCATAATGTCGTGCGACCAGCGCGATGTCGGAGTCCGAGAGGTAACGGAACCTCCACCAGGTGCAGGCGAAGGAAAACTCCCCGGAAAACCGCTTCTGCAGGTCATGCAACAGGGCCATGGCCCGATCTCTGGAGCGACGATCCTCGTAGACAACAGTGACCTGCCATTCGGTATCCGGCTCGAGGCGGCGCGCGGTGGAACCGATCTGCGTGAATGCATTCATTTTATCCGCTTTCTGCGCCGGCGCGCTGGCAGGAATCGCGTCCGGCGTCGTACCCCAATCCAGACTCCTCCCGCCCTTTGATACGCTGGCCAAGTTGGTGTGAGGGAGAGCCGGGTGCAAACGAAACCTGTAAAAAGTTGCTCACAACCGTTCGAAGTCGGTGGTGCATGCGGACCTGCAGGTGGATGGGTCCAACCTTGGCATCTGCAAGTTTAGGCTGGCGAAGTGCCGCCAATGCGGAAACATCGCGGGAAACCGGGTGCCGCGCAGTGCCACCGGGACGCACCATGCCTGAGAAAGCGCTAAATGAAGTGGCTCCCCATTGCCGGGAGCAATTCGAAAAGGGGATGGCGGCGGTCAAACGCCAGAACTTCGACTATGCCATTGAGATCCTGGGTGGACTGCTTCAGCTGGAGCCAGCGCTCTATCCGGCGCGCGAAGCCCTGCGGGTGACCCAGTACAAGCGCATCAAGGAAGGACGGGGGTTCCTGAGCAAGATGCTGGGCAAGGCCAGCGTGTCACCGATGCTCGCCCGCGCGCAGATGCTGGCCCGTCGGAAACCGCATGAGGCTCTGGTTGCCGCCGAACAGGTGCTCAACGCCGACCCGAACAATTTTTCCGCACATCGGGTGCTGGCCGAGGCGGCGATGGAGGCCGATCTTCCGAGAACGGCCCTGCTGTCGCTCGAAATCGTTTTCAAGCAAAACTCCGGCGACCGGAAGACGGCCCTGCTGCTTGCGGACGCCTGCGCGGCCGCGGGTCAGATTGGCCGTGCGGAAAAGATTTACGCTGATGTTTTGAAGGCAAACCCGAATGACCCCGACCTGCAGCAGGCGCTCAAGAATCTCTCCGCACGCCGGACCATGTCCGAAGGGGGCTACGACAAGTTTGCCAATGGCGAGAGTTCTTTCCGGGATGCGTTGCGGGACAAGGAGGGGGCCCGCGTGCTGGAGCAGGAGGGGCGGGTAATGCGGACCGAAGACACCACTCGGGAGGCGGTCGCACGCCTTACGGCACAACTGGAGACCGATCCTGGCAACGTGCAGACCTTGCGTTCACTGGCGGAATCGCATGCGCAGCTGAAGGAGTTCCGGAAGGCGTTGGACTGTCTGAAGCGCATCAAGGAATCGGATGCCGGTGCGGACCCGACCCTCGACAAGCGAATCGTCGAGACGACTTTGCAGGAGATGGACCAGCAGATTGCCGAACTGGACGCCGACGCCGTCGATTTCGAGGACCGTCAGGCAAGGCTGCTGAACGAGCGGCAGGCGGTCGAACTGGAGGCAGCCCGGGATCTTGCCGACCGTTACCCGACCGATCTGCAGCTTCGCTTCGAACTGGGTCAGCTGCTGTTCAAGGCGGGCCGGATTTCAGATGCGATCGCCGCGTTTCAGAAGTCGCAGAACAACCCCCATCGGCGCGTCGCCTCGCTGGGCTACCTTGGCCAGTGTTTTTCACGCCGCGGACTTCATGACGTGGCCGTGCGAACGCTGGAAAAGGCCATCGGCGAAAAGAGCAGTTTTGACGACGAAAAGAAGGAGCTGATCTTTCAATTGGGACTCGCATTGGAAGCCATGGGGCGCAAGGCCGACGCCATCGAGCAGTTCAAACAGATTTACGAGGTTGACATCGGTTTCCGAGACGTGGCGGCGCGGGTGGACGCCTTCTACGAGGATCAATTGCAATAGGAAGGGGAAAAATGGAGGGACCGAGAATGAGTGGCACTCAAAGCCGTCGGCGCAGGGAATCGTGGTGGCAACGATTTTGGCGCCGCTACCGGATGAGATCACTGCGCAACACCAGTGATCACGCCGCCTACTTTGCCATCGGCATGTTTGTCGTGCTCGTAGTTCTGGCCGTGTTGCTGTTCTTCGGTTTGCGGGGCGCGGAATTCAAGCCTGCAAGCCGTCCGGGAAACGGCCTGTTCGACAGCAAGTGACGGAGAGGCCAGTTCAGTCAATGGTCCCGGTTGAGAAGGTAGGAGGCCAGCGATTCCAGGGCTGCGCCCCGTTTTCCGAACGGTTTGAGCGCGGCAAATGCCCGATCAGTCAGCTGGCGGGCAATTTTTCGTGATTTGTCCAAGCCCACGATCGAGGGGTATGTTGCCTTGCCCGACGCGGTGTCCTTGCCGGCGGTCTTGCCGAGTTTCTCGGTCGACTGGGTGACATCCAGAATGTCGTCAATGACCTGAAACGCCAGGCCGACGTTGTATCCAAAAGACGTCAGGGCGTTCAGTTGAGCGGGGGTGCAGTTGGCACTCATGCCTCCCAGTCGGGCGGAACAGCAAAGCAGAGCCGATGTCTTGCGCTCGTGAATGTATTTCAGTTCTTTCGAGGAAATGCGCCTCCCTTCGCCTTCGAGATCCGCCACCTGTCCGGCGATGAGTTGCAGCGATCCGGACGCATGGGCCAGTTCGCGAAGAAATGCCTTGAGGCGGTGGCGTTTTGTCTCCGGCGCATGGGCGGCGATCTCGAATGCCTGCGTCAGCAGGGCATCTCCGGCAAGAATTGCAATCCCTTCTCCATAAACCTTGTGGTTGGTGGGTTTGCCCCGCCGGAAATCATCGTTGTCCATGGCCGGCAGGTCGTCGTGTATGAGTGAATAGGTGTGGATGCATTCGACTGCCGCGGCCCAGGGAAGGGCAGCCGCCTGCCGTCCGCCGCAGGCTTCGGCGGCGGCGAGGCAGACCGCCGGTCGCATCCGCTTTCCCCCCGCAAACAGCGAATACCGCATCGATTTGTGGATGGTGGCAGGCTTCCGCGTTGCCTTGGGCAGCAAGCGATCGAGGCACGCATCTACCGCGGCGGTCGTTGTGCGAATGAAGCGATCCAGATCAAAGGAAGGGGCGCGGTGGGCGGGGCTTGCCATCCCGCTTTTTAGGGAATTCGCTTCATCGCGGGCAAGTTCTCTCTTTGCAAACCGCTGTCGTCTGCGAGGGGTGAGAGATTTTGGCCGGGAGTTGGTGATAAAACCGTTGACAGGCACATGGGGCTCTCCTAATTTCCCGCCCGCATTGTAGCAAACCTGACTAGCGCTATCAGCTCCGGGTCGCCGGGAAGACAGGAGCTGATGGTTGTTTTGTCTTTAGGCGAGGCGTCAATGCTGAGAAATCGGCTGCGCCCATGTAGCTCAGTCGGTAGAGCACGTCCTTGGTAAGGACGAGGTCACCGGTTCAAGCCCGGTCATGGGCTCCATACATATACCGACACGAACAGGCAATAAGTTAAACCAATACACTACCCGAAGCAGGAGACAACATGGCTAAAGAGAACTTTCAACGCACCAAACCCCATGTGAACGTGGGTACGATCGGTCACGTCGACCACGGCAAATCGACGCTTACCGCGGCCATTGTCGAGGTGCAGAACCGCAAGGGACTCGCCCCCAAGATCAGCTATGCTGACATCACCAAGGGCGGCACCGTGCGTGATGAAACCAAGACCGTCACCATTGCAGTCTCCCACGTAGAGTACGAAAGCGACGAGCGGCACTACGCGCACGTCGACTGCCCGGG
>DNDP01000043.1:5316-11681 GCA_003484235.1 Verrucomicrobiales bacterium
GGACGGCGCGATCCTCGTGGTCAGCGCCGCCGACGGACCGATGCCGCAGACGCGCGAGCACATCCTGCTCGCCCGCCAGGTTGGCGTTCCGGCCATCGTGGTTTTCCTGAACAAGGTTGATCTCGTCGACGACCCCGAATTGCTGGACCTCGTCGAGATGGAGATTCGCGACCTTCTTTCCAAATACCAGTTCCCGGGCGACGACACTCCCATCGTGCGGGGCAGCGCGACCGCCGCGCTGGCCGGCAAGCCCGAAGGCGAAGAGGCGATTGCCAACCTGCTCAAGGCCATCGACAGCTTCATTCCGCTGCCCACCCGCGACATCGACAAACCGTTCCTGATGTGCATCGAGGACGTGTTCAACATCGAAGGCCGTGGCACCGTGGTTACCGGCCGGGTCGAACGCGGTATCCTCAACCGGATGGACGAAATTGAGATCGTGGGGCTGCGGGATACCCGCAAGACCACCGCCACCGACATCGAAATGTTCCGCAAACTGCTCGACAAGGCCCAGGCGGGCGACAACGTCGGCGTGCTGCTCCGCGGCACGAAGAAGGACGAAGTGGAGCGCGGCATGGTGCTTTCCAAGCCGGGGACGATCAAGCCGCACACCAAGTTCAAGGCCGAAGTGTATGTGCTCTCGAAGGAAGAGGGCGGACGTCACACTCCGTTCTTTACCAACTACCGCCCGCAATTCTATTTCCGCACGTCCGATGTCACCGGTACGGTGGCACTGCCGTCCGGTGTCGAGATGGTGATGCCGGGTGACAACGTGTCGGTCGACGTCGAGTTGATCGCCGCAGTCGCCATGGAAAAGGGTCAGCGCTTTGCCATTCGCGAGGGCGGCCGCACCATCGGTGCCGGCCGTGTGAGCGAAGTGGTCAGCTGACCCCTGAACGCTTGTGGTGGTGCGCCCGTCAGATCCGGGCGCACCACCCGCCTCGCATCCGGCTGCAACGAGTTTCTGGCGTAGGGCGGTAACTCAATTGGTAGAGTAGCGGTCTCCAAAACCGCCTGTTGGGGGTTCGAGTCCCTCCCGCCCTGCCAAACCAATTCCCGCAAACGGGCCTGGAGAGGTGGCAGAGTGGTCGATTGCGGCGGTCTTGAAAACCGCTTTGGGTTAACGCCCAACGGGGGTTCGAATCCCTCCCTCTCCGCCACCGGCCGAAAGGGCCATTAGAACTGTGAAAAATCTGACATTGATCATCTGGCTGGCCGTTGTCCTCGGCGTGTTCGCCTTTCTCTGGTACAAGGGGCATCTGCTGCGCTTTGCGGGATACGTCCGGGCCACCCGCGAGGAGTTGAAGCGCTGCAACTGGCCAAACCGCCAGGAGCTGGGCGAATCCACCTTCGTGGTCATGATCTCCATTTTCCTGCTCGGGGTGTTCACCTTTTGCGCCGACCTGGTGATTTCCTTCGTCGTCAACGCGATCAACACCCTGCGATAGGAATCCGCACCATGAACAACCAGTGGTTTGTCATCCATACCCTGTCCGGGCAGGAGCAGAAGGTGAAGGACAGCATCGAGCGCCGGCTCAAGTCCGAGGAGATGGAGGACTACATCAAGGAAGTCCTCGTTCCGATCGAGAAGGTGGTCGAGGTGCGCGGCGGCAAAAAGACGGTGACCTCTCGAAAGCTGTATCCGGGCTACGTCTTCATCGACATGCTGCTGCTTGACGACAACCGCCGCCGCGTCGAGAAGCCCTGGTACTTCATCAAGGACACCCAGGGGGTGATTGGCTTCGTCGGTGGCGACAATCCGACCCCGACGCCGGCCGAAGAGATCGCCGCGATCAAGGACCAGATCAGCGAGGCCGAGGACCGCGAGAAGCCCAAGGTCAACTTCGAGGCGGGCGAGACCATAAAGATCAACGACGGCCCGTTCCTCAACTTCAGCGGCGTCATCGAGGAGATCGATTACGAGCGCGGCAAGCTGAAGGTCACGGTGAACATTTTCGGTCGAAACACCCCTGTCGAACTCGAGTACTGGCAGGTCGAAAAGAGCTAAAGGCAAGTTATGGCAAAGAAGAAAACTGGCGAGATCAAGCTGCAGATTCCGGCGGGACAGGCCAATCCGGCACCCCCGGTGGGACCTGCTCTCGGTCAGCACGGCGTCAACATCATGGCGTTCTGCAAGGAATTCAACGCGGCCACCAAGGACAAGGCCGGACTGGTCATCCCCGTGGTGATCTCAGTCTTTCAGGACAAGTCCTTCACCTTCATCACCAAATCGCCGCCGGCGGCCGTGCTGCTCAAGAAGGCGGCCGGCATTGCGTCCGGCAGCAAGACGCCCAACAAGGACAAGGTGGGCAAGGTCACCCGCAAGCAGGTGATGGAGATCGTGAAGACCAAGTTTGAAGATTTGAACGCGACCAACGAGGAGGCCGCCTTCCGCATGGTGGCCGGCACCGCCCGCAGCATGGGCATCGAGGTCGCCGAACAGTAAACCCAATCCGCGGGAGAGTCCGCCATGGCGGGTTCGCCAGCACCGCAACAACAACATGCCCAGCAAACGATACAAAAGCGGCCTGAAGGCCGTTGAAAAGACCAGAAGCTATCCGCTCAACGAAGCGGTGGAGCTGGTCGCCAAGCTCCCGCGCGCCAAATTCCCAGAAACGGTCGATCTGGCCGTGCGTCTCGGCGTGGATCCCCGGCAGTCGGACCAGATGGTCCGCGGCACCGTTCCGCTGCCCCACGGCAGCGGCAAGACCGTCCGGGTGGTGGTCTTCGCCAAGCCCGGGGATGCCGCGGACGCCGCCAAGAAGGCCGGCGCCGAGCATGTGGGCTTCGATGACCTCATCAAAAAGTGCAACGAGGGCTGGACGGATTTCGACGTCGCGGTGGCCACGCCCGAGGCGATGATCGAGGTGCGCAAGCTGGGCAAGGTCCTCGGACCGCGCGGCCTCATGCCAAATCCGAAGACCGGGACGGTCACTGACGACACGGCCAAGGCGGTGAAGGAAGTAAAGGCCGGCCGGGTGGAATTCAAGATCGACAAGGCCGGAAACATTCACGTGCCGGTGGGCAAGGTGACGTTCGAGCCGGCCCAGATTCTTGAAAACGTGCGGGCCGTCATCGATGCGATCCTGAGGGCCAAGCCCTCAAGCGCCCGCGGCCAGTACCTTTTGAACTGCGCGCTGTCCGCCACCATGAGCCCTTCGGTTCGCGTGGATCTCCGTGAACTGCAGGCGGCTTCGACCCAGGCCTAATCTCAACCCCATTCAAGATCATGCGTGCCGAAAAACAAAACATCAGCGCCGAATACGTGCAGCGCTTGAACGCGTCGCCGTTCTTTCTGGTCGTGGACTATACCGGGTTGAAGGTGGCTCCGTTCACCGAACTCCGGAAGCGTCTTGTCAAGGCCGGGGCCGAGGTGCATGTCGTGAAGAATTCGATCTTCCGCATCGCCGCGAAGGAGGCTGGCATTGCCGAGCTGGGACACACGCTGGAAGGCCAGCTGGCGGTGGTCACCGGGTCGAAGGACATCAGCGCCGCCGCCAAGGTGGTGAAGAACTTCCACGCCGAATTCGAGAAGCCGGTCATCAAGTTCGGCTTCCTCAACAACGAGCCCCTGGCCGCCACGGACGTCAACACTCTGGCGGACCTGCCGTCGCTCGACGTGCTCCGGGCCAAGCTCCTGGGCGTGCTCATGGCGCCGGCGCAGAAACTGGCGGCCGTCGTCAACACCCCCGGCAGCCAGCTGGCGCGGGTCATCAAGGCCAAGGCCGACAAGGGCGAATGAACGATTTCCGTTGCCGGACCGTTTCGGTGACGGAGCAACAACAACAAGTAACTCGTCGGTTCAACGGCGTTGAACTGAAACCGGCGGCGGCCGCCGCGGACGACGAAACTGAAAGGAAACATGGCAGACATCGCTGCATTGGTAGATACGCTGGGCAAGCTCACGGTCGTTGAGGCCGCCGAGCTGGTGAAGAAGCTGGAAGAAGCGTGGGGCGTGACCGCCGCCGCGCCGGTCGCTGTGGCCGCTGCTCCCGCCGCTGGTGGGGCCGCCGCTCCCGCCGCCGAAGCCAAGACGGAATTTGACGTCATTCTGGCCTCCGTTCCGGCGGACAAGAAGATCGCCACGATCAAGGCGGTCCGCGAAATCAAGGCCGGTCTGGGTCTGGCGGAAGCCAAGGCCCTGGTCGAAGGCGCACCGAAGCCGGTGCTCGAAGGCGCCCCGAAGGCCGACGCCGACAACGCAAAGAAGAAGCTCGAGGAAGCTGGAGCGAAGGTGGAAATCAAGTAAGGTTTCCCGCTGCGGAGGCGGCGGCCACGGCCGCCGCCTCCCGGCAACCACACCGCGGGTGTGGCGACAGAGTTCCGGACGGCGCGGCAAGGCGCCCCGGCCCGACGGTCTGAAAGCAACATTGAAGAACGACTGTCCGAATAATCTGAATCTTTTAGTGACGACCGGGTTCCGAATCAGGGGCGCGGCCGTCTTGTTTTGTCCCGTAAACCTGTCGGCTGGCGCCCGTGCCTGACCGGCCCCCTGCAAAGGTAATCATGTCATCGAAAGCCAAAGAACGAATCAACTTCGGCAAGATCAAGGAAATCCTGGCCCCGCCGAACCTGATCGAGCTTCAGACCACCTCCTTCAAGGAGTTTGTCCAGCTCGAGGTGGCGCCCAAGAAGCGGGCCAACACCGGCCTCCAGGCAGTGTTCACCGAGGTGTTCCCGATCGAAAGCTACGACGGGAAATGCGTGCTGGATTTCGACAGTTATGAGATCGGCGAACCGAAGCTCGACTGGCTGGAATGCCTGCGTGAGGGGCTCACCTTTGGCGCTCCGCTGTATGTCACCTTCCTCCTGAAGGACGAGCAGGGCGCCAAGGAGGAGAAGGTGTTCATGGGCGAGCTGCCGCTCATGACGCCGCAGGGCACGTTCGTGATCAACGGTGCGGAGCGGGTGATCGTCAGCCAGCTGCACCGCTCGCCCGGTCTGGCCTTCGAAGCCACCCAGCATCCGAACGGAAAGATGCTCCATTCGTTCCGCATCATCCCCGACCGCGGCTCCTGGTACGAGGCGCAGTTCGACACGAGCGACATGCTCTATGTCTATCTGGACCGCAAGAAGCGCCGCCGGAAGTTCCTCACGACGACCTTCTTCCGGGCCCTCGGCTACGGGACGGACGGCGAGATCATCAAGCTCTTCTACGACCTGGAGGAGTACTCCGTGAAGGAGGCCGAGAAGCTCGAGGACATCCAGAACAAGGTCCTCATCGAGGACGCCGTGGACGAGGACAAGGGCATCATCGTCGCCCGCGCCTTCGAGCCCCTTTCCAAGGCCGTGATCAAGCAGATTGCCGAGCTCGGCATCAACAAGATCAAGGTCGTGGACACCTCCGTCGATGACGGCATCGTCATCAAGTGCATCAAGAAGGATCCCACCAAGAACGAGGAGGAGGCCCTCAAGGACATCTACCGCCGCCTGCGCCCCGGCGATCCGCCCACCGCCGCCAACGCCCGCGCCCTCATCAAGCGCCTCTTCTTCGATCCCAAGCGCTACGACCTGGGCCGCGTCGGCCGTTACAAGATCAACCAGAAGCTCAGCCTCGACGACGGCAACGACGCCCGCATCCTCACCCGCGAAGATCTCGTCGCCGCCACCAAATACCTCCTCCGCCTCAAGAAAGGGGAAGGCAGCCTCGATGACATCGACCATCTCGGCAGCCGCCGCGTCCGCACCGTCGGCGAGCTCCTCGCCAACCAGTGCCGCGTCGGCCTGGCCCGCACCGAGCGGCTCGTCAAGGAACGCATGACCCTCTTCGACCAGGGCGTGGACACCATGACCCCGCAGAAGCTCATCAACCCGAAGGCTCTCTCCGCCGTCATCCGCGACTTCTTCGGCCGCAGCCAGCTCAGCCAGTTCATGGACCAGATCAACCCCCTGGCCGAGCTCACCCACAAGCGCCGCTTGAGCGCCCTCGGGCCCGGCGGCCTCTCCCGCGACCGCGCCGGCTTCGAAGTCCGCGACGTCCACCCCTCGCACTACGGCCGCATCTGCCCCATCGAGACCCCCGAAGGGCCCAACATCGGACTCATCGCCTCCCTGGCCACCTTTGCCCGCGTCAACGACTTCGGGTTCCTCGAGACCCCTTACCGCAAGGTCGAAAAAGGCCGCGTCACCGGCCAGCTCGACTATCTGACCGCCGACCGCGAGGAAAACTTCGTCATCGCCCAGGCCAACGCCCTCATCGATGACAAAGGCCACTTCCTCACCCCCAAGGTCAACTGCCGCTGCAAGGGCGACTTTGTGGACATCGAGCCCGCCAACGTCAACTACATGGACGTCAGCCCCAAGCAGCTCGTCTCCGTCGCCGCCTCCCTCATCCCGTTTCTGGAGCATGACGACGCCAACCGCGC
>DNDP01000043.1:11916-12309 GCA_003484235.1 Verrucomicrobiales bacterium
ACATGCAGCGCCAGGCCGTGCCCCTCCTCGTCACCGAGGCCCCCTTCGTCGCCACCGGCCTCGAAGCCCGCGTCGCCCAGGACTCCTGCGCCGTGCTCATCGCCGAGGAATCCGGCCGCGTCGCCTCCGTCACCGGGGACCACATCATCATCACCGAAGACGGCAAGCTCCCGGAGAGCAAGCGCAAGCTCCGGCACGATCCCGCCGCCGGCCTCTACGTCTACCGTGTGCGCAAGTTCATGCGCAGCAACGCCGCCACCTGCATCAACCAGAAAGTGCTCGTCAAGAAGGGCGACCACGTGAAGAAAGGGCAGGTCATCGCCGACGGCCCGTGCACCGAAGGGGGCGAGCTGGCGCTGGGCCGCAACGTCCTCTGCGCCTTCATGCCGTGGA
>DNDP01000043.1:12517-14888 GCA_003484235.1 Verrucomicrobiales bacterium
GGCTACAACTTCGAGGACGCCATCCTCATCAGCCGCCGCATCGTCAAGGACGACATCTTCACCTCCATCCACATCGACGAGTTCGAAGTGGCCGCCCGCGACACCAAGCTCGGGCCGGAGGAGATCACCCGCGACATACCGAACCTCGGCGACGAGGCGCTGAAAAACCTGGGCCCCGACGGCGTGATCCGCATCGGCGCCGAGGTCAAGCCCGGAGACATCCTGGTGGGCAAGATCACGCCCAAGAGCGAGACCGAACTCGCCCCGGAGGAAAGGCTGCTGCGCGCCATCTTCGGTGAGAAGGCCGCGGACGTGAAGGACACGTCCCTGCGCGTGCCCTCCGGCACCTACGGCATCGTGATGGACGTCAAGGTCTCCTCCAAGAAGGAGAAGGAGATGGGCCGCGAAAGCGCCGCCAAGGCCGTGTCCGGCGACGCCCGACGCCACGCCAAGCAGGTTCAGGACGAACACAAGGGCAAGAACGAGGAACTGCGCGAGCAGCTCACCGAGGCCCTCTCGAACATCCTGCTCGGCGAGAAGATCCCGCTCGACGTCGTGAACTCCGAGACGGGCGAGATCATCATCCCGGCCAACCGGAAGATCACGAAGACGCTGCTCCGCAAGCTGGCGCAGGTGTATGACCGCATCGAGATCGACCCCTCGCCCATCCGCAACAAGATCAACGAGATCATCGGCACCTTCAAAAAGAAGTTTGACGACCTCCGCTCGCAGTACGACGAGGAACTCGAACGGGTGGAGGCCGGCGACGAGGTGGACCAGGGGGTCATCAAGTCGGTCAAGGTCTTCATCGCCTCCAAGCGCAAGCTCTCCGTGGGCGACAAGATGGCCGGCCGCCACGGAAACAAGGGCGTCGTGGCCCGCATTGTGCCGGAGGAGGACATGCCGTTCCTCGAGGACGGCACGCCGGTGGACATTGTGCTGAACCCGCTGGGCGTTCCTTCCCGCATGAACGTCGGGCAGGTGCTTGAGACCCATCTCGGTTGGGCCGCCAAATATCTGGGGCTCAAGTTTGCCACGCCGGTGTTCGACGGCATCAAGGAGAAGGACATCCGCGATTATCTCGACCAGGCGGGGCTGCCGAACCACGGCAAGTGCCACCTGTATGACGGCCGGACCGGCGACCGGTTCGACCAGGAGATCGTGGTCGGCTACATCTACATGCTGAAGCTGGGCCATCTGGTGGCGGACAAGATCCACGCCCGGGCAGTTGGCCCTTACTCGCTCGTCACACAGCAGCCGCTGGGCGGCAAAGCCCAGTATGGCGGCCAGCGGTTTGGCGAAATGGAAGTGTGGGCGATGGAGGCCTACGGGGCCGCCTACATGTTGCAGGAGCTGCTCACCGTCAAGTCCGACGACGTGCAGGGACGCACCCGCATTTACGAAAGCATCGTCAAGGGCGACAACACGCTGGAAGCCGGCGTACCGGAGTCCTTCAACGTGCTTGTGAAGGAAATGCAATCACTCGGTCTCGATGTGAAGGTGGGCTATGCCGGTCCGACCGACGTGCCTTCCCAACCCGACACCACCCTCGCCAGTCTTGGCTGAACCCGAAACCTTTAGAAACGGCCTGAGGTCGAAATACCCGATCCTATGATTAGCTCAAAAGAAACCGCGCGCGAGTTGCTGGGCTTGGACAAAGTCAACCAGGTGGACTTCGTCGCCATCTCGGTGGCGTCACCGGACATTATCCGGGCCTGGTCCAAGGGGGAGGTCAAGAACCCCGAGACCATCAACTACCGCACGTTCAAGCCCGAGAAGGGCGGACTCTTCTGCGAACGCATTTTTGGTCCCGTGAAGGACTGGGAGTGCTCGTGCGGAAAGTACAAGCGCATCAAGCACCGCGGCGTCGTCTGCGACCGTTGCGGCGTTGAGGTGACGCTCGCCCGGGTGCGCCGCGAACGGATGGGCCACATCGATCTGGCCGTGCCGGTGTCCCACATCTGGTTCTTCAAGTGCATGCCGAGCCGCATCGGACTGGTGCTCGACATGACCGCGCGCAATCTCGAACGGGTGATCTATTACGAGGACTACATGGTGATCGATCCCGGTTCGACGCCGTTGACCGTGAACCAGCTGCTCAGCGAGGTGGAGTACCGCGAGGCCCGTGAAACCTACGGCGCAGACGCATTCGTGGCGAAGATGGGGGCCGAGGCCGTACGCGACGGTCTGGCCCGGGTCGATCTCCAGAAAGAAGTCGAGGGACTCGAAGTGGCGATGACCGAGACGCGGTCCAAGCAGATCCGCAAGAAGATCGCCAAGCGCATCAAACTGCTGAAGGCCTTCCACGACTCCAAGACCCGGCCCGAGTGGATGATCCTCACGGTGCTGCCGGTGATTCCGCCGGACCTGC
>DNDP01000044.1:0-8290 GCA_003484235.1 Verrucomicrobiales bacterium
GCCGAGCGCGAGCAGGGCATCACCATCGACGTCGCCTACCGCTATTTCGCCACGCCCAGGCGCAAGTTCATCGTAGCGGACACGCCCGGCCACGTTCAGTACACGCGCAACATGGTCACCGGCGCCAGCACCGCCAACCTCTCCATCGTGCTGGTCGATGCGCGCCAGGGCGTCATCGAGCAGACGCGCCGCCACACCTACATCTCCGCTTTGCTCGGAATCCCGCACCTCGTCATCGCCGTCAACAAGATGGATCTGGTTGACTGGAGCGAGGAACGGTTCCTGCAGATCCGTGACGACATCGAGGCCTTCCTGCCCAAGCTGGACGTGTTTAGGGATGTGAAGTTCATCCCCATGAGTGCGCTCCAGGGGGACAATGTCGTGGAACCTTCGCGGCAGACTCCGTGGTATCAGGGGCCGACCCTGCTCGGGCATCTCGAGTCGGTTCACATTGCCAGCGACTGGAACCTGAGCGGCTTCCGCCTGCCGGTGCAGTGGGTGAACCGCCCGCACAAGGCCACCGACCCGGAACTGCATGACTTTCGCGGATTGAGCGGGCAGATCGCCGGCGGCATCGTCAAGGTCGGTCAGGACGTGACCATCGCACCGAGCGGCCTGAAGTCGATCGTGAAGCAGATCTGGACCTACGACGGTCCTGTTGATGAGGCATTCTGTCCGCAGTCGATCACGCTGGTGCTGGAGGACGACATTGACGTGAGCCGCGGCGACATGGTCATTGCGCCCGACAACCTGCCCGGCAAATCCAGCGAGCTGCAGGCACGGCTGGCGTGGATGAATTCCCGACCGCTCACCCAGGGCAAGCGCTACTTCCTCAAACACACCACGCAGACGGTGCAGGCGATCGTCACGAGCATCGACCACCGGATCAACATCCGGACGTTCGAAAAGGAGAACGAATCGCCGGAGCTGGCGGTCAATGACATCGGCGAGGTCCGTCTGCGCACGTCGAAACCGCTGGTCTATGACAGCTATACCGGCAACAGACTGACCGGCTCCTTCATTCTGATCGAGCAGGGGACCAATCAAACCGTTGCGGCGGGAATGCTCCGGCCTGCCGCGCAGTTGTTCGCACCGGACTACACCGACTTCGCGATATGAGCCTGACCGCCGAGTTCGGTTATTATGTGTTGGCCGGATTCGCAGCTCAAATGATCGATGGTGCGCTGGGCATGGCCTACGGTGTGACCGCCAGCAGCATCCTGATCGGGGCGGGAGTGGCGCCCGCGGCGGCCAGTGCCACGGTGCATGCGGCCGAATGCGTCACCACCGGCGCCTCGGCCATTTCCCATCAGGCTTTCGGCAATGTCAGCCGGACCCTGTTTCGGCGTCTCCTGCTTCCGGGAGTCATTGGCGCGGCCGTGGGTGCCTACATTTTGACCTCGCTTCCGGGTGACAACCTGCGGCCCATCATCGCCGGCTATCTCTTCCTGATGGGGTTGATCATCGTCTTGAAGGCGTTCCGGCGCATTCCGCCCAAGGAGGTTACCACCCATCTCGGCCCGCTGGCTTTCTTTGGCGCCATGGTGGATGCCATTGGCGGCGGCGGCTGGGGCCCGATCGTGGCTTCCAATCTGGCGGTCCGCGGCAACGCGATGCGGGAGACGATCGGCAGCGTCAATGCGGTCGAGTTTTTCGTGACGCTCTCGTCCTCGATCGTGTTCGTGCTGACGTTGGGACTGACCAACTGGCAGATCATTCTCGGGCTGGCGGTGGGCGGCGTCATCGCCGCGCCGTTCGGTGCCTGGGCCTGCAAAAAGGTTCCACACAAACCCATGATGGTCCTGGTGGGAGCGCTGATCATGGGCATGAGCATCCGCACGATCTGGAAATCTCTCTGAGCGGGCGAACGGGCTGGAGGCACTGGCATGAAGGCTTTTCACTAATCCGACCCGCCTCGGCAAGGGCCATGAAAAGTGGTTCAGAATGCTGTGGCAGAGTGATTATCTGGCTGCCATCACGGTTTTGATGGAGGAAGCCGGTTTCTGGTTGGCAAAGGCGGGATGACTCCCCAACATCGCCCGCCATGCCGCAGACGAAACAAGTCGTCAAACCTGCCAAGGCCGCTCCGGCCCTGGGTCCCTACAACCACGCCATTCGGATCGGAGACCTGCTCTTTTGTGCCGGTCAGATCCCGATCGATCCCGCCGACCCGGCCGGGCCATTGCCCGCGGGCATCACCGCCCAGGCAACCCGCGTGCTGGAAAACATCAAGATCATCCTTGAGGACCAGGGACTGGGCTTCGCCAACGTGGTGAAGAGCACCGTCTTCATGGCCAGCCTGGGTGACTTCGCCGCGATGAACGAAGTGTACGGCCGCTATTTCACCGATCACTTCCCCGCACGCTCGACGGTGCAGGTCGCGGCGCTGCCCAAGGGGGCGCTGGTCGAAATCGAAGTGATCGCCCATTTCTAGGATTTTTGAACGGATTGCAGCCGTTCCCACCATCACCATACGACCCATGAGCATCGATCTGAAAAGGAGCCTCGGAATCGGCGGGGCGACCCAGGCGTATCCCGAAGACAACCTGATCCGCTACATCAACCTCAAGCTGGCGGCGCTGGGGTTGCCCACGGTCGAGCGCAAGCTCAACCGCGAGTTTGGTGAACTGCTCGACACCCTGCTTCAGCACACCCGTGAGACCAGCCGCCTGCTGGCAAACTACCTCTGCCCGGCGGACTGGCGCATCCAGAAGTTTCTCGACGGCTACCTCGACGGCTGCGCCGTGAAGCCGCGGCTGCCGAGTCGCACCTTCATCCTCGACCAGCACGGCATCGCACGCGTGCTCTCCCTGCCGGCCGAGGGTGATGAGTTCACGAGCGACATTGTCAGCACCTACCGCGGGCGGAACGGCGTCCTCCACAACCCGGCGAAGGACCGGCGCACGACCAAGGGCGTGTTTCATGTGGCGGAGGGCGGGTTGCCCATTGCGGACGACAAACTGGCGGTGCCGCGGAACGTCTTCGCCAATTTGCTCCACCGCGCTTTGCAGCCGCCGGCAGAGCTGATGCGCCTGCCGTTCACCTCCGGGCAGGAAGAACAGGCCGAATGTTTTGTGTCGCTGCTTCTGCGCCCGGTGCTCTGTCCGGCGGTGCCGGGGTTCACTGAGGAGAAGTCGATCGAGGTTCGTTTCTTCGTGCCCGGCAACCTGGTTGGGAATCTGGATTTCGTGGAAAGCATCTTCGGCAATGCGGGCGATCCGTACCTGCCGCAGAACGACGCCGGGTTGGACGTTGCCCACTGGAGCGGCCACTCCGGCTGCGTGATCCTCGCCCCGCACTTGGTGCGGGTGACCAAGAAGGAAGTCGGCCTGCCGCCCTGGGATCAGGCGACGGAACGCCAGCGCCAGGACGGGATGGCCTGGAAGGAGGAGAACGAATTCTACAACAACGGAGGCGCATTCAAGATCACCTGCCGCGATGAGCACGGGGTCATGGTCACGGTGATCGCCGACAACTATTTCGGCTACTGCAAGAAGGAGGTCAAAACTCAGCTCAGCTACGCGGCAAACCTGTACGGGTTGTGCGAGGAGGAGCACGCGGGCGGTGCCCTGGTCTATCCCAGCTACGATCTGGGCGAGGAGTTTTGCGGGGACCGGCACGTGCGCCGGCGCGGTCATACCTTTGCCCAGGTGCTGGCCGAGTTTGGGGACTTGATGGAAGTCCAGCCCGAGGGACATGCCGTGGACCGCCGATATCCGGACATCGTCTACGTTCCCGAGCACGTGCTGTTTGATCTGCACCGGCAGACGGCGAGCTGGACGGACGGTGCCGAGACCAAAACGATCAAGATCCTGCCCGACAGGACCTATGTGAGGCCGTCCGGCTACAAGGTGCAAATGGAGAAACCCCCGGGCGACCGGGCCTGGCGGCTGGTTGGCACCGTGGCCGAGGGAACCTTCTGCCACAAGCCGTGCACGGTGTCGGGCGGCGGCAAGTCCGAGATTTCCAAGCCGATCACCGACGCGATCATCCAGGGCCCGGTGTTCGTGGCGGATTTCCGGAAGGATTTCGACCAGGTCGAGCAGCTGATCAACCGCGATTACTCGGTCCGGTTCATGGATCCCGCCCGCGACGGCCAGGATCAGCGGCGCATTCTCGACTCGGACCGCTCGCTCGGTTCCGTCATCAAGCTCCTGACGCCCTCGCGCGGCGACTATTCGGAGGCCTACAACGAGTGGCTCTTCTCCGTGCCGCAGTACATCAAGGAGCTCGTGTTCGTGGTGAAGCGGTTCTACAAGCCGGAATGGAAATCAAACTGGCGCGAGCACTTCAGCGTGGACGTGGTCAATGGCATTCCGGGCAATGAACTCAAATGCGACAACCGCAAGCTGGTCACCAACTATGTTCGGGTCGGGTTCGAGCCCGACGGTTCGTGGAGGGTGTTCGGTCTGCGCAAGGACTTTCATCCCGCCGCCAAGCTGTCCCGGGAGGACGACATCTCGGCGACGGTGGTCGTGCCGTCCGCCCGGCTGGGCAAGCTGAATCCCGACTACGAGCACGCCAGTGTGAAGTTCGTGCAGAACTGTGAGTTCCGGTTCTTTCAGCGGCCGGACGACGCAATCCACCGCGGCTACGACAAGCAGACGGAGCGCGACATGTCGGCCGGCGGCAATTTCTTCTCGAACTATCAGCCGCTGACGCAGGCCGATGCGCGGGAGATGGTCGAGGATTCCATCAACTTCGTGAAGTTCACCCCGCCCATGCAGCAGCTCATCCGCGACATGACCGCAACCGATGAGCCGAAGTTTTTTGTCTGCAACGCGAATCCCCGCATTGTGGACGGCAAACCCTCGAAGAACCCGCGCTACCTGCAGCTGCGGCCGGATCTCGTCAGTCCCCGGGAACTGCATCTCCTCGATATGGCCGCCCGTTTGCACCGGCTGGTGCCGGCCGGTGAACCGGTGCTGACACCCGTCAACTGCGTCGTTCCCGGCAGGCGGAACAATCCTCCCGACAAGCAGAACAACATCCGGCCGCTGGCGGTCTACAACCCGATCCATTTCATGGAGCTGCCCGAGCTGCTCATGGAGTACATCTGCTCGATGACGGGCAAGTCTCCCTCCACCACGGGGGCCGGTTCGGAAGGGGCGATGACCAAGGGCCCGTTCAATGCCTTGCTGCCCATCCACGACCTGAACGCCGCACTGGTGAGTTCGCTGCTCACCGGCTATCACGGTTTCGTTTCGGCCGCCGGCTACGTGGGACCGCACCGCCGGGTGGATCACGACGTCAGCCTGTTGATTCCGGAGATCTGGTGCCGCATGACCACCGAGGAGCGCGATGCCCGCTACCTGATTGCAGGCGGCTATTTCGAGAAATGCGAGGACGTGGAACATCAGGGGCGCAAACTGCACTTCAGCCGCCTCGGCTACCGGATGACGCGCCGATTCGTGGAAAGCTTCTTCGGCCGGATGTTCAACCACCCCCACGTCGTGTTCAGCGACGACATGCTCAAGCCCGAGCTGCAGGACATGGACATCTTCGCCGACGGCATGGACAACGTGGTGGAAACGCAGCGCCGGGTGGCATCCGCCTATTTTGCCGATGGCAGCATCGAGCTGGCCTGTCCGCCGTTGCGGGCACTCCTGCACATCATGCGTGATGACCAGTGGGAAGGGAAACGGCTCGATGATGCCTCCTTCCGGGCCATGTTCACCCGCGAATCGATGCTGCAGAGCGACTGGTACCGGGACCGTTTGAAAGCCCGGCAAGCCCTCGATGTCCGGCTGTGGTCCCGGCACATCCCGTATCTGCGCACCTTCCTTGAGAAGGCAACCCACAAGGACGAAGCCGAGCGGCTGGACATTGCCGGGCGCCTGAAGTTCGCCGAGCAGGAGAAGAAACGGGTGGGCACCGCCGGGTATCTCAAGGATTTGGAGGGCACCATCGGTGCCGAACCGGCCATCGCCGCGAAACTGGCCGGATGATCAGTCGTTCAGCCCCGCGGCGCTGAATGCTCCGTCCGGACCGAAGGTCGCGCCAATTCTGCGTGCCTGCGTCGCGAGCGACCAGCCGACAGCCTCGATGCCGATGTCATGTGCCTGTCCGTCGGTGAACCGGATCTCCAATCGCGCCGTGCCGACCGGGTCATGAACCAGCACCCGCGGGAGCGTGCCATTGATCCATCGGGTGCCTGATGCGTCGGTGATGGTGCCCGCCATGGCGGTTCCGGCTTTCCCGCGCATCCGGCAGACCGCTCACCCGTTGGTCGGATCGCTCAGGGGGATCGGCCATGAATTCTTCAATGCGATCCGTCCCCTGGCTTCGGCTACGCGAAGAAGTAGCGCGTGACGTGGAAGAAGAACGGGGCGGCGAAACAGATGGAATCGATCCGGTCCAGCACGCCGCCGTGACCTTCGATCATCTGGCCGTAGTCCTTGACTCCGCGGTCGCGCTTGATGGCCGACATCACCAGGCCGCCGAAGAAGCCGGCCATGGTGATCAGCAGCGACATCGCACACGCCTGCCAGAAATTGAACGGCGTCGCCCACGCCAGGCAGCCGCCGATCAACGACGCGGTGAGCACCCCGCCCAGGAATCCTTCCACGGTCTTGTTGGGACTGACGGTCGGAGCCACCGGCCGGCGACCCAGCAGCTTGCCGAAGACGTACTGCAGGACGTCGCTGAGCTGCACCACGAGGACGAGGAAGAAGAGGAGAAGGGGACCGGCGTTCTCGTATCCCTCGATCTCCAGAATCAGCAGGGCCGGCGCATGACTGACACAATAAACGCAGATCATCAGGCCCCACTGGATCTCCGACGTCCGGGCCAGGAAATTGGTGCAGTCACCGGCGGCGGCGCTGCGGACCGGCAGCAACAGGAAGGCATAGACGGGGATCAGAATGCTGAACAGGCCGTACCACTCGATCGCCACGAGGTAGTACTGCAATGGCGTCACGAGGAAGAACGCCCAGAACAGGGTGCGGTGATCGCCCGGCCGCGTCGGCGTCAGGGTGATGAACTCGCGCAGCGCCATGAACGAGGTGAAACCGAACAGGATGACGGTGACCAGCCGGCCCGAGAGTATCGCCACCACGAAGATGAACACCATCACCCACCAGGCGCGGATGCGGGCGTTCATGTTGGCGACCGTTGCACGGGCCTTCTCGGCCTTCACCGTTCGGGAAAGCCCGAAGCCGATGGCCGATGCCAGCACGAGCAGCCCCATCACGCCGCCGACGAGGTGGAGGGTGCGGTTGTCGATCTCAAGGTTCAGATTCATCGGTTGCGGAGGTCGCAGACCGCCTGTCGCGCGCGGACGAGGAAGTCTGGCTTGGATTCACCGGGTTCGAGCCGGATCGGTTGGCCGAAGGTGACGCTGCACAGCAGGGGGACGGGCAGCACTTCGCCCTTGGGCAGCACGCGGTTGAGGTTGTCAATGAGCACCGGCACCAGCTCGGCGTCCGGCCGCCTCCGCGCCAGATGGTAGAGCCCGGCCTTGAAGGGGGCCGGCTCGGGATTGAGGAATCGGCCGCCCTCGGGGAACAGGATGACCGAGGTGCTGCCCGTCATCGCCTCGAGAATGGCGTCGATGGGATTGTTGTGGGCGGTCACCTTCTTGCGCTCGATCAGGATGGCGTGAAACACCCTTTGAGCCAGATGTCTGCGGAGTGCGGAACTGATCCAGTAATCGTGCGCTGCAACCGGACGCGTGGCTGACCGGACCGCAGGCGGCAGTGCGGACCACAGCACCACGGCGTCGAGGTTGCTGGTGTGATTGGAGAAATAAATGCGGGGCCGCAGCTCCGGGACGCAGCCCTGCCAGCGTGGATATGCCCCGCACAGCAGCCGGACCAGACCCACAATGAAGCTCGCGGTCATCGGGATTCCAGCTCGACGAAAATGCTGCGGCAGCGGCGGATCATCGTGATGACACAGCCGAGCCCCATCAGCACGAGTGACCAGAGGATGATGGGTGCGTTCGCATCCATGAAAGCGAGGGCAAGCGCCTGCGCGATTGCCGCACCGGTGAGCAACGCCATGCGATGAGGCTTCGCCATCGGCCCGTGGAACGTCTGCGAGGTCCCGGCGGTGACACCGAGCGCCCGCACGTACGCCGTTGTCACCGCCAGGGCGGCCACTATCCAGGCCGTTTCCGGCTGCCACGAGGGGGCTCCGACGGAGTAGCCGGCGCCGCCGATGATCAGCAGGTCAGCCACACGGTCCGGCAGCTCGTTGTAAATCTCGCCGGTCTTGGTCTTGAAGCCGCCTTCGATGGCGATCATGCCGTCGAGAAGGTTGCAAAGCAGCCGGCCCTGGATCAGGACCG
>DNDP01000044.1:8511-11007 GCA_003484235.1 Verrucomicrobiales bacterium
GCCGCCAGCACCAGCCAGAAAGGGGGTGGAAGAAAACCCACCCGACCGGAAATCCAGAACGCCCCGCCGGCGCCGGCGGCGAAGACCACGCTCATCACGCTCACCGTGTTGGGGCGCACTCCGACCGATCCCAACCAGCGCGCCGCGGATCGGGCCCAGCCGGTGTTGCGGCTCTTCAATGGACGTCGGCCGGGCGGTGCAGAGGTGGGGGTGTCCATGTCGGGAGGATTGGCAGCTCAGTTGATTGTGGATCGTGCGCAAACTGTTTTCTCCGGAGCCAAGCTTGGGTGGTGATTTACCGTTTCCCGTGCACGGCGACGAGGGAAATGTTTCAGACGAATGGCTGCCGGCTTATCGGGAATCGACAACCACGGGGCGGGCTCGCGACAATTGCCGGCATGAGCCGACTAACGGGCAGCTTTCGAACGACCAGAACCAGGAACGGGTTCCGGCTCAGCCAGCACGGCGTGGTGTTGAGTGAGCTGCGTTCGACTCCGGGGGCGACGGACAGCGTGTTCGATGTGCTGGCGGCCCTGGTCGCGGTGTTGAGACCGGCTGGCAGAACGGGTGTGCTGGGATTCGCCGGTGGCGGCCTGATGGCGCCGCTTCGCGCACTCGGGGCCGCCTGTCATGTCGCCGCCGTGGATCTGGACCGTGCGGGCTACGATCTTTTCCGGGAAAACTGCCGGAGCTGGGCGGGCGACTTGGAATGGGCCCGGGCCGATGCCGCCGTCTGGCTGCGGGAACAGGACCGCGGTTTCGACGTCCTCATCGACGACCTTTCCGTTCCGATCAACGGCGACGTCATCAAACCGGAGATCTCGTGGACCATACTGCCGGAACTGATTCGTGACCGCCTGGCGCCAGACGGGGTGGCCGTGCTGAACCTGCTCAAGCCCGGGCACGGGCGCTGGTCGCGCGAGCTTCGTCGAATCGGCCAGGTTTTCGGGCGGGCGGTTGTGGTGCATCTGGACGACTTTGAGAACCGCATGCTCGTGGCCGGCAAGGTTCTGCCGGAGACCCGCGCCCTGAGCCAGTCCGTGAAGTCGGCGCTGCTGCGTCTGCGTTCTCGACAGGCCGGCCGGTTTCACCTACGAAGCGTCACCGGGCTGCCGGCTTCCCGATGCTGATCCTGGCCATTGAAACTTCCTGTGACGAAACGGGCGTGGCGCTCGTGAGCGGCGGCCGTGTGCTGTCGAACGTCGTGGCCTCGCAGATGAAACTGCACGAGGAGTACGGCGGCGTTGTCCCCGAACTGGCCACCCGCGAGCACCTGAAGAATCTGCTGCCCGTCGCTCACGAGGCTCTGCGGCTCGCGGACGCCAAACCGGCCGATGTGGATGCCGTGGCCGCGACGCGGGGACCCGGCCTGCCGCCGGCGCTGATGATCGGTTTGAAGGCCGGGCAGGGGATGGCGTTTGCGTTGGACCGACCATTCATCGGCATTCATCACCATGAGGCGCATCTATATTCGCCGTGGATTACCGGTGATCCGCCCCGCGCGGAGTTCGAGCGGTTCGAGCCGAATGTTTCGCTCATTGTCAGCGGCGGACATACCCTGCTTGTGCACGTCGAGGCGGAGCTGCGACACCGGGTGATCGGCGGCACCATCGACGACGCGGCCGGGGAATGCTTCGACAAGACCGCGAAGCTGATCGGACTGCCCTATCCCGGCGGACCGCAGATGGACCGTCTGGCGGGAGAAGGCAATCCGGATGCCTACGAGTTTCCTCGACCGCTTTTGTACCAGCCGAACGACGACTTCAGCTTCAGCGGTCTCAAGACCTCCGTCCGTTACTTCCTCGAGAAGAACCCCGGGCTGCTGGCGGACGCACAGAAGGTCCGTGATCTGTGCGCCAGTGTTCAGCAGGCGATCGTCGAAGTGCTGGTGAAGAAGACGCTGGGTGCGGCCCGCCGGCTGGGCGTGCGATGCGTGACCGCCTCCGGCGGTGTCAGCTGCAACCTGTCGCTGCGACGTGAACTGGCGGCTGCCTGTGCCAGGGATAAACTGCACCTGCGCCTGAGCGATCCGCAGCTGAGCACCGACAACGCCGCCATGATCGGGGTCCTGGCCGAGCGTCGGCTGCTCGCCGGTGAAACAGCCACCGGTCTGGACGAGGAGATCAAGGCCGGCTGGGTGCTGGCCTGAAACCTGGACCCATCAGCGGCACCACACATGAACGAGAAGTCACTCCAATCCGAATGCACGGCGATTGGCCTGGCCACAGTCCGCCGCCACATCTTTCTCTGCTGCGACCAGACCAAGCCGAAATGCTGCGACCGGGAGGCTTCGCTGATTTCGTGGGAGTTCCTGAAGCGGCGTCTCAAGGAGCTGGGGCTGGTGGGCCCGCAGGCGAGCGTCTGCCGGACCAAGGCCAACTGCCTGCAGGTCTGCACGCAGGGGCCGATTGCCGTCGTCTATCCCGAGGGTGCCTGGTATCACTCGTGCACACCCGAGCGGCTCGAACGGATCATTCAGGAGCACCTCATCGGCGG
>DNDP01000044.1:11324-14807 GCA_003484235.1 Verrucomicrobiales bacterium
GGCTGGTTGGCTTTGAAGAACTCGATCGCCTTGGCCATGTGCTCTGTCGGGTCCTTCAGGTTGTTGTCGGTCTCGATGGCGAAGACGCCCTGGTAACCGGCCTCCTTCGCGGCCTTGAAGAGCCCCTTCAAGTTGGCGTCCCCTTCGCCCAGGAACGTGTCCACGGCCACGTCTCCGTTGTCGGTGGGCGTGACCTTCTTGTCCTTCAGATGGATGTCGAACACCCGGTCTCCGTAGTCTTTGAACACCTTGGCGCAGTCAAAGCGGGCGCTGGTCACCCAGCCGGCATCGAGACAGACGCCGATGCGGGGATCGCGGTGCTGGATGAGGTTCTTGACGACGGCGGGATTGCCGTAAAGCGACTTGATGCCGTGGTTGTGGATGGCGATCCGGATGTCGTACTCCTTCACCAGTTCCTCCAGGTTGTCGAGGATCTTGAAGTCGCCCGGCTCGACGATGATGAGCTTGATGCCCATAAACTTGGCGAACTCGAACAGCTTGCGGTTCTCCTCCTTGTTCATGGACGTGCCCGCCACGCCGAACGTGTAGGCGACCAGCCCGTTCTGATCGAGGATCGCCTTCTTCTTCGCCCATTCTTCCTGCGTGCCTTTGGGATCGAAATGGTTGGCAATGAACTGCAGATGTTTCAGCTCATGCTTCTTGGCGAATTCGACCACCTGCTCGAAGTTCAAGTTGCGCAGGGTCCAGGTCTGCACGCCGAGTTTCAGGTCGGCGGCACCGGCACGGAGGGTGGCTGAAGTCAGGATGACGAGGCCGGCGACGAGGGTCACGCCGGTGCGGAACAGCGAAAGCGTTTTCATGAGTGCCAGAGTGATAGGGGAAAGCGTCGGCAGTGACAAGGTTCCTGTTGCCCGGCGATCGCAGAATCCTGCCACGGGCAAGGGACCCGGCGGGCGACCAAGGTAGGATGTTGGCCGGTCAATTCCCGGATTCGTCCGCGGGCGGCGCCTGATTTTTGCGGCGGGCGACGGCTTGTTTGAGGAGGAACTCGATCTGGCCGTTCACCGAGCGCAGGTCTTCCTGAGCCCAGGCCTCGACTTCTGACCAGAGTTTTGGATCGATGCGCAGGAGGAATGATTTGCGGGGTTCGCCGGCCATCAGTGTCGGTCTTTCAGCCGGTCCAGCCGGCGGTTCAGCTCGTTGAGGAACTTTCGCGGTTCAGCGGGGGATATGACAATGGTGTCGTTCGTCACCCGGAGAATGACCGCCTGTTCGGGATTGGTGACGTAGGCCTGGAACTTCCCCAGCCGGCGGCTGCGAAAGCGCCCGTGCATCGCGAACAGGCCGTCATTGCCAAGCGTTTTCCAGGCACCCCGGCACGCCCGGGGATCCACCTCCGCCGACGCTATGTCGCTGAGCGGTATGCGATTCACCCAGAATGGCCGGTGAACCCTCAGTTCGTGGTCATCGAGTTCGTAGCGGCGGATCATCCACAGCGCGGTAGTCGCTGGGATGCCCGGCACCACCCACGGCAGTATCCAGCGAATCCACACTGCCTCGTCCGGTGACGCCGCGGTGGTAATGGTGATCGTCACCGCCGAGGCGAGCAGCATCACCAATCCGGTAATCAGCCAGATTCGCCGGCCCCAGGTGACGTCGAATGCCTTCGCGCTCACGATTCGCTCAATGATACAGCGTGCCGGTGTTGATCACCGGGCTGACCTCGGTCTCGCCACACAGTACGACGAGAAGGTTGCTGACCATGGATGCCTTCCGTTCCTGGTCGAACTCGATGACCTGCTTTTCCTTCAGATCGTTCAACGCCATCTCCACCATGCTGACGGCTCCCTGCACGATCTTGGTGCGGGCGGCGATGATCGCCTCCGCCTGCTGGCGACGGAGCATCGCCTGCGCAATCTCCGGTGCGTACGCCAGGTGCGTGATGCGCGCCTCATCCACGAAGACGCCCGCCTTCGACAGACGCTCCTGTAGTTCACGGGTGAGTGCGGTGTTCACCTCGTCGCCTCCTCCACGGAGGGTGAATTCGTCCTCCTCGCCCTGGTCATAGGCGTAGGCGGAGGCCAGATGCCGCACCGCCGACTCACTCTGGACCTCGACGTAGTTCTCGTAGTCATCGACGTCGAACGCGGCCTGGGCCGTGTCGGCGACCTTCCAAACCACCACCGCGGCGATCTCGATCGGGTTGCCACGCTTGTCGTTCACCTTCAGCCGTTCGCCATTCAGGTTGCGCATGCGCAGGGAGATCCGCTTCTTCGAATAGAAGGGATTCGTCCAGTGGAAGCCGCTCCGTCGGATCGAGCCCTTGTAAGCCCCGAAGAGGATGAGAACCCGCCCCTCATTGGGCTGCAGCGTGAAGTAGCCAAACCACGAGAGAATGGATGCGAGGAAGGCAAGGACTGCCAAAGGGATCAGGAGAGCCAACGGCTGGCCGCCATTTGCGGCAACTATGATCAGGAAGATGGCTGCAAGCTTCAAGAGCAGGGTCAAAGGCAGAATCGGCCAGCCGCTGACGGACGATCCGGGACGTTCCTTGGATTGGGCTTCGGACATTGGGTTCATGGAAGGGCGTGGTTTGGGGTGAACGGCACACGAGCTATCGGAGTGATATCATAATGGAATCGAAGGCCGGGTCAACCGGTTTTTGCAGGGACACCCAAGGGTGGATTCTGGCCCCTCATCGGTGGGCCCCTGCAGGTGGCCGAATGCTGCGGCAGTGGAATCCGTCGCTTGCCCTGGCGGACGGCAGCCGATATCTCTTCGCCGTGCCTGTTCCCGACAAATCCGTTTCCTCCCATGCACCGCTTTCCAACCGACTGCGGCGGTTTCTCTACGTGACTGCGGCCTTCAACGGCGCAGCCATCCTGGTCGTCGAGATCCTGGGAGCCAAGATGCTGTCGCCCTACTTCGGCACCTCGCACTTCGTGTGGACCGCCCAGATTGCCGTCACGCTGGTTTCGCTGGCGGTGGGCTACTGGTTCGGCGGGCGGCTGGCCGACCGGGCTCCGGATCTCCGCCATCTTTACCGCTGCATGCTGTTGGCGGCGCTCTATCTGGCCCTGACAGTGCCGCTGGTGAAGACGGTCTCTTTCGCCGCCCTCAAGCTGAACCTCGCCACCGGCTCGATCGTGGCCGCCCTCTTCCTGTTCTTCGTTCCGCTAACCTTGCTGGCGGTGACCGGTCCGTTTCTCTCGCGCGTGCTCATCCGCACCACCACTGAATCCGGCGGAGTCGTCGGCCGGATTTCGGCCGTCAGCACGTTTGGGAGCGTCGGCGGCACGCTGCTGATCGCCTACGTGCTGATACCGCTGCTTCCCAATTCGGTGACGATGCTCGTCACCTCCGGACTGCTGGCCGTGCTTTCCTGCGGGTACCTGTTCTCCCTGAAGTCCATTCCCAAGTCCGGCCCGGTGGCGGTGTTGATCATCCTGATTCCAGTGATGGTGGTCGGCGCGCGCAAGGGCGACGGTGGCGCAATGCCCGGCTTCCGCGAGATCGCCCGGG
>DNDP01000282.1:0-434 GCA_003484235.1 Verrucomicrobiales bacterium
TTGCCGGTGCCCTTGAACTCCTGAAAGATCAGTTCGTCCATGCGCGATCCGGTGTCCACCAGGGCCGTGGCGATGATGGTGAGCGAGCCGCCGTTCTCGATGTTGCGGGCCGCGGCGAACATCTTGCGCGGAATCTCCAGCGCGCGGGCATCCACGCCGCCGGTCATCGTCCGGCCCGAGCCGCCATGCACGCTGTTGTAGGCGCGCGCGACGCGGGTGATGGAATCGAGCAGCACAAAGACATCCTTGCCCGCCTCGACGCGGCGACGGCAGCGCTCGATGACGAAACGCGACAGCCGGACGTGGGTTTCCAGGTCCTGGTCGTTGGAAGAGGCGATGACCTCGGCCTTCACCGAGCGTTGAAAGTCGGTGACCTCCTCGGGCCGTTCGTCGATGAGCAGCACGATCGCCTCGATCTCCGGGTGGTTCGTGGT
>DNDP01000282.1:699-3652 GCA_003484235.1 Verrucomicrobiales bacterium
ATCAGGCCGCGGGTGCCCTTGCCGATCGGGGTGACGAGGTCGATGATCCGGGTCTCGATCAGGGCGGGATCCGTCTCGAGGTTGATCTTCTGTTCGGGATCGATGGTCACCAGGTTCTCGAAGCGGGGCGCCTTGGTGTAGTCCTGAAAAGCCATCCCGTTCACGGTGTCCACGTGCCGGAGCTGGGGATTGGTGCCCCGGTGCGGCGGCTGCAGGGTGCCGGACACCAGCGCGCCCTCGCGCAGGAAACACCGCTTGATCGTGTCAGGCGTGACGAAGATGTCGGTCGGTTTCGGGCTGAAATGCTGGTCCGGTGACCGCAGGAAGCCAAATCCCTTGTCCGCGATCTCCAAATAGCCCGATCCGGTTTCGGGCGACCCATTGGTGGGCCGGTTCCCGTTGGAGGGTCTGCTCATAAGTATGTCTGACGGCACTGACTTTGTGTTTTGGGGTCGGCCTGGTAACCTGTGTGAACCCGGAAAAAGCGACTCACAAGAATGCTGAATTTTCGGGAAACCGCCCGGAACTGCAGGAGTCAGGAAACACCAGCCGGACGGCCAGACCTTCGATGGCCTTTTTGGTAAGCGCATTCGCTGGCCAAGGCAAACTTTATTTTCGGCCGAACCACCCGAAGCCTGGCCGCCGACGGGGCCGGAACCTCCTTGTCCCCCGCGCAATTCCGCCATTGCCGCGCCGGTGGCCTTTCCCCAATATCCCGCGCCTGATTTTTTTACCATGCGACGGCAGTTTCCATTTCATCTGGTCGAACCGAGGTGGCAGAGGCACTGGGACGAGGAAAAGACCTTCAAGGCGTTCAACCCCGGCGAACCGGTTCCCGACAACCACCCGTTTGCGCAACGCCACGGGGCCGAGGCGATGAGCGAGGCGGGCGTGACGGCCGGCAAGGCGCCCGCGAAGTTCTACATCCTCGACATGTTTCCGTATCCGTCCGGCGCCGGGCTGCATGTCGGGCATCCGGAAGGCTACACGGCCACGGACATCCTCGCGCGCTATCGTCGGGCGCAGGGCCGGCACGTGCTGCATCCGATGGGTTGGGACGCGTTCGGTTTGCCTGCGGAGCAATACGCGGTCAAGACCGGGCAGCATCCGCGCCTCACCACCGAGGCGAACGTCGCGAACTTCACCCGTCAGATCAAGAGCCTCGGCTTCAGCTACGACTGGTCGCGCGAGGTGAACACCACCGACCCCGGCTACTTCCGTTGGACGCAGTGGATCTTCCTCCAGCTCTACAATGCTTGGTTCAACCCGGAGACAAACCGTGCGGAGCCTATCAGCACGCTGAAGTATCCGGCCGATTGCAATAGCGAGGCTGAACAGCGGGCCTATCGCGACTCGAAGCGGCTGGCGTTTGTCAGCGAGGCGCCGGTGAACTGGTGTCCCGAACTCGGCACCGTGCTGGCCAATGAGGAGGTCATTGACGGCAAGAGCGAGGTGGGGGGGTTCCCGGTCGTGCGCAAGCCGATGCGCCAATGGATGCTCCGCATCACCGCCTTTGCCCAGCGGTTGCTCGACGATCTCGACACGATCGACTGGTCCGATTCGCTGAAGGAAATGCAGCGGAACTGGATCGGGCGCAGCGAAGGAGCGGAGGTGGATTTTCAGATCGACGGACACGGCGAGAAGATCCGCGTGTTCACCACCCGACCCGACACGTTGTTCGGCGCGACCTACATGGTGTTGTCGCCGGAACACCGGCTTGTGGCCCAGATCACCACTGCCAAGCAGGCGGCGGCGGTGAAGGAGTATCAGGCGACCGCCGCCGGCAAGTCCGATCTCGAACGCACCGAGCTGGCGAAGGAGAAGACCGGCGTCTTCACCGGCGCCTACGCCACCAACCCGGTGAATGGGGAGAAGATCCCCATCTGGATTGCCGACTACGTGCTGGCGAGCTACGGCACCGGCGCGATCATGGCCGTGCCTGCACACGATGAGCGGGACTGGGAGTTTGCGGAGAAGTTTGGCCTCACCATTCGCGAGGTGGTTTCACAAGACCGGTGCGAAAACGAAACCGGCGAGAAACCCTGTTCCGCTCCGCCCCTGGAGTGTTTCTCCGGTGAGGGCTATGGAGTGAACTCGGCAAACAGTGAGATCAGCTTGAACGGCCTCCCCACTGCCGAAGCCAAGCAGAAGATCACCGCCTGGCTCGAAGCAAAGGGCCTCGGCAAGAAGACGATCAACTTCAAGCTGCGCGACTGGCTGTTCAGCCGGCAGCGTTACTGGGGCGAGCCGATTCCGATTCTGCACGGGCCCGATGGCGAGCTGGTTCCACTCGATGAATCCGAACTGCCGCTCACGCTGCCGGAGATGGAGGACTTCCGCCCGACGACGCGCGCGGAGAATGACGACAGCCCGCCGGAGCCGCCGCTGGGCCGCGCGAAGGAGTGGTCCACCGTCACGCGCAACGGCAAGACCTACAAGCGCGAGCTGAACACGATGCCGCAGTGGGCGGGCTCGTGCTGGTATTACCTGCGCTTCTGCGAGCCGTGGAACAAGGAGCGGCTGGTCGGCGCGGAGGCTGAGCGGTATTGGATGCTGTCGAAACGGAAGGATGGCCGCCCGCACGTCGGCGGGATTGATCTGTATCTCGGCGGCGCGGAGCACGCGGTGCTGCACCTGCTCTACGCGCGGTTCTGGCACAAGGTGCTTTTCGATCTGGGTTATGTGTCGACGGTTGAACCGTTCGGGAAGCTGTTCAACCAGGGCATGATTCGCGCGTTCGCGTATCGCGACAATCGCGGCATCCCGGTCGGCTACGACGAGATCGATTTCCGCGAGGATGGGGCGTATCGCAAGTCGGACAACCAGAAGCTCGCCGGCAACGTCGAGAAGATGTCCAAGAGTCTCAAGAATGTCATCACGCCGGAAGAGGTGGTGAATGAGTACGGGGCAGATTCGCTGCGGCTTTACGAAATGTTCATGGGCCCGCTGGAGG
>DNDP01000065.1:0-3701 GCA_003484235.1 Verrucomicrobiales bacterium
GCGGGGGGTTCTTGGGCGCGGGAGGAGAGCGGGGAGCCGGCCTTCACTGTCCGCTTCAGGACGACGACGTTGTCATCGGGATGAAGGCGCAGCGCGGCCTGGTGCAGGGAGGCGGGGGCGACGATGGGATCAGACATGAGCTTCGGGACAAGGGCATATCGGCTGCGGCCCATGAACGCAAGCAGCGGAATGAACTGGAATCGAGGCGTCGAAGCCGCCTGACGGAATCGCGGAATTGATCTCGCTCCCATGCCTCGGGCATAAACGCCGCGTGTCCACCCCGGTAGCCGTGCTTTCCGCCGCCGAACAGGAGTTCGAGCGCCGTCGCCAGTTGTTCGGACTGATCGCCGGCCCGCTGCTCTTCGCGATCCTGCTGTTCGCCGCCCCCGCCGGGCTCGAGCCGGCCGCCCAACGCCTCCTCGCCGTGGTGGCCCTTGTGGTGATCTTCTGGGTGACGGAGGCGATCCCTTTGGCGGCCACAGCTCTTATGGGGCCCGCTCTCTGCGTGGTGCTTGGAGTCGCTTCGGCCAAGGCGGTGTTCCAGCCGTTCGCGCATCCGCTGATCTTCGTGTACCTTGGCGGCTTCCTGCTCGCGCAGGGAATGCTCGAACACGGTCTCAACCGCCGCGTCGCCTACCGGATCCTTGGTTCAAATTTCGTCGCCAAGGGCACCACCCGCCTGCTGCTCGGCTTCGGTTTCCTCGCCGCGCTGCTCTCCATGTGGGTTTCCAACACCGCCACCGCCGCGATCCTCTTTCCCATCGGGGTCGCCACGCTGACGCAGATGGAGGAAGCAGGCGAAGGCAAAGGCGACGCACGCGCAATGGCGCGGTTCGGCGGGGCGATCATGCTCGCGATCGCCTACGGCGCGTCGATCGGCGGCATCGCGACGCCCGTCGGCACGCCGCCCAACCTCGTCGCCAAGGGCATTTTCGAAACGCAGCTCGACGTGCACATCTCCTTTTTCCAGTGGATGGCCTTCGGTGTTCCGCTGAGCGCGCTGATGCTCGGCTTCATGGTCTGGAAATTTCAGCGGCAGTTTGCCGGCGCTTCGCTGAACGTCGGGGTCGGTCGCGAGGTCATCCGTGAACTGGCGGCGAAGCTCGGGCCAATGAGCCGGGCCGAGCGCAACGTGCTGCTTGCGTTTGGCACCACCGTTACGATGTGGCTGCTGCCCGGGTTCATGGTGGTGATTGGGGCCGGCGACACCGCGCTCGGCCGATGGCTGGACGAGCGGCTGCCCGAATCGGTCGCCGCCGTGCTCGGCGCCAGCCTCCTGTTCCTCCTGCCCATCAACTTTGCCCGGCGCGAGTTCACCCTCACCTGGCGCTCGGCCAACCGCATCGACTGGGGAACCATCCTCCTGTTCGGCGGCGGCCTGAGCATTGGCGACCTCATGTTCACCACCGGCCTGGCCGGCTGGATCGGCGATGGCGCGGCCGGCCTGTTCGACACCCGGACCACGTTGACGCTGGTCATGCTCTTTGCGGTGGTCGCGATGGCAATCTCCGAAATGACCTCGAACCTGGCAACCGCGAACATGCTCCTGCCGGTCGCCATCGCCGTCTCGCGGGCTGCTGACGTCGATCCGCTCCTGCCCGCGCTGGCCGCGTGCCTGGGCTGTTCGATGGCGTTCATGCTGCCGGTCTCCACGCCGCCCAACGCGATCGTTTACGGCTCGGGCCGGGTGAGCCTGCCGCAGATGATGCGCAGCGGCGTCACGATGAACCTCGCCGGATTCGTGGTCATCGTGCTGATCGTGATGCTCTGGGCGCCGGTGGTGCTGGGTAGGTAGCGAAGTAGTCGCAGGGAGCGTGGGCGGTCTGTGGCCGGCGGCGGGAAACGGCATACAGTCGAGCGGCAAACTGGAGACTTGCCCGGCCCGCGAAAGCTATTAGCGTCCAGTCTATCTTTGGAAGAACCAGAGTCCTGCCTCTGGCGTGGGTAAACTGAGGCTGGACCGATACCATTGCCGACCCATTCCAAATTTTGTCCGCATGACCCATACGCAACCTGATTTTTCGTCGATTTTCCACCAGACGTTCGCCGCATTGAACGGTCCGGTTCGATACTGCATTCGACAAGATGGGAATCTCCTGCACGATCTGGCATTTCTTTCCTCACTGACACACGACGCGCGCATCTTGTCGCGTGACGTACTCCCGGAGAAGGGTGCGATCACGATAGCTCTGAATCGGGACTGTTGGGAGCGGGGCTACACCAAACACGAACGATCATTAGAACTGCATGTTGCAGATTCCGCCCTGCACCTGACTGGTGTCCAAAAGGTGCGGTGGCGCTACACGAATCAAGTCACGGGCCAACCGTGGCTGGATTACCTCTGGATAGATCGCCGGTTTCGGCGCAAGTCGCAGTTTGAATTCTATCTGATTGGAGAACATTGGAGATGCACGATCACACTTGCCGGTGACGACTGGACCATTCGATTGATTGATGCCGAGATGCCATACCTGTGGTCGTTCAGAAACGAGAAGTCACCGGACGAGTGACCTAGAATGATACTCCCACTGGTTCGATCTTCTGGACGTTCAGCATTCGTGATCTGTGGCGTAAGGTGAGTCGGATATAACCCCTTGTAGATGCACGCACAGGCGCGCTGAAACAAGGATTGGAACGCGCCGCCAAATGACTGGTCTCGTGCGGGGTCCGCAGTGGGCCCAACGCGAACTTGCCTGGCTCGTGCCGAACGCTATGGTTGCTCCATGACTGCAGCGGTTGACCAAATTCTCCGGGAGGTCGAGCGGCTTTCGGATGGAGAGCGTGTTGAGCTCCGCCGTGCCTTGGTGGAGCGCATCCCGATGTCTCCGGATCTGACCGATGAAGACTTCGCGGCACTCGCAGCTGCCTCGTTCCGGGCGCTCGACCAGGAGGAGGATTCCAAAGGTGCCTGAGCGGGGCGAGGTCTGGCAGGTTGATTTCGGAGTCACCCAGAAGGTGCGCCCGGCGCTGGTCATTGGAATCCCCTATGGTGACGCCGATCGTGCCTTGATTGGGGTGATTCCCCACACGACCGCGATCCGGGGTTCTCAATTCGAAGTGGTCATTCCCGCTCGCTTCCTGGCAGCGGGCGCGTTTCTTGTGCAGGGCTTGGTGGCGATTCCGCCAAAGTTCTTCCTTCGAAGACTCGGAGTCTTAAGCGCCGGGCAATTGCTCGAGGTGGAGAGGTGTCTGGCCCGATGGCTTGGATTGAGAGCCGGGTGAAGAAGCTGATTCAGGCGCTGTGGCTGCTTGTGTCAGCGGGGGCTCGGCAGAATGAATGCACTGGCAAAAAAGTCCCAAGACCCAAGGGACATTGGCGCTTACGTTGATGCGGAGTGCCCACGCCCTGCTCACGCCGCTTCGGCGGCGACCGCCGCCAGCAGCTGCTCCAGCGCGTCCGCAGCTGAAGGAAGAAGCGTTCGCAGTGTTTCCAGCCGCTCGGCGATGGCCTGCGCGCCGTCCACCGCCTGATGACGCACCAGGTTGCGATACCAGTTCAGAAACTCCTGGCTGGCCTCGCGCTCGTTGGCCGGCGGCCGGTCGATGCTGAAATCATCCTGCATCAGCTCGCACAGGACCCGCGCCGCCACCGCCCGGGGATGACCGTTGAGCTGGCGCCAGAGGGGCAGGGCGTCAGCAAACTGTTGGGTCACCATTAGCGTCTCCGCCCGCTGGGCCACGATCCGGTGCTGCCCGGGATG
>DNDP01000065.1:3840-4047 GCA_003484235.1 Verrucomicrobiales bacterium
GCGCCGCCACCGCCCGGGGATGGCCGTTGAGCTGGCGCCAGAGGGGCAGGGCATCGGCAAACTGCTGCGTCACCATCAGCGTCTCCGCCCTTTGGGCGACGATCCGGTGCTGCCCGGGATGGTGCTTGATCGCCTCGGCCGTCCAGTCGCGGGCGAATTCGATGAAATGCGGGTCGCTCAGTGCGATTGCGCCGCCGCGGATCCAGG
>DNDP01000438.1:0-4769 GCA_003484235.1 Verrucomicrobiales bacterium
GTGGGTGCCGCGGCGCGGTGGCCGGAGCCTAATGGTAGTAAAACGTGAAACGCAACTCCCGGTAGTCCTTGTCGGTGATGCGGCGGAGCTGCGGCGGCCACGGATCGTAAGGCTGGCCCAGATCGCGGACGATCGCCTTCTGACAGCCATAGCCCTGAATCTCGCCGGCGCTGTTCTCCACGAATTCGAAGTCGGTGATCCGGCCATCGTGATGCAGTACAAACTTGGTGACGACCCGCCCGGCCCAGTTGAAGGCCTCGGGGTGCTGGTCGAGAAACCGGTACCACTGGCTTTGGATCGTCGCGATGAGCTTGGCGTCGTAGCTGCCCCACGGCGTCCCCTGGGTGTCGAAGCTCGGCACCGCACGCTGGTTCCGCACCCCGCCGTCGAGTTTCATCTGCTGCCCGGCAATCGAGAGGTCCTGCGGCTGCAGGGCCCGCGCCTGTGCGATCGTGCGCGGTCGCGTGACCTTGGCCGTGCCTTCGTCACCTTTGGGCGGCGCACCGTCGCCCCGCTCCGGCTGGGTCCGGGTGGGGGCCATCGCCAGGTCGCCGGGCTTCAGGGTTGGTGGGGCCGGCAGTTGCAGCTGGTCCGGCGTTCCCGGCTCCGTGGCTTGAAGTTCCGCCACCGGTGTCGGTGGGGCATCGGGTTTCCCCTGGGCGAGCTGCTCCGCCTCCGGAACGGGCGCTGTATTGGCATCGGCCACCACTTCCTGGTCGGCGCCCGGCTGTGCCGCAGCGGGCGCGACGGCGGGCTGGACACGGTTTTCGGTGACATCGACCGCCTTGGGAATGTCGGTCTGTTCGCCGTCCAGCTTGGGCGTCTCGGCCTCGGTGTCGGCGGCTTCGGCATTCGCGGCGATGGAGTTGACCGCGCCGTAAAACTTCGGGGTTTCGGGCGCCTCGGTGCTGGCCTGGGCGGCGGAGACGTCCATGAACATGAGCGGCAGCTCCTCCGCGAGGCGCTGTTGCTGGCGTTCGAGCGCCTTGGCGATCTCCTCCTCGTTCACGATCGCGGCGTTGAACCGGGCCAGCAGCCGGTCCAGGAAGGGGACGGAGACCTCCCACCAGCCGTGTTCGCGGCCGGCATGCCAGGCGCCCCAGAACAGCCCGTGCAGCAGCAGGGACGCGCACACGGCGATGGCCAGCGGCTCCCGCCGCCATCGATTCCAGGTTGTTGCTTGTTCGGGCATCACGCTCGTTTCGCGTCAGACAGCCGGGCGATCATTTCCGTTCGGTGACCGGATGCAAACCCGAACTGACCGCCGCCAAAACCCACTTTACAGGCCCGGACCCGTTATGCTTCGCTGGCGCCAACATGACCAAGTTCATCCGGCATTTCGCAGCCCTGCTGCTTCCAATCCTGCTGGTCGGCTGCACCACCAGCTCGATCACCAACCTGACCCCGGGCCAGCAGGTACGCAACTCGACGGGACTCTACCCGGTGGAGGCGGTCTGGAAAAGCCGGCAGCAGAGCCTCGTCAAGGACTCCGTGAAGCCGTTCGTGGTCGTCGGCCTGGAAGCCTATCCCATGCGGCCGACCCCGCTGCTGAACAACCGGTGGGAGACGCTGATCCCGATTCCCGCCGAAAAGGATCACGTCTATTACCAGTTCAAGTTCGACTACGAGTACAAGGGGTTCCCGGCCCGCCGGTCGGACAGCCAGCTTTCCAAGGAGTACCGCCTCGACCTCGTGAACTAGCGCGCCGCAAAGGCCGCCTCGTATAGGCCGGCGAAATCTTCCTTTCCAATGGGCCGCGGATTGAAGTTCGCGGTCCATTGTTTTTCCGCCTCCGCCGCCAGCGTGGGAATGCTCTTCTCGTCCACGCCGCATTCTTTCAGCGAGTGCGGGAAGCCGGCGATCTCCAGCAGCTCCTCGAGATGGTCGACCAGCGCGTTGACCGCCGGGTCCAGCCCCTCGCGCACCCAGGCCAGCTCGGGCCCGCTGGCCAGTTCGGCGTAGGCGCGCTTCACCGATTCCTCCTGCGAATTGAACCGCACCACCGCCGGCAGCATCATCCCCACCGCCTGGCCGTGGACGACGTTGAAGTGCGCTGTCAGCGGATTGGCCGCCGAGTGCGCCGCGCCGAGCATCGAGTTTTCAATCGCCGTGCCCGCCAGCGCTGCGCCCAGCAGCATGCGCCCGCGGGCCTCCATGTCGTTGGGATCCTTCAGGACACGGGGCAGGCTGGGCACGAGCATCTTGAACGCCTCGTGCGAGAACATCAGCGACCAGCCGTTGCGCTTCGTCGTGACGGCCGTCTCCACGGCGTGGGCGATGGCGTCGATGCCCGTGCAGGCGGTGACGCTCGGCGGCTGCGACACGGTGAGCAGCGGGTCGAGGATCGCCACCCGCGCGGCCGCCTTCGGGTCGAGGCACGCCATCTTCTGGTGCGTGTCCTCGTCCGCGATCAGCGCCGCGCACTGGCATTCGCTGCCGGTGCCGGCGGTGGTCGGGATCGCGATCAGCGGCAGCATGGGCTTGGTCGCCTTGCCGACGCCCCAGTAGTCCTTCATCTCGCCGCCGTTGGTCAGGAGGAAGTTCGTCCCCTTGGCGGTGTCCATCGAACTGCCGCCGCCAAGGCCGATGATCATGTCGGTGCCCTGACTGCGGGCAACCTCCAGGCAACGCGCGATGTCGCCGGTCGTCGGGTTCTCATGCACGGTGTCGTGTATGGCGACGTGCATGCCCGCGGCCTCGAGATGGGCGACGGCGCGGCTTGCGTGCCCCGCCGCCGCAATGCCCTTGTCGGTGACGAGCAGCACGCGGTTGCCGCCGAGTTCCCGGGCGATCGTGCCGACTTTTTCCAGCGAGCCGTTGCCGAAGACGAGCCGGGTGCGCGGCTGCAGATCGAATCCCGCAAGATGCCAGTCCGCGGGCAGTCTGCCGTTGCCCTTCGTGGATTGGCCCGAGGTAGGTTGCACCGCATGCATGTGCAGACAGACTGACAAAACGCGCTCATTGTTCAAAGCATGGAAATGGCGGCAAAGCGCACGTGCGGTTCGGTGAATTCCTGCGGTGGCCGCCCGCCGGGGCTGCACCACGTCCCGCCGATCAAGAACGGGTGCGAATCCTCCTCCGGGACGGGCTCGTCCCCGTCTTCCTCCTTCCCACTGCGAAGCCGGCCTCGTAACGTTCCCGCGTGGACAAGAACCAGGTAGCCGAGATCCTGAACGAGATTGCGCTGCTGCTCGAGTTGAAGGGCGAGAATCCCTTCAAGACCCGCGCCTACACGAACGGCGCGCGGGCGCTCGAGCAGCTCTCCGAACCGCTCGCAACGTTGGTGGCCGAGGAGCGGCTGGGCGAGATCAAGGGCTTCGGCGACGCCCTGCAGAAGAAGGTGGCCGAGCTGGTGACCACGGGGAAGATGAAGTACTACGACGAGCTGAAGGCATCCGTTCCCGCCGGCCTGCTGGACGTTGTCGAACTGCCCGGAGTCGGCCCGAAGAAGGTCAAGGCTCTCTTCGACGAGTTGGGCGTCGATTCGGTCGAGAAGCTCGAGGCCGCCTGCAAGGAGGGCAAGGTTGCGGACCTGGCCGGCTTCGGCGAGAAGACGCAGACGAAGATTCTCGAAGGCATCGCCTTCAAGCGCCAGTTCGCCTCCAAGTTTCACCTTCACGATGCGCTGGCCGCGGCGGAGCCGATCCTTGAGGCGCTGCGCGGGCATACCGACGTCATCCGCTGCTCCACCGCCGGCAGCCTGCGCCGCCACAAGGAGGTCGTCGGGGACCTGGACTTTCTCGCCTCGTCGAAGAAGCCCGCGGAGGTGATCGGCTTCTTCACCGGCCTGCCCGGCGTGATGAAGGTCATCGCCCAGGGCGACACCAAGGCGAGCGTCCATCTGGAGAACGGCCTGCAGGCCGACCTCCGCGTGGTGGGCGACGATGAGTTTCCGTTCGCGCTCCACTACTTCACCGGCAGCAAGGAACACAACATCGTCATGCGCCAGCGGGCGATCGACCGTGGTCTGCGCCTCAACGAGTACGGCCTGTTCAAGTCCAAGGAGGAAACCCGCGACCCGAAGCTGCGCGTCGCCTGCCGCACCGAGGACGACATCTTCAGCGAACTGGGGCTGGATCCCGTTCCGCCGGAGCTGCGGGAGGATCACGGCGAGTTCGACGCCGCGGAGAAGGGCGCCCTGCCGCGGTTGATCGAATGGACCGACCTCAAGGGATCGCTGCACAACCATTCGAACTGGAGCGACGGCCACCAGACGCTGCGCGAGATTGCGGAGATGTGTGTCGAGCTCGGGCTTGACTACTGGGCGATCACCGACCACTCGAAATCCTCCTTCCAGGCGAACGGCCTGCAGCCCGAGCGCCTGCGTCAGCAGCTCGGCGAGGTCGCGGCGGAGAACCGCCGGCTGGAGGATGAGGGGCACGACTTCCGCCTGCTCACCGGCACCGAGGTGGACATCCTCAACGGCGGCAGGCTCGACTTCGACGACGACCTGCTCGCCGAACTCGACGTGGTCGTCGCCAGCGTTCACCAGGGCTTCACACAGAACGAGGCGGAAATGACGAAACGGATCATCGCCGCGGCGTCGAACCCGCGGGTTCACATGCTCGGGCACCTCACCGGCCGGCTGCTGCTCGAGCGCAACGCCTACGCGGTGAACCAGCAGGCGGTCATCGACGCCTGCGCCGAGACCGGCACGTGGATCGAGCTGAACGCCAGCCCCTGGCGGTTCGACCTGGACTGGCGCCTCTGGCCCTATGCGAAGGAGAAGGGCGTGAAGTGCGTGATCAACTGCGACGCCCACCGCGCCG
>DNDP01000438.1:5071-9737 GCA_003484235.1 Verrucomicrobiales bacterium
GGCAGGATTTTCTTGGTGCGGGGAATCGCCTAATCGGGCAGGGTGGCCCGCGGTCGCGCCGGTAGCTCAATTGGATAGAGCTTCTGACTTCGGATCAGAAGGTTGGGGGTTCGAGTCCCTCCCGGCGTACCAGTCCCCATCTTGGAGATTCAACCCTGCCAATCCGTCCGCCCGGGCGTTTGCTATTCTTCGTCGGAAGTTCCCTCGACCCGGACCAGCGGCCGCAGGCGTTCCATGGTCTTGGCGCCAATCCCCTTCACCTTTTCCAGTTCATCGATTGTGGTGAACGGCCGTCGGGCGATGATGCGCTCGGCGAGCACCGGACCGATGCCCGGCAGCTTCTGCAGTTCCTCGAAACTGGCTTCGTTGAGGTCCGTTCGTGGATCGGCCGCGACCGTCACCTTGGGGGTGCCGGTGCGGGAAAACACCTTTTCGTTCCAGAGGCCGAGCTGCTGTTCGCGGGCGGTCAGTTCAAGGTTCTTGAGCCGGTTGATCGTGGTGGTGGAGCGGGTGCCTTCGGGCCAGTTCGCGCGCAGGCCGTAGATGCGCGCCAGACCATTGGCCACCAGTTCCTCGGCCAGGCTCCTTCCCTGCACCAGCACGATGGCATAAAAGCGCGCCAGACTGCTCCGGCCCATCGCATTCTGCCAGCGGGTGACCACCGTGAACTCGCGGTCGCCGAGCTTCTCCCGTGTGAACTTCGCCGCCAGTTCGCCGCCCCGGGCGATGTCTGCCGGCGCGATGCCAAAATACTCGGACTGGTCGAGCGTGCGGTCGGCCAGGGCGGGATCGCTTTCCGGTGAATCGACGAAGTAGAGCCGGACGATGTATTCGCGCTCGTTGTGCACCAGGTGGAAGCTGTCGCCGTCCACGGCCGCGTCCTTCACCAGCTGGCAGCCTTCAAGGACCTCCCATTGTCCCGGGGTTGCGCGGGAGCCGACGGCCTGCTGGCCGTGAACTTGTCCGAGGACGAGCAACACAGCAGTGAAGCATCGCAGGGTGATGTACAACGCGGGAGCGAAGCCGGGCGGCATGGCGGTGAGACTGCCACGATGGACGGCAGAGAAGCACGCCCGATTTCACGGCCACAAGCCGCGGAGCCCTACTGGCCTCCGGGTGCGATGACGCTCTGCCAGTCGGCGCGGTTGCGGAGCGGGCCGAACCGTTCTTCCTTGGCGGCTTCCTCCCGCAGATCCTTCGCGGCCGGGTCACCGAGGCGTCGCTGGTCGCTCAACACAAGGGAGCGGCGCAGGTTGGTGGCGGCGAGTTCAAGCTTGCCCAGCGAAGCCTGCATCGCCGAGAGGTCATACCACGCCTCGGGGCTCGACGGGTTGACCTCGGTGAGCCGGAGCAGCGCCTTCTCCATCATGGGGACGTTCCGCAGGTCGCGCGCGAACAGCGCCCCCTGGATGACCGTGTCCGGCGTGGCGTTGCTGTGGGAGATCATCCGGTCGATCACCTCGAAGGCGGCGTTGGTCTGCTGCATCTGCAGGTAGGCGCCGATCAGGGCCTGGGCGGCGGTGACGCTGACCGGATTCTGCTCGAAGGCGAGGAGCAGGGCGTTGAACTGTTCCTGCATCTGCGCGAGCGAGCCCTCGCTCTGCTCGTAGCTTTCCAGCTGGCCGACGAGATAGGCGAACTGCTCGTTGAGCGGGTCCATCTTCAGCGCCGTGCGGGCAATGCGCAGCGCGTCCGGCAGGCGGCCGGGGAGGTTGACGAGCATGCCGCAGTACTTGAAGACCGCCTCGGGGCTGTAGGGGCAGAAGGCCAGGGCCTGTTTCCAGGCAAACTCGGCCTCGCGCAACAGCCGGGCCCGGGCAGCCTCGCTCGCGGGCAGGTACGACTGCGGCGTCGGCACGCCGCTCATGATGCCCAGGCGCCAGAGATAGGTGCCGCCGATCGCCCCGCGGAGCTTCGAGAAGGATTTCTGCGCCTGGTCGTCGCGGATGAACTTCCGGTCGCCCTTGAAGTTCGTGTAGTCGCGCCGGATAAACACCTCGTCCACGAAGTCGCAGATCTGGTCCACGGTCGTCTCCTCCGTGATCCAGTTGCCGATGAGCCGTTCGGAGTACTGCTGCCAGAAATGGCGGTCGCGGAGCATGATCTCCTCGGTGAACTCCGGCACCGGCTCGCGGTTGATCTTCATGATGATCCCGAACGGCGTCAGGTGCGGGAACATCCAGTCCAGCGGGAAGCTTTCCTCGATGAAGAACTCGTGCTGCGGATTGTTCGTGAAGATCACCTGGCACAGCAGCGCGTTGATCGCCATCACCGACACCTGGCCGGCGACCTGGATGCGCTCGCCCACGATCTCGACGACCTCGCCCGGCTTCAGCTGCCCGGCCTGCTTGCGGCGGCCGGCGTCCTGCAGGTACGACTCGAAGCACAGCTTCGAGTCGAGCGGCGTGGGCGTGTAGATCTCCTTCGGCGGATAAACCCCCTCCTCACGTCGCTGCTCCTCGATCCGCTTTCCGATGCCGGTGAACAGACGGTCCAGCGGCCCCAGCAGGATCTTGTTGAAGAACTTGTCGCCCGCCACCGCCCACTGCTGTTCGGCCGAGAGTTCGCGCCGCTGCTGGTCCGAGAGCAGCAGTGCCTGGAAGAAGGGCGGGTCCTGCTGCGTGCTGCGGTTGTAATGCGCGCGGATGTAGCTGAGGTAGGTGTGATCGGCCAGCGCGTTCTGGGTGATGATGTACACGTCGCGCCGGTCGAAGTGCGGGTTCAAGCGGTGCTCCGGCTTGATGAAGCTTTCGCCGAAGATCATGTAGGTGGGCGCGAACCGGCCGGGGTCCGTGCCGCCGAAGAGGACGGCATTGGTGGTCATCTCGGGATAGACCAGCTTCGCGGCCTCGGGATCGGCCAGCAGCTCCCGTCGCTTCCCGGGATCGTAGCTCAGTTCCCCGGACTCGTCGGTGAACGGCGGGATGAACATGTCGTGCCCGAAGTACCAGCCGAACAAATGGCCGCGCTGCTCGTTGTCCGCCCAATGGGACATCACCGAGTGGAGGGGGCCAGCCGCCATCAGGCCGAGGAACAGCGTCAGCGGCACGCGCTGGCGGTGGAGCAGCACCAGCAGCGGTGCGGCGAGCGTGAGCGCGAAGCCGAACCAGCCGTTGAACCGGTCCAGCCAGAAGTAGCTGACGCGGGGGGGCATCAGGACGTCGTCGAGCATGCCGTACACGATCATCACGCCGCAGAGGCCGATCGCGGCCACCGCCGCGCCGCCGTAAAGCAGCCACTCGCGGTAGCGCTGGTAGTTCGTGACCAGCATGCTGGAGAGGAGCGTCACCCCGTAGCCCGCGCACATTGCCAGCATCACGTGCGAGGCGGTGAAGAACACGCGCGTCAGGTCGGTGCTCTGCTTGTCGGCGTTCGGGTTCAGCAGGTAGATCAGCAGGAACGAAAGGCAGACATAGATGGCCACCTGGCCGATGAGCCAGGCCTGCTCGCGCCGGCGCATCAGCCGCAGGAAGGCAAACGGGATGAGCGCGAACAGCAGATACACCAGCGTGAACTCGCTGACGGCGCCGTCGTACAGCATGCCGATCTGGTCGATGAACTTGCCGATGCTCTCCGTGGGGTTGGTCTTCTCGTACTGGCCGCGGGTGAAGGCGTGCACGAAGCCCTCGACCGTTCGCGGGTAGCCCCAGTTCATCGGCGGGTTGGTCATCGAGGCCAGCGGCATGTAGAGGTAGAGGCTGGCCCCGCCGAGGAAGCAGAGTCCGGAGAGAAAGGGGGTAAAGAAGTCCCAGCGGCTCGCCCACGTCGCCTTGAACAGCTTCCAGCAACCGAATCCGATCATCAGGGTCATCAGGAAGAGCAGGAAGACGCGGCCGCTCCCGACTTCCTTGGCAAAGGCAACGACAAGCAGTACCGCCAGCGCCAGGAAGGCATAGCCCACGACGTCCCGAATGGCGTCCAGCACCTTCTTGCGGGTGATCGCGAACAGGTAGCAGTAGGCCCCGAGGGAAAGGATTCCGACCACGTGGAAAATGATCAGCACCGGGGTGTTTCCCTCGAAGAGGTTCACGATGCCGGTTGCCTTGAGGAACAGGCCGCCCAGGTAGGCGAGCGTGTTTCCGAGGAGAAAGTCACGCCCCAGCGCCGGGCGGGCCATCGCGATCAGCACCTCGATGCCCATGGCCGCGCAGATCAGCGTCTGGTGGTTGGTGAAGCAGAGCCCAAACACGAAGAACGCCCAGACCAGCCAGCGCGTCCGTTCCGGTTCGTAGAGCCAGCGCAGCAGGAGCACCAGCGTCAGCACCAGCGTGAACACGCTCAGCGTGTACACCTCCACGATCACCGCCTGGCTCCACATGAACCCGTTGAAGGCGATCAACGTGCCCGCCACCCAGCCGGCGACGATGCAGATCAGGTTCTCCGCCTTGCGATCAATGTTTTTGAAGGCGTCCAGGCTCTCCAGAATCATCCTGCTGCCCCGGGAGGTGATCAGCGCCAGGAACCCGCTGGCCAGTGCGGCCGCCACCGCCGAGGAGAGCGCCACCCGCCAGGCGATGTTCGAGAAGGGCACCAGCACCGTGAACAGCCACGTGTAGAGGGTCCAAACCGGGTAGCCCGGCGGATGCGGCACCCCGGCGTAGTAGGAGCCGATCGCCAGCTCGCCCGAGTCCTCGAGCGTCAGGTCCGGCGCCAGCGTGAGGAAATA
>DNDP01000276.1:0-142 GCA_003484235.1 Verrucomicrobiales bacterium
GGAGATGCGAGACGACCAGGCGGTTCTTCGGCAGGTCAGCGCGCCGCCAGTAGGAGTTCGTCATGCCGAGCGGACCCAGCACGCGGGTGCGCTGGTAGTCCTCGAATGTCAGGTCACTGCGCTGCTCCACCAGATGCCCGGC
>DNDP01000276.1:378-626 GCA_003484235.1 Verrucomicrobiales bacterium
GGAGTAGCGCATCTTGTCGCCCGGTCTGGTCACCAGCACCGTGGGCGCCATGCTGGCGACGGTTCTGCGGATGCCGGGTTCGGAGTCGTCGAGGTAGCCGCCGACGGGTGATTCGCGCGGCAGTCCGCTGCGATGGGAAAGCAGCAGGCGGAGCGTGACGGGCGGTTGATCAGGCAGGGGATTGATCGGGATCAACTCCGCCGGCACCGGAGCGTCGAGATCGAGCCGGCCGGCCTCGACCTGCTGCA
>DNDP01000276.1:847-998 GCA_003484235.1 Verrucomicrobiales bacterium
CGGCCGGCCTCGACCTGCTGCATCACGGCGACGGCATTGAAGAGCTTGGAGATGCTGCCGACGCGGAAGATCGAGTTCCGCTTCGCCTCACCGTACCCCGCAGCGTGCACGACCTTCTGATCGTCCACGAGCGCGACGGCGATGCCGCCGA
>DNDP01000276.1:1258-1439 GCA_003484235.1 Verrucomicrobiales bacterium
AGCGCGACGGCGATGCCGCCGATCTGCCAGTCCGCCATCTCGGCTCCGATAAGCGGCTCCAGTCTGGCGATGGTGGTCGAGTAGTCGGCGGCGAGGGTGCCCGTCGCCAGCGCGCCCGAGGTGAACAGCGCGGCGACGGTGCAGCGAACCCGGCGCCTCATGGAAAATTCGTTGGTCATGA
>DNDP01000276.1:1735-1920 GCA_003484235.1 Verrucomicrobiales bacterium
CGAGTTGTTCCTCCGAATGATCGGCAAAGATCGCGAAGCGCAGCACGCCCTCGGGCGGGATGCCGCTGTAGGTGCCGACGTAGGGCAGGAAGATGCCACGCCGTTTCAGCGATTCGTGGATGCGCCGCATGTTCTCCGCCCCGCCGATGGTGACGCCGAAGTTGGCAGCATCGCCCCCGGGCAAC
>DNDP01000276.1:2169-16629 GCA_003484235.1 Verrucomicrobiales bacterium
GCATCGCCCCCGGGCAACGGCAGTCCCAGCTCCCGCAAACCCGCCTTGACGCGGCGTACGTTCCTGCGGAGCCGCGCGCGCCGCTCCGGTTCAGCCATCACGATCTCCAACGCCTTGGCAGTCGAGCCGGCCACGGCCGACGCCGGAGCACTGGCGCCGTCGAAGTAGTGCGACGCCGACCGCACCCGCTCGATGAATTCCACGGTGCCCGGGATGATGCCGCCGAAGCCGCCCAGCGCCTTGGCCAGCGTGCCGCAGACATGGAGACTGAGCCCGGACTCGGGCAGGCCGAGGTTGACGCGGTCCCAGAGCCCCGCTTCATCCAGCAGTCCGCGGCCGGCCGGGCCGAGCACGCCGAAGCCGTGCGCGTCGTCGAGCAGGAGGGCGGCACGCCGGCAACCGTCCAGCGCGCCGAGGTAATCCTTCACGGGCGCGAGCAGCCCGGACGATGGACCGACGGCGTCCGCCACCACGAGCACGCGGCCGTCCTTCGCCTTCGCCGCCAGATCGGCGGCATCCCGATGCCGGAATGTCCGCACCGGCTTTCCCCCGAGCGCGGCGGCTTCGAGCACGCAGTAGTGCGCGGCTTCATCGACCACAATGGTGTCCACCCCGGCGGCGAGCGCAGCGATCATGATGTGGTTGGAGACGTAGCCGCTGCCGAAGTAGAAGGCGTCCTCGGTGCCGAAGAACCGGGCCGCCAGCCGTTCGACCTCCTGCACCGGCGGGTTGGTGCCGAAACGGGCGCGGGTGGTCGCCGAATGCACGCCATACCTGCGCAGCGCCGCGCAGCCCGCCTCGATCACCTCCGGATGCGCCGCGAGGCCCAGATAGCTCGTGCCCCCGAAATAGAGGTGGCGGACGCCGTCAATCACGGCTTCCGGGCCGGGTGCGGATTCGATGACGGAAGGCACGCGCATGGTGGGCGGGAACGGGAATTATGCGGGCGATCGTGGGGTGGACCGAACCATCGGTGGCGAGCATGGCGAATCAACCCGGTTTTGCAACGCCGGCTTCAACGGTCCGCCAGATTCTCCGCCGACCGACCGGCACGGTGGTCACTCAATCGGCCCGCCGCCCGATGCCGATCACCGGTTCGGCAAGCCAGGTGCCCTTGCAGGCGGGGCACTTGGAAGGCTTGTGCAGCTTGTCCTCCCCGAAGCGGAAACCGCACTTGCGGCAGGTCGCCGGGACCACCGTCAAGGTCCACTCCGTGTGCACGAGCGACCGGGTCAGATGCCGGAGGTCGTCCTCGACGTCGGCGGGCCGCTGTCCCAGCTGGGCGGCGATCTCGCGCAGGCTCATCGGGCGGGAGGAGAGGAGCGGGATCAGGTTCTTGCGCGACATGTCCGGCAACGCTTGAGCAGACCGGCGGCAGGCGCCAGCAGAAATCCGGCGGGCTGCCGGTGATTTCCACGCTGGCCATCCGGCCTCCACGCGCTAAAGTCCGTTCAAACCCAGCCGGCCCATGAGACTCGCCGTTTTCGTCCTCGCCCCCGTTCTTCTCTTCCAGTTCCCCGGATCGATGCCGTGCCCCGCTGCCGGGGACGCCCCGATCCACGCCGGGCTGGCCGTGCGGGACATCACGCCGGAGGAACCGATGTTCCTGGCCGGTTACGCCGCCCGGCGAAAGCCGAGCAACGCGGTGGACCAGCGGTTGAAGGTGCAGGCGCTGGCGCTGCGGTCCGGAAATGGCGACCCGTTTGTGTTCATCGCCCTCGACAACTGCGAGGTGAGCCGGAAGTTCATGGCACCGGTGGAAGCGCGGCTGATCGGCCGTCACGGCCTGCGGCCCGGGTCGTTGATGGTGGTCAGCAGCCACACCCACAGCGCGCCGATCATCGAGGACGCGCTGGAGGTCATGGCCATCATGCCGGAGAAGGACCGCGAGATCATGCGCCAATACAGCGGGCGCCTGCGCGAGGCTTTGGTGGCGGTGACGGAGGCGGCCCTGCAGGACCTGCAACCGGCCAGGCTGGCGTTTGGCCAGGGGCAGGCGACCTTCGCAATCAACCGCCGGGCGCGTCTGCCGGAAGGCACGCAGACCGCCGCGGACCCGGCCGCGCCAGTGGACTGGGACGTGCCCGTGCTGCGGATCACCGGCACCAACGGCACCGTGCGGGGCATCCTCTTCGGCTATGCCTGCCACGGCACGAGCATCCAGGGCGAAGGGTTCTTCACGGTGAGCGGCGATTACATGGCCTACGCCCGTGAACAGCTCGAGGCTCTTTATCCGGGAGCCACGGCCCTCTACATGACGGGCATGGGCGCGGACAGCAACCCCGCGCCGCGCGGCAGTCTGCTGGACGCCAAACGCCACGGCGTCGAGCTGGCCGCCGCGGTGATCGAAGTCCTGAACCGACCGATGCGTGAGGTCGGCGGCGATGTGCGCTTCGCCTTTGCCGAGGCGCCGCTGCCCCTTCAGCCGCCGCCCGACCGCGCGAGGCTGGAGGCGGACGGACGCAACGAGGACCAGTTCATCCGCCGGCGGGCGGAGAAGTTTCTCCGGCTGCTGGACGCCGGAGGCGCCATGCCGGAGGCGGTCCCGCTGCCGATGTCGGCCGTGGCCATCGGGGACGGGCTGACCTTTCTGAACATGGCCGGCGAGGTGGTGGTGGACTACGCGCTGCATTTCAAGCGGGCGCACGCCGGCCGGACTCTGTGGACCATCGGCTACGCCTATGAGGTGCCGTGCTACATCCCGAGCGCCCGCGTCCTGGGAGAGGGCGGCTACGAGGCCGATTCATCGATGATCTACTACGGTGTATACGGTCCGCTCCGGCCCGAGCTGGAGCCGCTCATCCACAAGACCATGGACAATCTGCTGAACCGTGTGAGCCATCCCAACCCCCAATCGACCCCACCATGAAATCCAAAGCACCCCTCCCCCTGCTGATCGCGCTGGCGATCGCCGGCTTCATGTTGCTGGCCATCATCACCCCCGCCCGGGAACACGCGTTTCCTGGTCTGCAGTTGAAGTTGACCCAGCTCGCCGCGGGTTTTGGCGGGCTGGTGGCCATTCTGTCGGCGGTGATGATGCTTCTCCGTGCCGCCGCCGGCCAAACGCTGGCCGACCTGGCGCCCTTCACGCTTCCGCTGCTGGCGGGCGCACTATTCGTGGGCTTTCACTGGGGAATCGCGCTGGCTCTGGGCGTCATCGTAGTGACCACCATCGTCGGTCGGATGGTTGGAACCCCCGCCGAGCGACGGAGTCGCGACGCTGAAATGACTGGCCAGCCATCCTGAAGCCGTTTGGGCCGAGAGGAACGGATTCGCTCGAAAGGCGGCCCACCCTCGTGCGCCTCCGACGGAGTCCGGTTTCGAGGCTGATGCGGCGGATTCGGGACGAGGACCCCGGCTTAAATGTCCTTGGCGGCGGATTTTTTTTGCCGTCCCGGCGCGAAATCGTCATCTTGCCGCCACATTCCTGTAGCACACGGCATTATTCTCCGGACAAACCAGCATGGCCACCCATCTTGAGCAGAGTCTGCAGCGCGACCTCGACCGCATCCGCGAGAAGGTCCGGGAAATGGGCGCTCTGGGGGAGCGCGCCCTGCGCGACTGCGTGGAGGCCCTGCGGACGCGGAACCGGCAGCTCGCCTATACGATCATCCTGCGGGACCGGCGGATTGATGAACTGGAGAAGGCGGTGGACCGGCTGTGCCTAGAGTTTCTCGTGCGGCAGCAGCCGGTCGCGGGGCACCTGCGTTTTGCCTATTCGACGATCCGGATCAACCTCGAGCTGGAACGCGTCGGGGACTACGCGGAGAGCATCGCCCGGCAATCAATGAAGCTGTTCCCGCTGGACGTGAAGATCCCGATGGAACGGATCGAGGAGATTGCCAACCTGTCGATCCCCATGCTGCACGACGCCGTGGATGCCTTTCTCAACCAGGACGCGGACCTGGCGCGGCGCACGATGGAGATCGAGGACGCCGTGGACGTGCTGAAGAGCAGCCTGAACCGGGATGTGGTGGCCCTGTTCCGGGAGCAGAAGATTCCCTTCGAGGCGTTGAACCCGCTGATGATGATCACCCGGCGGCTGGAACGGGTCAGTGATCAGGCCCGCAACCTCTGCATCGAGGTGCTCTACATGTGCACGGGGGAGAACACCCGCCACCGGGGCAGCGAAGGATTCCGCATGCTGTTCGTCGGTGACCGCAACTGCTGCCGGAGCCAGATGGCCGAGGCGATCGCCAATTCCCTCGAACAGGACCGGTTCATCTTCAGCAGCGCCGGAGTGACGCCCGGGCCCGTGACGCCGGCCACGCTGGATTTCCTCCGCAGCAAGGGGCACGACGTGTCGCGGCTTGCCCCGAAGGCCCTGGCCCAGATTCCCAACCTGGACCACTACCACGTCATCGTCACGCTCTCAAAGGAGGCCCAGAAGGCCTTTCTCCCCCGGCCGCGCAAGCTCGTGCTGCTGGACTGGAGCGTGGCCGATCCTTCGGCCGTCACCGGCTCGCCGGCCGAAGTCGCCGCGGCCTTCGAATCCACCTACCGCTTTCTGCGCGAACACATCACCGACCTCGTCGAGGCCGTTCTCGGCGACGAAGACGAATAACCGACACCTACCGCCATGACGAAACGAAGCACCTTCCTGCCGCGAATCCTGCCCGGCGCCACGGCCATCGCCGCCGCCCTGATGGTGGCCGGCTGCGGCCCATCCTCGGACAGCGGTTCCACCGGCACCGGCAAACGGACCACCATCGCCAACATGGGTTCGGACACGATGGTCAACCTGGCCGCGGCGTGGGCGGAGGCCTACGCCGAGGTGGACAAGGCCGTCCTGATCGAGGTCAACGGGGGCGGCTCCGGCGTGGGCATCAAAGGCCTCATCAACGGCACCGCCGAACTGGCCAATGCCAGCCGGCACATGGAAGAGCGCGAAAAGTCCGAGTTGAAGGAGAAACGGCAGGTCGAGCCAAGGGAGTATGTGATCGGCTACGACGCGCTTTCGATCTTCGTCCACAAGGACAACCCGCTGGATGAGATCACCATGGAACAGCTCGGCGAGATCTACCGGGCCGACGGCAAGATCACCAAATGGAGCGACCTGGGAGTGACGAACATTCCGGGTGCCAAGGGTGACGAGATCATCCGGGTGAGCCGCCAGAACAATTCCGGCACCTACGAGTACTTCAAGGAGGTCGTGGTCGGCGACCAGAACGAGTTCAAGCTTGGCTCCCTCGACATGAACGGTTCGAAAGACGTGGTGGAGCTGGTGGGCCGGACGCCGAACGCCATCGGCTACTCCGGGATGGGATATGCCAATGAATCCGTCAAGACGCTCAAGGTCGCCCGCAAGGCCGGGGACCCGGCAGTGGCCCCCAGCATCGCCACGACGCACGATGAAACCTATCCCATCGCCCGCCCGATGTATTTCTACACGGCCGGCGAACCGGAGCCGCACGTCAAACGCTACATCGACTGGGTGCTTTCGCCGGCCGGTCAGAAGCATGTGGAGGAAACCGGGTATGTGCCGCTGGCCGGCAATTAGGCGGGTGCCCCCAGCTTCAGTGTCCTTTGAACCGTCCCCCAGCATCCGGCCCCGGTGACGACACCGGATGACCCGGCGGGAATCCTGACCAACCATCCAGCGCATGGCCAATTCCAGTGAAAAGCGACCGTCGCGGGGCGCCCTCGCCCTGCTCAGCGAGCGGACGATCGAGTCGCTGATCTACGTGTGCGGCTTCAGCGCGATCATCTTCGTCTTCGGCATTTTCTTTTTTGTCTTCAAGGAGGGCGCGCCGTTTCTCACGAAGCTGAACTTCACCGAGTTCTTCTTCAGCAAGGAATGGATTCCCACCTCCACGGTCCAGCCGAAGTACGGCATCGGCGCGCTGATCGTGGGCACGGTCAGCGTGACGGTGGTGGCGATGGCCATCGCGGTGCCGTTCGGGCTCGGCGCCGCGGTGTTCGTCTCGGAGTTCTGCACCGGCAAGGTCAAGGAATCGCTCAAGATCATCATCGAGCTGCTCGCGGCGGTCCCCAGCGTGGTCTGGGGCTTCATCGGGCTGAGCGTGATGAGCCCGGTGATCATCGCGGTGTTTCACGTGCCGGTGGGGGTGAACCTGTTCAACGCCGCGCTCCTGCTTGCGCTGATGAGCGTGCCGATCATGGTCAGCATCGGCGAGGACGCGCTGAAGGCGGTGCCGGACAGCTACCGGGAGGCGGCGGTCGCCCTGGGTGCCACGCGGTGGCAGATGGTTTACCGGGTCCTCATTCCGGCCGCCCGCAACGGCCTGCTGGCGGCGGTGCTGCTGGGCGTCGGCCGCGCCATCGGCGAAACCATGGCGGTGCTGATGGCCACCGGCCACGCGGTGAACATCCCCGATTCCCTGTTCGACCCGGTGCGGACGCTGACGGCGACGATCGCCGCAGAGCTGGGCGAGACCTCCCACGGTTCGGACCATTACCAGGTGCTGTTCCTGATCGGGGTGGTGCTGTTCTCGATCACATTTGTCGTCAACCTGACCGCCGATCTGGTGGTGAAGGGAATCCGCAAGGGCTGAACCGGCCGGCGCATTGACCATGTTCACCGAAACCCCATTCATCCGGAGGAAGCGGCGGGCGGAGCGGATCGCCCAGTGTTTCTTCGCCGGCATGGCCGCGGCGATGGTCATCCCGCTGTTCCTGATCATCGGCTACATCGTGATCAAGGGCGCGCCGGCCATCTCGTGGGAGTTCCTGACGGAGAACCCCCGCAGCGGCGGCGCCAAGGGCGGCATCTGGGCGGCCATCGTGGGGACCTTCTACATTGTCTTCTTCTCGCTGGCCGTTTCGGCGCCGATCGGCGTGCTCGCGGCGGTGTATCTCAGCGAATACGCCCGGGAGAACTGGTTCACCCGCATGGTCCACCTGGCGGTCGTCAACCTCGCCGGGGTGCCGTCGATCGTCCACGGCCTCTTCGGCGTGGGTGCGTTCGTCTATTTCGCCAATTTCAACGACGGCAAGAAATCGATCATCGCCGCCGCCCTGACGCTGGCCGTGATGACGCTGCCGGTGATCATCACGTCGACAAAGGAGGCGCTGGCGGCGGTGCCGCGACAGTTCCGCGAGGCCTGCTGGAACGTCGGCGCCACCCGGTGGCAGACCATCTGGCGTATCGTGCTGCCCAACTCGATCAGCGGCATCCTTACCGGCGTGATCCTGCAGGTCAGCCGGACCGCCGGCGAGACCGCGCCCGTGATGCTCACCGGCGTCGCCACCTACAAGCTTCTTGAGAGCACCGGCCTCTTTCTTTACCACCCCATCCGGGACCAGTGCATGGCGCTGTCGATGCACCTTTACTACATCGCCACCCAGGCCAACAACGTCCCGGCGGCCACCCCCTACGCCATCGCCACGGTGCTGGTCGGCGTCGTGCTGGTGGTCAACGCCGCGGCGATCGTTTTCCGCATCTACCTCCGTTCCCGCAAGAAGTGGTGATCCGCCATGCCTGTCGCCCAGACAATGAAGATCGAAGTCGAGGATCTCCGCACCTTTTACGGGGCCAAGGAGGTGCACCACGGCATCTCGTTTCACATCGAGCCCAACGAGATCTTTGCGATCATCGGCCCCGCGCAGTCCGGCAAGACGACCCTGCTCCGCGCCATCAACCGGACGCTGGAGTTCACGCCGGGATCCCGGATGACCGGCACCATCCGGGTGGACGGAGAGGACGTGAAGAAGACCCGCAGCGTTTACGAACTGCGGAGAAAGATCGGCATGGTGGCGCCGCTGCCCGTGGGCCTGCCGCTTTCGATCTATGACAACGTGGCCTTTGCACCACGCGCCGCGGGCATCACCGACCGCCGGTTCCTTGACGGGCACGTGGAGAAGTGTCTGCGCCAGGCGGCGCTGTGGGACGAGGTGAAGGACCGGCTCGACTCGCTGGGCACCAAGCTCAGCGGCGGCCAGCAGCAGCGGCTCACGATCGCGCGGGCGCTCAGCCACCAGCCCGAGATTCTCTGCCTCGACGAGTTCAGCATTGCCATCGATCCGGTGACCACGATGCGCATCGAGGATGTCCTCAAGGAGCTGAAACGCGAGATGACGATCATCCTCGTCACCAACCTGGTCCAGCAGGCCCGCCGCCTCGCCGCCCGCACAATGTTCCTGTGGAACGGCGAGATCATCGAACTGGACAGCAACGAGGTCATGTTCGGCGACACGCCGAAGGACCGGCGGACCTACGACTACGTGAACGGGATTTTCGGATGAGCACCGCCGCATCAGCACCGGATGCGCCGGCAGGCGCCGTCAACTACGCCATCACGACGCGCGACCTGTAGCTGTGGTATGCAAAGTTCCAGGCGCTGCTCGGCATCAACGTCAACATCAAGAAGGGCTGGATCACCTCGCTGATCGGGCCGTCCGGCTGCGGCAAGACCACGCTGCTGCGCTGCTTCAACCGGGTGAACGAGCGCTACGGCTACGTGACGACCACGGGCGAGATAAAGATCCACGACAAGAACATCTACGACCCGGACGTCTCGCTGATCGAGCTGCGCAAGGCGGTGGGCATGGTGTTCCAGCGGCCGAACCCCCTGCCCATCTCGGTCTATGAAAACGTGGTGTTCGGGCTGCGCATCCATGACGACACCGGCCGCAAGCGGGCCGACTACGACCAGGCGGTGGAGAAGGCCCTGACCGAAGTCGGGCTGTGGGAGGATCTGAAGGACCGGCTCGATGCCAAGGCCACGACGCTGCAGCTGGAACAGCAGCAGAAGCTCTGCATCGCCCGCCTGCTTCCGCTCAAGCCGGAGATCATCCTCATGGACGAGCCCTGCAGCGCGCTCGATGTGAACGGCACCAAGGCGATTGAGGAGCTGATCTTCACCCTCAAGGGCCGTTACACGATCGTCATCGTGACGCACAACATGGCGCAGGCACGGCGGGCATCGGATGAATGCATCTTCATGCTGCTCGGCGAGATCATCGAGCACGGCAGGACGACCGACCTGTTTCTCAGCCCGAAGAACCCGAAGACTGCTGAGTACATCGAGGGGCGCTATGGCTGAACAGGGCCGCGGCGCCCAAGATCAATCGCGGAAGTGCGCTCACTTTGGCCAGAGAGTGGCCACGTAAACGCCGTAGCCCGCCAGCAGGAGCAGGCCTTCCCAGCGTTGGAGCGTGCGGCCGGTCATCAGGATTGGAAGCAGGACGGTGGCGAATGCAATCGACACATACACGTCGGTCATCCGGATCCCCTCGCCGGTGATGGGCCGGACGAGTGCGGCCACGCCCAGGATGCCGAGGATGTTGAAGATGTTCGAGCCGATGATGTTGCCGAGCGCGATGTCCGGCTCCTTTTTGCAGGCGGCGACCACGCAGGTGACCAGCTCGGGCATGCTGGTGCCCAGCGCGACGATGGTGAGCCCGATGATCGCCTCGCTGACGCCAAAGCCCTTGGCCAGACGCGTGGCGCCATCGACGAGGAAATGCGATCCACCGGCCAGCAGGGCGAGACCTGCCACAATGAACAGCAGATCAAGCCAGATGCCATGCCGCGGCTGCGCCACCGCCTCCGCGAACTCGGCCTCGACCTCGGCGGTGGGCTTGACCTTTCTGGCGTAGGACACGGTGAAGTACGTGTAGCCGACGATGCCGGCGAAGAGCAGCGCCCCTTCCGGCCGGCCGATCGTCAGATCCGCCAGCAACCAGGCGGCGACCAGCGAGACGCCGACCATGATCGGGGTGTCGAGCCGCAGGATCTGCAGCTGCACCTTCAGGGGGTAGATCAGCGCGGTTATCCCCAGAATCAGCCCGATGTTCAGCGAGTTGGAGCCAATGACGTTGCCAATGGACACCGCGCCCTGGCCGGCCAGCGCCGCCTGGACGCTCACGACCATCTCGGGCGCGCTGGTGCCGAATGCCACGACGGTCAGGCCAACCACCAGCGGCGTCAGGCCGAGCCGCAGCGCCAGCGCCGTGCTGCCGCGTACGAGGCCCTCGCCGCCAAAGTAAAGTAGCACCAGGCCGGTGAGGACGAAGAGTGTGGGTGAGGTAAGGGACATGGGCTTTTCGGAGTGGTGTTTGCACCGCCAACCGACAGTTCCGAAGGTCGGCCGGACCGACGGCGGGAGAGAGTTAACAGGCAAAACCGCGGGAGGGCAAACCACCATGGTCCCCAGCCGCTACGGCCGGGAAAAAACCGGCCAGATTCACAGGGCTCGGCAGGCTTGCACGAGTTCGCGCCATGAAATGCCAGCGCCGGGTGATGGCCGCGGGTGTCATCGCGGGTTTCATTTAGGAGAGGTCGGTGAGTTGCTCGGCCCGCCTCGTTCTTCGCCGAACAAACCACATCACGGTTGCGGGAATGCTCGCCAGGAAGACGCCATCCAGCCACCAGAAGCCGATCCTCGACAAGCCGTGCAGGAGCGTTACATGGGCATCATCCGGTACCGGAATGCTCAACTGCTCTGCGAATGAATCATTCCCGTGTAGGTGGTGTCGGGGTGGCGGGAGTGTTCCCATATTGGCGGCAGCGATCACAGCGATCAGCCAATCCGCCGTTTCACGAACGTGGGCCTGTTTCGAACCTGCAGCCGTTCGCGTCATCCAGCGGGCCAGCACCTCCGGAGTTAATGGACCGGTCGTCTCGCCGAGTTGATAGGTACCTTCCACCGCATCCACCGTCAGTTCGAGACGCGAAGGGCTTCCTTCAAGTCGGAGCTTGCGATAGTGGATACGTTTCGGCGGGCTCCAAGTCCACGCCGACTCAGATCGAGCCCCAATTGGTACGCCGACCAACTCGACGTCGCCTTCATTGGGACCCCAATTCATTACCTTCATCGAAATCTGGCCGTGGCCATAGCCTTGCGGCATCTCCCGATAGTGATGATGAAACCCCAGCCATATCAGCCGTGAGACAAACAAGCTTGCCGCCATTGCCAGCAATGTGATCAGCCCAATCGCGATTCCGTTCACGATTTGTTTCATGCCTCGCCTTGAATTGTGTTAACGATTCCACCTGGCCGGACGCCCAGCAAGGCCCCGTTCCACCCGAACAACCGGTGCCATCGCCGAGGATTTCAAGCTGACAGCGGATCACCAACGGACTAGCTTCCGGTCCGTGAGCTTTGCCGAAGTCATTCGCGAACTGCCAAGCTTGAGTGTTGCCGAAAGACAGGCACTTGTCCGGCGCGCGCTGGAGTTGGACGAGCCCGGTCTCTCACCTGCCGACGAGGAACTCGTGGAAGCCCGGCTGCGGGATCATCGGGCCCATCCGGAATCGGCACTGTCGCGCGCTGAGATCGAAAACCGCCTTCGGTCTCGCTTTACAAAATGAGTTGGCGGGTCGAGTTCCGGCCGGAAGTCGAGGAGGACGTGGCCGAAGCCGCCGCGTGGTATGAAGAGCGCCAACCAGGGTTGGGTGCCAGGTTTGTCGAGGAGATCATCCATGTCTGGGACGACCTGAGCACGAATCCTTTGCTGGACTGCCGTCGCCATCCCACCAGGAACATTCGCTGGCGCTACCCGGACCGCTTTCCCTACCGGATCATCTACGAGGTGGACGAAGAGGCTCGGATTGTGGTGGTGGCAGCGGTAATTCACGCCGCTCGTCATGATCGCCATTGGCGGCGGCGGGTTTGATCCGCAGGGCGCGACAGGCTCTTACGAGTTCGCCCACGAGGTGCCAGCGCCGGGTGATGGCGGCAGGTGACATGTCGATCTTCATTGCAGTTCCTTGAGTCGCTTGATGTCGTCGAGATCCTGGCCGCTGCCACGCAGAGACTTCATCTCGATCAGCCCGCCGGGGGAAACCACTTTGACCAGCCCCAAGTTCGTCTTGAGCACTCTCCGACTGTCCCAAGCCTTGCGGGTCAATTCCCCCACCAGCAACACGTCGACCACCAGAAACTCTTCCGATTCCGCGTCCGGTTTGAAGAATCGTTCCATGATCAACTGCTCCTGCTGAAACCTGAGCGGCTTTGATTCACGGCGGAAACCAAGACCGGTCAGCGCCTGCTCAATCTTGGGAAGGCTGGTTTCCTCGGCGAGGAAGTCGATGTCCACCGTCGCGCGCACGATGCCGTAGGCGGCCAGAGCGAATCCGCCGCAGAGCGCGTAGTCAACCTGCGCCGCTTCCAGGGCGGCAAGCACTTGTTCCAGTTCCCCGACGATGTTCATGCGATGTGGCGAGCCGGCCGGCCGGCCCTTTATTCCAAAGACCCCGCCTTGCGGCCAGCCAAACAATCGTTGCCATCCCGGCGGACCGCCGCCAGTATCCGCCCCCGAATCGATGAGCGCAGTTGCTGAACAGACCGCCCCCGCGCCGGCCCCCATCACGCCGGCGGCCATGCCCAATTCCCGCTGGGAACCGCTCCCGCCCGTCCGGCGGCCGGCCAAGGGCAAATGGCAGCTCTTCAAGGAGGTGCTCGACCACGGCGGCCCCGGCTACCTTCAGTTTGCCATCACGAACATCTGCAACGCCGACTGCGGCTTCTGCGGGTTCGCGCGGTCGCAGTTCGATCCCAAGGCGCGCAAGAGCGTCACGCTCCAGGAAGCGAAGGACGTCATCGACATCTGCGTGAAGAATCACATCGGCTACCTGCTCTTCGTGGGCGGCGAGCCGATGGCGCACAAGGATCTCCGGCACATGGTCCGCTACGCGGCCGAGCGCGGCATCAACCCGATGATCTGCACCAACGGCGGCCTGTGGTCCGAGGAAAACATGCGCTGCCTCGTGGACGACGGCCTGAGCAGCGTGATCATGTCGATCGATGCGCACGACATCGCCAGGCACGAGCAGAACCGCGGGCTCAAGGACGTCTGCGCGAAGATCAAGCGGGCGAACGAGTTTTTCCAGCAAGCGGGCATCCAGACGACCGCCAGCATCACGGCCAGCCGGTTGATCGAGGATTACGACCAACTGCCGGCCTTCCTCGAATCGCTCGGGTTCAAGAGCTGCACGTTCAGCTATCCTCTGACCGCCCTCGAGTCGAGCTACCTCAGCTTCAGCGAATCGAACCTGGTCAGCTACACGACCGACGAACTGATCGAGGTCTTCGAGAAGATCAAACGGATGAAGGCCAAGAGCGGCTTCCCGGTGGTGAATCCGACCGAGTCGCTCAATGAGATGCAGCGGCACCTGCGCAAGGAGAAGGAGGCGTTCGGCTGCCTGGGCGGGCACAAGTACTTCTACCTCGATTGGAAGCTCGACCTCTACCGGTGCCACTACTGGGAGAAGCCGATGTGCAACATCTACGACTTCGACTCCTCGAAGCTGATCCGCGACGGCTGCCAGCGGTGCATGATCGACTGCTACCGCGACCCGAGCATCCTCCAGCATGTGGCGATCAACGCGAGCGATGCCTGGCAGGCGGTGAAGAAGGGCAGGCTCGTGAAGGCTGCCAAACACATTGCCGATCCGCGCAACGCCACCTCCATCCGCGCGGTCATGGAAGACTGGCAGTGGATTGGGAAGGTGTAGCCGGGGCAAGGTCCAAGGACCAGCGATCAAGGCCCGGACGGTTCGCCATTCCAAAAACCCGAACCGCTATCGCAGCTCAGGAAGTGCCGCGACTGTTTGCAGCCTGTCCAAACCGGATCGATGCCGGCGACCCATCGTGAAGTGACGACCAGCCCGTCTGGCTCACGGCACGAGTTCGATCAGGTAAAACCTTTGTGGCACGCCAACCGAGGTGGTGTCGGTCACAGCCTTCACCGAGCCGGTGGCGGTCACCTGCCCCAGCAACGTCCAGCCGGGCAGATTCAGGTCGTCCTTGTAATAGACCCGGTAGGCACGGTTCGGCTGGGAGGTCCAGCTCAGGTCCGTCCAGCCATTGCCCTGCCTGACCACGCTGGCAGGCGAAAACCCGGGCGGATTGTAGATGTTGGCCGCACCCGGGGTCGGCGTGGTGAGGAACCGGTATGGCGCGGCCGCGCCGTCGGTGAACCGGCCCTGCGAGAGGTCGGCGACCTGGGAACCGAACACGACCTGGTCCACGACGCTCTGATCCGGAGCATGGAGCCCGATGCTTTCGCCGGCGTTGTTGAGCCGGAAATTGGTGTGCAGGTGCGCGGTGTTGGTCGTGTCGTTGTTGTCCGCCCAGACGACAAGGAAGCCGTTTGGCGGGATCGACGTGCCGGCCGGGATCTCCCACTTGTCGGGGCTGGAGGGTGTGTCGGTCAGGAAGAATCCCGACAGGTTCACCGTGGTGCCGCCCGCGTTGTAGAGCTCGAACCAGTCGTCGAACTGTCCGTCCAGCGGGTTGGCGATCGTCCGCGTGTTGTTGGCCATCCACTCGTTGATCCGCACGTTCACAATGGGGAAGGAGTTGTTGTTGGGCGCGCCCGGTGTCGCGAAGAAAAAGCCCGACCACTCGTACTGTCCGCCGTCCGGGAAGAGGCCGAAAGCACGGTCAGCCGTGCTGTTCTGAAAGGTGAGATAGTCCAGCACCACCGTGCGGGCGCTGACGGTGCGGCTGAGAGCCACGCCGCCCGCAGCCGCATTGCTGATCCGGAAGCCGG
>DNDP01000276.1:16835-19736 GCA_003484235.1 Verrucomicrobiales bacterium
GAGCCAAACGACGAGGAACTGTCCGGGCGCGATCGAGGCGCCGGCAGGGAACGACCACCGGGTCAGGTTCGTGTAGCTGTCGGACAGATGAAAGCCCGCGAGATCGACCGTTGTGCCGCCGGCGTTGTAGAGCTCAAGCCACGGCTCGCGGTCGCCGAAGTTGTCCGTGGCGCCGCTGGCATTATTGGGCTGGATCTCGTTGATCCAGACAGCGGGAAACGCGGGCAGGGACATCTTCGTGTAGTTCGCCGCCCCCGGGGTGTAGGGGCCGAACATCACTTCGCGGGCAAGGAGTTCGAGACCAAACACCACGTCGGTGCTCCCCGCGGTTGACTGATGCACCTCGACGGCGAGTTCGTTGACGCCGGGCACCAGCAGGTCCCCGGGCAGCAGGAACGGTCCTTCGATTACCGCATCCCCCACGGTGCGGGTGGCAAGGTCCGAATAGACCGGAAACGGTGGAACGCCGATGCTGTAAAGTTCCTGGCCGTTCAAATAGATCACGGCACCGTCGTCGATCACGAGTGACAGCATCAGGCTGAGATTGCTGCCGACCAGATCGTTGGTGAACTGCGTCCGGAAATAGAACGTGGTGGGGCCGAGGGTCAACGGCGTGTTCTTGGGCGCAGGCAGGGGGGCGTCCTCCACGAACAAAAGGGCCGGCCCCTGCGGCCACGCGCTGTCGTTGTAGCCGAGGGTTCTCCAGGAATTGCCAAGGCTGACCCCGTTCTGGTTGTAGCGCCAGACATGGGTCATGGAGACAAGCGGATAGTCGTTCGTCTCCGCCACGAAGGGTCCGGCGGCCCAGTTGCCCAGCCGGTTGTTGTCCCGGGAGGCATCGCGCAGCTGAAGCGCGGACCCGAGGCCGTCGGCAACCAGCGGCCAGGGCAGATCGTCATCATAGCGGACGCTGTCGATCACGAGATCCTGGGCCGGGGTGGCGCCGGGCTTTATGAGGCTGATGGTTTCCCCGCCCCGGTCAAAACTGCCGGGAAACTCGCCGGCGACGCGGATGGCGTAGCCGTAGGTGGGCGCGAACACGGAGAGATTCTCCGCCACCACCAGATGCTCGCCCGGATTGATCACGGTACCGCCGGGGAAGGTGAATCCAAGCCCGTTGAGCCGGAAGCCGGTCAGGTCAAACGCCGTGTTGGTGGCCACGTTCAAAAGCTCGAGATAGTTCGCTCCGGACCTCGGCGCGTTGTACATCAGCTCGTGGATGACGAGGCTGCCCTGGATCGGTTCCGGCGTGCCGATGAAATTGACGTTGATCGAGTCGGCCGAGCCGGGCACGGGCACGCCGTCGCGGTCGTAGCCGGCAACGGTGATGCCGCTCACCCCCTGCGGCAGCGGAATGCGTATCTGCCAGGTGTTCACCGAAGCCCACCAGACCGGATAGCTGACGCCGTTAAGCTGGATGGTGCGCACATCGAGCGGCGCGGTGCCTTCCAGCACCAGCAAGCCGTTGCTGGTGCTGAAATCGACGCCGCCATTGGTGGTGATTTCAAACGGCGCCTCCGCCGCGGAGGTCACCCCCGCCAGGTAGGAGCGCCGCTGTGCAACCCAGCTCTTGATGGGGGAGGGACTTGCCGCGACCACGGCGCTCTCCTGAAAGGCGCGATAGTTCTCGTCCATGATCGGCTCGATCCTCGCCGCCGAGAGCGGACCGTTCACCGCCTCCTTGTAGATCTGGAGATAGAGGCGGTTGAAGGCAGGATGATTGTACATCCGTGAGATGGCGGGGTCGTTCACCGAGTAGATGCTGTCCGTCGGACCGCTGCTCCCGCCACCGAGCGAGAAGTCCAGATCCCACGGGAGCAGATGAAACCGGCCGTCCGGCACCTGATAGGTCGACATGTTCTTGCCACGGTTGTAGCCCCAGCCGTCCCAGTCGGCGACGATGTGTCGCGCGGCGAACACCCGCAGCCACTGCTCCACGTCGACCAACGCGGACACCGCCTGTTCATAGAGCACCGGGTCCGGTTCGTTGAGCGCATCGGCCAGGTTGAAGATGCCGGTGTAGTCGTCGTTGTAGCCGCCGTTGGATTTCTTCTCCCAGCTCCAGCGGTAGCGGGCCTGCTTCTTTGCGCCGCCGGTCGTCGTGTACTTCAACATCTGGGCGTTCTCGTTGAATTCCCTCCGCGGCTCGTCGTTGAACTCGAACCAGTCGTCGATCTTGTAGATGTCCCCTTCATCCCGGCCATCAAACCAGGCGGAAACGTAGTCGCCCGAGCTGGGTTCCTGGGAATCGGTGTAAACCTGCCCGCGCCGGACGCCGTTGATGTATGGAACGACGTACCGCTGATGGCTGAAGGGCGCCTCCAGCTCGGCACCGATCCAGTACGAGAGCTTCTCGCGCTGGAGTGTCGGATCGCGGCCAGGTTGTTCCAGCCAGTCGAGGTTGAACTCCTCGACACCGATGTAGGGGTCTTCAGGCTGCACCTTGAACACCAGGGCGGCCAGGCTGTTGGTCGGCCCGGAGTAACCCGGCCGCAGCCACGGGCTGCCCCGATAGCGGATGCCTCCATTGTAGATCACGCGGTGCTGTCCCGCCACAAAGGTCATGTCGAGCCGGTGGTTGCTCAGCTTCTCGCGCGTCTCCCAGGTGGAAATGTTGGCGGATGTCAGCCAGAAGCGGTACGAGGTGAAGTTGCCGAACGGCTCCTGCTCGCCCCACTGCACGAGCGCCTCGCGCACCGGGGCCTCCGCGGGAAAATACGTGGTCGTGCCCGGCACATCACGCGCGCTCACGTGAAAGGCCGCCCGCTGTCCCGCTGCCTGGCCGGGGATCGTCGCCGAATAGACGCCGTCATTGGCGATGGCGTCGCCGCCGGTTCCGTTGTCGAACATCGGCAGCTGGGCCAAGCCCGCGCCGGGGTCGATGCGGTAGTTCAGGTTCAA
>DNDP01000276.1:19947-22104 GCA_003484235.1 Verrucomicrobiales bacterium
CCGGGGTCGATTCGGTAGATCAGGTTCATGACCGCCAGTCCGTCCGGATCGTGAACCCGGGCCGTGACGACCACCGGCTGGGCCACGGCCGGCAGAATGGGGTCATGGGTCACATCCCAGATCGCGGGACCGGCATTGACCGCGAACCTCGAATTCCGTGCCCCCGGCGTGCCCGGAGCCGGTGCGGGCGAGAGATTGCCCGAAGCCTCGAGATAGTTCCCGTACAGCCGAAGAAGGAGGTTGGTGCTGCCGCCCAGCCAGCGGGCCTTTGCGCGGATCGTCACGATCTCACCCGGCACCGGAAACTCGGCAAACTTGAGCTTCACGCGGTTCGCCCCGTTGTCCCCGCCGCCGCTGGCGCGAATATGCAGGCTGCCGGGTGCGGTGAAACCCTGACCGGCATTCCATCCCGAATCGACGTGGTTGCCCTGAATCACCCAGCCACCGACACCGAAGTCGAATGTTCCATTGGACATCAGGTTGTTGCCGCCCTGCCGGATGACCTCGATGTCGTCCACGAGGCATTCGCCGGCGCCCAGCAGAAAGACGTGAAGCTCGTCGATGCTCCGGCCGGAACCGACTCGCCCGAGATCCAGCACGCCGGTGTGCTCGATGTTCACCCAGCCTGCCTTCAGCGTTTCGTCGCTGCCCGCCCAGTTCGACGGCCGCCGGTTGTCGCTCCGCGGATCGATCAGTTCCAGGGAACTTCCGTCGCCATCGGCCCAGCGACCCCACCGCTCCCCGTCCACGTAGGCCACCTCGTCGACCGTGATGTAAATAACATTGGTCGTGAGTGACTGGTCGAGATTCGTGGTGACGGTCGTGTCCCATTTGGCGAGTGCCAGCCGGTCCGATCCGTTGGCCAGCGAACCATCGTAGTTGCCCACGAGGTTGGCGGCGTTCAGCCCCGGGTAGTTGGTCACCAGACGTTGCGCATCCTTTGCCACCACCAGGTATCCCCCTGCGGGAATCGTGGTGTTGGTCGGAAAGGTGAAGTCAATTCCGGAGACGAACCGCCAGCCGGAGATATCCACCGGTGCCCCCCCCCTGTTGTGCAGCTCCACGTATTCGTCATCCTCGTCGGTTATCGAATGATACATGATTTCGTTGATGACCACGTCCCGGATCAGGGGCGCGGCATTGGCGGAGCCGAACGTGGGCGAGAGCAGCTCGGAGATCTCCGGTGCGCCGTCCCGATGGCGGCCGGCCGAAACGCCGTTCTCCTGTCCCTCGAAGCTGACGGCATCGAGCACGCGGGAATTGTCGGGACTGACCAGGAAGAGCCGTTCGCCGCCGGCGTCCAGCCGGAATCCCAGGGCGTCCTCATCGAAGGCGACAAACCCGCCGGGCTGCAGGGTGGTGTTGGCGGGGATCTGATACTTGTTGGTCGAGGGATCGTCGCTGAGGAACGCACCGCCAATGTCTATCGGAGAGGTGCCGTGGTTGTAGAGCTCCACGAAATCGACCTGCGGCAGGTCCGTGTGGGCCAGCCATTCGTTGATCACGACGTTTTTCCATCCGTCGAACAGGGCGCCATCCATGCGGCCGGGAGAACCGCCCTTGTGCGTGCTGGCATCCCATGCGCGAAGATCACCTTCACCGTAGCTGGGCCGCCGCAACACGAGAGAAGGTCCCGCTCCATCGGGCGCCACCGGCCACGGCAGCCTGCATTGATAGGTCACCTCTCCGAGCACCTCACCCAGCCGATGGCGCAGCCGCACCCGGCCGGTGTCATTCGGCAGGTTGCCCTGGAACGGACCGAGAACACCGGCGATGCCGTACGCCGCCATCAAATCCGCCGGGTTCCTCGCCACCACCAGGTAGCCGCCCGCGGGCAGAGTCGTGCCGGGAGGAAAGGTGTAGTCGATGTCTCCGCTCAACCGGTAGCCGGAAAGATTCTCCATGACCGGGTTGGAATTGAAGATCTCCACAAACTCGGTCATCAGTCCGTCGCTGCGGTCCGCTGGATGGTACATGATCTCGGAGATCGTCAGCCCGCTTCGGCGGGTGGACGGTCCGGGTGGTTCGTGACGCGGACGCACCGTCGAGATGGTGCCGCCCGACACCTCCGCGACCGACCGGAAGGCCGCGGTGGTCGCCGCGCCCGCATTGCGGCTGCTCGCAGTCATGCCGACGAAGGTGGCCCAGCAGCCCGGC
>DNDP01000002.1:0-4582 GCA_003484235.1 Verrucomicrobiales bacterium
CAGCCCCCGGCTCCGGCCAACATCTACGCCTTCTCCAAGGTGCACCTCGACAATCTGGCCCGCGACCACTCCCGCCGGAACCCCGCCTGGAAGATTGTCGGCCTCCGCTACTTCAACGTGTATGGCCCGAACGAGCCCCACAAGAACAAGGCCGCCAGCATGATCTACCAGCTTTACCTGCAGATGAAGGCGGGCAAACGGCCGCGGGTGTTCCGTGCCGGCGAGCACAAACGCGATTTTGTCTACGTGAAAGACGTCGTGGGGATGACGATTCACGCGCTGACCGCGAGGCAGAGCGACATCTTCAATTGCGGCTCGGGCGTGGCGGTATCCTTCAATGACGTCATTGCGGAACTGAACAAATGCCTTGGCACCAGGCTGGAGGCCGAATACATCGACAATCCCTACGCCTTCTATCAGCCGCACACCGAGGCGGACATGTCCAAGGCCAAGGCCGAACTGGGCTGGGTGCCGAAGTTCACTCCCGCCACCGGCATCGCCGATTACGTCAAGCTGTTGGAAGGTGGCGCAGCGAACGGGTGACGGACAGGGCTGCAATCGGGCCGCGCGTCGGCGCCTGCTAAGTTTTCGCGGTGCGGCGTCATAGCCTATGGTTCACCATGACCGAGCACCGCGAATCCACCCACGAACGGCACCTGCAGGAAGTGCAGGCGCTCTTCATCCAGCACACGCCCGCTCTCCGCGGCTTCGTGCTGGCGCTGATGCCGGATTTCGGCCGCGTGGATGACGTGCTGCAGGAAACCTTCCTCCTCGTCACCCGGAAGGCCGGTGAATTCAAACTGGGCAGCAACTTCCTTGGCTGGGCCTGCACCATCGCCCGGTTCAAGGTGCTTGAAATCGTTCGCCGGGAAACACGGCGCCAGCTGCATCTTTCCGAAGAGGTCATCGAATGTCTCTGCGCCTGCGAACCGGAGCCCGACCGCTCTCCGGATGAGCGCCTGCGCTACCTCGACGAATGCCTCGACCAGCTTGCCCCCCAGGCCCGACGTGCGATCGAACTCATGTACCGGCAGGCCCACAAGCCGGCCGAGATCGCCCGCCGGCTCAAGTGGAACGCCGAATCGGTCTATGTCGCCCTCTCCCGCGCCCGGGTGATCCTGCGCGACTGCGTGCGGCGCAAGATGAACCTGCAGGAGGTGACCTGAAATGGACGCTTCACGCCTCAATTTCCTGCTGAACCGGTATCTCGACCAGGCACTCACGCCCGCCGAGAAATCCGAGCTCGAGCAGATGCTGCTAGCCTCCGCCGAGGCCCGCGCGGAGTTCTGGGAACAGGCCCGGTTCCACGCCCTGCTTCGGCGGCATGGCGAGGAGCAGCAGGGACGGCATTTGGTGTTCGGCGGGCAAGTCGTGGCGTTCGGTGTCGAACCGCAAAAGCTGATCCGCCTCCCGTGGGTCTGGGCCACCGCCCTGGCTGCCTGTCTGGCGCTGGCGCTCTTCGTCTGGCTGCCCGGGCGCAACGTCGACGACGAAATGTTCGCCTCGGAAGCCGTGACCATCGGCGTGGCGACCCTCACCCGAATGGTTGATGCAAGCTGGGACACGGCCGAGGAAGATGCGCCGCAGCCCGGCGAACTGCTCGCCCCCGGCTGGCTCCATCTCCGTGAAGGGTTGGTGCAGATCGACTTTTTCAACGGCGCCCACGTCATCATCGAGGGCCCCGCCGAATTCGAGATCATTTCCGCAGGCGAGATGCTCCTCAAGACCGGCCGGCTCACCGGGAATTGTCCGCCGCAGGCACGTACGTTCAAGGTACGCTCGCCGCAGATGGACGTCGTCGATCTCGGCACGTCATTTGGCTTCAATGTGCAGACCAACGGCAGCGCCGAGGTCCATGTCTTCGACGGCAAGGTCGAGGTTTCACGGCCCGGCACCGCCAAACCGCAGCGCGAGCTTGTGCAGGGCGAGGCGCTCCGGGCCAGCGCGTCGGGAAACCTGGAAACTGCCATCGCCGATCGGGAACGATTCCCCAGCCGCGTCGATCTGGAGGAACGCGCACGGAGGCTGGCGATGCGGCGGCTCAACGCCTGGCGGGAACGCGTTACCGCGCCTCCCGCCGACCCTTCGCTGAAGATCCACTTTGCCTTTGAAAGTGCCGAGGACAACCCGGTGGTGCTGGTGAACCACGGCCAAACCGGCGGCAACGGCACCGTCGTCGGCGCCGACTGGACCACTGGCCGCTGGCCCGGCAAGCCTGCGCTGGAATTCAAGCGCGTCAGCGACCGCGTGCGCCTGCAGCTGACCGGTGAAATGGCTTCGATGACCATCATCACCTGGGTGCGGATCGATGCACTCTCCAACCCGCGCCATGCCCTGCTGCTGCCGGACCGGCCCGGTCCCGGCACGCCGTTCTGGAACATCACCAGGGCTGGCGAACTCCTCTTCGGCGTGCGCGACCAGGGCAGGATGAACCGCTACAAGTCGCCGCGCGTGATCACCCCAGAACGCCAGGGCCGCTGGCTGCAATTGGCCGTCGTCTACGATCCGGCCACCGCCAGCGTCATGCAGTTCGTCAACGGCCGGCCGGTGAGCCGGCACACCTTGAAGGAACCCACCGGGTTGAAGCTGGGCGCTGCGGAAATCGGCAACTGGGGCCGCCCCCACAAATCCGGCCCGCAACCGGTCATCAACTTCATCGGCCGGATGGACGAGTTCCTTCTCTTCGACCGTGCGCTCACGCCAAAGGAAATCCGTGCCAGCTACACTGCCGGACAGCCGGCAACGTGATTTCGTTGCCGCAACCGAGCTCGCCTCAAGTTAATACCAATCATGGAGTTTGAGCCTGCTGAACCAAACAATGACCGCGGCAGATCACCAGACGGTCAGCAATTTGATCATGCTTTCAGGCAAATGGAGATTGGACGGTTCGAAGAAGCCTTGAGCGGGTTCAAGGCTTCGGCACTCGATAATCCTCACTTCAAAACCTACGAGCGAATCGGCGAGTGCTACGCATTCCTCGGTCGGTTCACCGAGGCCATTCCCTATCTCGCGGCCGCCACTACCCTCAATCCCGGCGCCCGCGCACCAAGATTGTTGGCTGAAGCTTGGTTGGCGCTCGGCTTCCACCAGAAAGCGATTGAGGCTGCTGACATCGCCTTGTTGCGCGTTCCCGGATATCGGAAAGCGCTCGAGGTTCGCGCTGCGGCGGAGGCGCAGATAGGAAGACAAGAATAGGCCTGGTTGGTCTTCGATCCGGAGGCCATTGAGTCGGGCCCGATTTAAGAACTGGAACAGGCCGGTCAACCGCCGAGAACTTCCGGCGGGCCTTTCCAGATCAGGCGCACGCTGTCCAACCGCACGCGGGCGCCTTCGATGGCGGCAGTCAGGTCGCGTTGCTGGGTTGCGGCCAGCTGCGCCTCGGCGATCTCCTTGACGTTCTGGGGCCGCTCGACGGTCTTCAGGCGCTGGAGCTCGTGGCCGAGCAACTGGTTCATTGAACTGAGCCCTGCCGCAATGATTGCCCTCGCCTGTTTGCCGGCGGTGGCTTCGGCCGCCTTCAACATCTTCGGCAGGATGCCGCGCATGATGTCCGCATTGTCGAGCAGCCTGTAGGGCACCCCCTTCTTCAGCGCGCCGGCGAGCGCGTCGGGCGGAAACTGCGGCGTCACGTCGGCGGGCTTGTGGTTCAACACCACACGCACCGGAGTCGCTGGCAGGAACCGGTCCACGTGCAGGCTCGGCCGCGCGACGGCTTCCAGCACGTAGATGGCTTCGAGCAGGAGGGTGCGCTCGTTGGCAGTCGGCAGCACGGCGAAGGCGCAGTTGCCCCTCTCCGAACCGAGCAGCAGGTCCATCGCACCGGTGACCATCGGGTGATCCCACGTCAGGAAGCCGACGTCCTCGCGACCCACCGCGCGACGGCGTTCGCAGGTGCCGATCATCCCCTCGGCGGGCAAGGACGGAAACGCGTCGGTGGTCAACCCCTGCGCGCCAAGCTGCCAGGTGCGCGGCGCAAGTTCCTCGACCTGCACGCCAAAGTGCTCGAACACATCCAGCAGATACTCGGCAAGGACCGGGCTTTCGTCCTCGGCGGCGATGGCGTCGATCACTTCCTGCGCGACGGCCGGGCGGTAGGAATTCATCTCGAGCAACCGGTCGCGGCCCTGTTCGAGGCGCTGGCGAATCTCCCTCCGCGCGGCGGCCGATTCATCGAGCAGCCCAGCGAGTTCGCGCTGCGCCTCCCTCGGCTCGGCGACGGCATATTCGAGCGCGAAATCGTGGACCTGCCGGCCGAATTGTCTGAGCAGATCGCTGCCGCCTTCGAGGTTGGTTTCAAACGCGTCGAGCCCCTCGTGGTACCAGCGGGCGAGCACCTCCTGCGGACTGCCGGTGAGAAACGGAACGTGAATCCGGATGTCCTCGGTCTGCCCGATGCGATCAAGCCGGCCGATGCGTTGTTCGAGCAGCTCGGGATTGAGCGGGAGATCAAAGAGCACCAGGTGATGCGCGAACTGGAAGTTGCGTCCCTCGCTGCCAATCTCGGAACAGATCAGCAGCCGTGCGCCGTCCGCCTCGGCAAACCAGGCGGCATTGCGGTCGCGCTGGATGAGCGTGAGCCCCT
>DNDP01000002.1:4747-5586 GCA_003484235.1 Verrucomicrobiales bacterium
GTGAGCCCCTCGTGGAAGACGGCGGATTTCAACGTCAGATGCCGCCGGAGAGCTTCGTCTATTGCCTCCGCCTTCTCCAGCGAACGGCAAATCAGGAGCACCTTGTCGGCGGCTCGGCACTGGAAGTCACCGACCGTCATTCTGCCGTTGAGCAGCTCAACGAGCCACAGCACCCGCGGGTCCTTCGCCAGCTCGAGCGCGGCTTCGAGCGTTGCGTCGCCGGCGTCGATGGCGAACTCGGTCGAAACGCGGTCCACCCAGTTGGGGTGGTCACTGTCTGCCGTCAGTGGCGCAAGCTGCACCCGGCGCTGGGGAAAGTTCTGCATCGCCGCGCGGGTGTTGCGGAACAGCACGCGGCCAGGACCGTGCAGATCGAGCAGGCTGTCGAGCAGGGCACGCCGTGCCGCGGCATCGCCGGCTGCGACCGCCTTTAATCGTTCGCCCGCTGCGGTGTCGTGTTGCAGCAGCTTCTCCACGGTGCCCACGTCCTTCCTGGTTAGCCTCTTGGCGGCGAGAAGTTTCTCCACCACATCGGCCGTCGCGCGGTAGTCACCCGCCTCGGCGCGAAACGATTCAAGATCGCGGTAGCGATCGGGATCGAGCAGCCGCAGTCGCGCGAAGTGGCTTTCGATGCCGAGTTGCTCGGGCGTAGCCGTCAGCAGGAGAAGTCCCCCGGCCCGCCGGCTGAGCTGTTCGACCAGCGAATAGCCGACGCCCGGTGCGTCCGGCGACCATTCGAGATGATGAGCTTCATCGACAACCAGCACGTCCCAGTCGGCATTGATCGCCTGTCTTGCGCGTTCCGGCGATTCGATCAGGAAGTCGATGCTCGCGAGCAC
>DNDP01000148.1:0-2761 GCA_003484235.1 Verrucomicrobiales bacterium
GCAATCCCGCCGCCGACATACCATTGCGTGTTCATGTAAGGACCGCCTTCCACGCCGCCCGAGCGGGTCAGCAACACGGCAAACACGATCAGGATCGCCACCGCACCGACGTAGACGAGGATTTGCGCGAAGCCGACGAACTCCGCGCCCATGCGCAGGAACAGCATCGCCACACCGAGGAAGCTCACCGCCAGCGACAGGACACAGTGGATGAGATTGCGCAGCGTCATCGCCGCGAGCGCACCCGCGACGGTCAGCACCCCGATGATGAAGAGCGAGGGCGTCATTCGGCGAAGCGGTATTCCCGTCTGGACCAGTTGCGGGCGCGGTAGAGTCCCTGACTCAGCGCGAAGTAGGCGCCAAAGATCAGCGCGGCGCACAGCGGCCAGCCGATCAACGGTCCACCCGCAAAGCGCCAGATGCCGGCCGCCACGACCACGACCAGCGACATCGGCAGCATGAATTTCCAGGCGAAGTTCATCAGTTGATCCATCCGTAACCGGGGCATCGTGCCGCGAATCCAGATGAACGAACAAATGATCGTTACCAGCTTGAGCACAAACCAGAAGACCCCCGGCAGCCAGCCCTCGAGAAACGGAAAGGGCGCATGGTAACCGCCGAGGAACAGCGTGATGGCCAAGCCGCCCATCGCAAACATGCCCAGATATTCGGCCATGAAGAAGAGCGCGTATTTGAAACCGGAGTACTCGATCAGGTGCCCGGCGATGATCTCGGACTCGCCTTCCGGGATGTCGAACGGCGAACGGTTCGCCTCCGCCAGAGACGAGATGAAGAACAGAATGAAGCCGGCAAGGCCCCAAGGGGTGAACACATGCCAGTTGAGCAGCGATCCGGTCTGCGCGTCGACGATGCTCACCAGCGACAGCGACCCGGCGGCCATGATCACGCTGAAAGTCGAGATGATGAGTGGCAGTTCGTAACTGATCATCTGGGCAATCGCGCGCATGGAGCCGAGGAGCGCGTACTTGTTCCGGCTCGCCCAACCGGCACAGAAGATCAGCAGCTCGGTCGAGGCGCCGACCGCGAAGAAGAACAGCAGCCCGGCGTCGATGTCTATCGGTACGATGCCGTCGCCGTAGGGTATCACGGAGAACGCAAGGAATGCCGGGATCAGCAGCAGCAGCGGCGCGAGGAAGTGAAGGACCTTGTCGGCATTGCGCGGGACTACGTCCTCCTTGATCAGCATCTTGAGCCCGTCAGCGATCGGCTGGCCGAGTCCGAACAGTTTCCATTTCGTGAACGGCAACCCAACACGGTTGGGTCCCATCCGGTTCTGGATTCGTCCAAGCCCCTTCCGCTCGGCCCACGTGGACAGGGCGAACAACGTAGCGAAACCAACGGTGATGGGAACAATCGTGAGGAGAATGGACGCCGGCATCTGCAGCACTTCCGGCAAGCGGTCGATGAGGGAGTGCTTGAGGTTGACCAGAAACTGGTCGGCACTGGCAAGCATGGGGTTGGTCAACGTGGACTGGCTCATTGACGGAGCCAGTCTTCAGGAACCCGCAGCAGGTGTCGAGGCGGGAGTTGCCGCAGAGGAAGCGGATTTTGCCTCCGCGGCCTTCTTCTCGGCGTCAGCCTTGGCCTTGGCTTCGTCGGCCAGGCGCTTCTCCTCCTGCTTCTTCACGGCCTCGGCGCGGCGTTGATCGATGCCGGCGGCGAGCGTGGGATGGATCTTCTGCAGGTGCGCGTTCGGTTTGGCGAGGTGTTCCTTGGTCACGAGCAGCCCGTCAAAACGGTTGCTGTTGGCCAGGTCAAACTCCGTGTCCATGAAGATCGCCTCGAACGGACAGACCTCGGCGCAGATGCCGCAGCTCATGCAGACCGAGAGATCGATGTCGAACGTGGCGGGATAAACCTGCTGCTTGCCGACGAAGTCCGGCTTCTTGTCCTTGGCCTTGACGATGTAGATGCACTTGGGCGGGCATTCCTTTTCGCAGATCTGACAGGAAACGCAGCGAAGGCCGGCCTCGGGTTCGTCGCCGTCATAGACCAAAAAGGGGAACTGCCGGGAATTCTCCTTCACCACCGCCGGCTCCTCGGGATACTCGATCGTCGGCAACCGCTCCTCGCTGACATAGCTGCCCACGAAGTTGCGCGCCGTTTCCTTCAGGCCTTTGATGAGTCCGGATCCGAGCATTTGATTACGTGAATCTAGCTGAAGTGGCACGAATACAAAACAGATTCTGGACCTGGGACTAGCGATCCACCTCTCCGAGCACAATGTCCACGCTGCCGAGGATCACGATCACGTCGGCGACATCCTGGCCGAGGCACATGTCCTCCAGCACGGTCAGGTTGATGAAACTCGGCGGGCGCACCCGGTAGCGGTACGGATTGGGCGAGCCATCACTGATCAGGTAGAAGCCCAGCTCGCCCTTGGGCGCCTCAATGCGACCGTACGCTTCGCCCACGGGCGGCTTGAAGCCGCGGAGCCTCGCCTTCGGGTGGATGACGTCGCCCTCCGGCAGATCGCGAAACGCCTGTTCCAGAATCTTCACCGACTCGCGCATTTCCAGCACGCGGATCATGTAGCGGTCGTAGACGTCGCCGTGGTCGCCGAGCGGCACGCGGAAGCTGAACCGGTCGTAGATCCCGTAGCGATCCACCTTGCGGATGTCGTAGTTGACCCCGGCGGCGCGGAGCATCGGCCCGCTGATGGCCGAGTTGACCGCCAGCTCCGGGCTGATCGTGCCGACTCCCTGCGTGCGGGCGAGGAGGATTTCGTTCGAGGTGAACA
>DNDP01000148.1:3011-6033 GCA_003484235.1 Verrucomicrobiales bacterium
GGAAAATCCACCCGGCACCCGCCGAAGCGCATGAAGTTGCACATCATCCGCGCGCCGGTGAGCTCCTCGAAGAGGTCGAGCACCTTTTCGCGCTCGCGGAAGGCGTACATCAGCGGTGTGCCCAATGCGCCCATGTCCATCACGAGAAATCCGATCAGGCAGGCATGGTTCTGCAGGCGCGTCAGCTCGGCCAGAATCACGCGCATGTATTCGGCCCGCTCCGGCACTTCGATGCCGGCCAGCTTTTCGACCGAGAGTGCATAAGCCCAGTTGTTCGTAAGCGAGCAGAAATAGTCGAGCCGATCGGTGTAGGGCATCGACGAGAGGTAGGTCGTGCCCTCGGCGATCTTCTCGTGGTTGCGGTGCAGGTAGCCAAAGACCGGCTTGAGCTTCACCACCGTCTCACCGTCGAGCACCACGTCCATGCGGAACACGCCGTGGGTGGACGGGTGGTGCGGCCCCATCGAAATCTCAAGCAGCTGATCGTCGCCCTCCTTGGGCACCACGCGGTAGCCGGGCGTCGGGGATTCCAGGACTTCGGAGCTCACTTGGCCGCCTCCTGTTTCGGGTAGTGCCGCGCCGCCTTTTCGCAGACGTCATCGTGGGGCGTCGGTTCGTATTCGTAGTCGTCGGGCTCCACGTAGTCCTTCCGCATCGGGTAATCCTTGAATTCGTCCCACATCAGAATGCGGCGCAGGTCGGGATGCCCCTCGAACTGAATGCCGAACAGATCGAAAATCTCGCGCTCTTGAAATTCGCAGCTTCGCCAGACCGGTGTCAGCGAAGGAAGCGTGACGTCGTCCGTGCGGTTGCCCGTGCGGAGCCGAAGGATCAATGGCCCGTGCTTTTTTGCGACCGAGTAGAGATGGTAAACTGCCTCCAGCCGGCCAGGAATCTTCGTTTCCCGCGTCTCCTCGACCTCCGTTGCCTTCCCGTCCACCTCCTTCTTCACCTTGACCTTCTCGGTCACGGTGCGCTCCGGCCAGTCCACGCCAGTCACATTGGAACAGTAATCGAGTGCCAGATCAGGGTCATCGCGGAGGAAGCCGGCAACCGGCCGCGCTTCACCGGGGCTCACCAAGAGCGACAACTGGCCGCAAGGTGATTCGTTTGGAACGATCTCCACTTTGCTGCCGGAAACGGCCGCCTCGATCCGCGCTTTGATGCTTTCCAGCGATTCCATGGGGTTGGCAGGGACGTGCCGGCGAAACCGCCGTCACCTGTGCGTGATCCTGCCCTGCCCTGTCGAAGATTCAAGAATGCATTGAACCGGCGGCCGGCATCGAACTCCGTCACCGGGGACAACCACGTTGCCAACCACCGTCGTCCTGCCTAAATATCGCCGCTCCTGCATGAACGTTCAGTCCCTCATCCATGTTGCGCTGTTGCTGCTTGCAGCGACGTCCGTCCAGGCTGCCCCGCCCTCGACGAATCTGGTGACCGTTCCCGGACTCAACCTGCGTCATGCAGCCGGGTTCAAGTTCACCCAGTATGCCGGACCTGGTTGGGCCCATGAGATCCGCTCGATGACGCTCGACAGCGAGGGGCGCGTGGTCGCTTCCGGTCGCGGCTGGATTCGCCGGCTTGAAGATTCCGACAGCGATGGCGTGGTGGACAAGGCGACGGAAATTGCGAGTCCGAAGACCGCCGCCAGTGGAATGGTGTTTGTCGGAAACGACCTCTACGCACTGGTGGACGGTTCGCTCAGCCGGTTCCTCGACCCCGACGGTGACGGCGTGGCCGACGGCGCTCCACAGCGCTTCTTTGAGTTCGCCCACGGCAACGAGGGCGCGCAGATGCTGCGCCGGGGAGCGGACGGCGCCTGGTACGTCATGGTGGGCCGCCGTGCCCGGCTGGCTTCCGCCCACTGGAATTTCCCGGGCTCGCCGATCCGACAACCCGACGCCGGCGCATTGCTGCAGATTTCACCGGACCTGAGCCGCAGCCAGGTCATCGCGCAGGGTTTTCTGCACGCGGCCGATTTCGATTTTCATCCGCTGGGGCCCCTCTTTACCTACGATCGCGGCGACCTGAGCGATGCCTTCCTGCCCTGGCAGGTGTTCCCACGGCTGTATCAGATAGCGATGGGAGGTCACCACGGCTGGCGCGACGAAGGATACGGAAATGCCTGGTCGCTGGCCGATCATCACCCGGATCTCGTGCCTCCGATCTGGTCGGCCAACCGGCTGGACCCGTCGGCCCTGGCGTTCTACCGGCATCACCAGTTTCCCACCGAAATGCGGGGAAGCCTGCTGATTGCGGATCGCGAGCATGGCGCCATTTGGGTGGCAAAGACGACGCCCTTTCAATCGGGATTCACCGTGACCATGAATCCGCTGGTGGAATCGAACGGCCGCAACGGCTGGATGCCGTCGGCGCTGGCGATTGGCAAGGATGGCTCGCTTTTCATTGCCACGGAAGGGCGCGGACCGTCGGGCGGGATCTTTCGGCTGGAGTACACCCTGCTGGACCCTTCCACCGGCAGGCTGCCCGACCAGCCGGCACCCTATCTGAGCAATTTCGACCGCGTGCTGAGGGCGCCGCAGCGGTTGGAGGCGTGGTCCCGCAACCAGTGGGTGCCCCTGGCCCTCCGCGAAGGCCGCCGTCCGTTCGAGCAGGTGGCGATGAGTCTGGGCGATCCCGAGGAACACAAGCTGGTGGCGATCGATGTGCTGACGGAGTTGTTTGGCGGACTTGGCCAAAAGGAGGCCAACATCACCGCCAAGTCGGTGTCTGCCAGCGTCCGCGCCCGCACCGCCTGGTCGATCAACCGCTATCCGTTTCACGGCAGCCTGGTCGTGCTCCAGGAACTGCTGCGCGACGAGTCGCCGCTAGTCCGTGCCGCCGCGCTCGAGGTCTATCGCGATCACGCCGGCACGATCCCGCCGCTTGAGCTGCTCCGCGTCGCCTCATCGCATCTTGGGCACGAGGATCAGCGCGTCCGCACGACGGCGATTGGTCTGGCTGCCAGACTGCCGGAGACCGAATGGAACCAGCTCCTGGCAGGCACACCGCAGTCCCC
>DNDP01000437.1 GCA_003484235.1 Verrucomicrobiales bacterium
TGAAACTGCTGTCGCCGCTGCCGTCCGCATTGAGCCGCGCGATTCCGCGCCGCGCGAGGCCCCGGACCGTGGTGAATGAACCGCCAATGATCATCCGCCCATCCGGTTGCTGAACGAAAGTGGTCACCGGGCCGTTCACGCCGGAGCCGGCATCGAAGGACAGATCCACATCGCCCGGAGCGCTGGCGGAACGGGAGCAGTACGGGCCGAGTTGCAGGACGAGACAGGCGGCGAGAAGGATGGACCGGAGCGGCGGGATCTTTTTCATAGCATGATGGCTTTTCAACCAGTCATGCGATTCGGGCGGGCGGAATCCCTCAATAACCTTGGAGCCGAAAGCGATTGCCAGACGAAGTTCAGTTTCAGCCTGCCTTCAAGCCCACCTCATACGGATCGTAGCTGGCGAATCGGCGGAAGTTGTTCGTCGCCGCCCGGCCAGAGCCGAAGCGAAACAGCGCGTTCCTGAGCCAGGTGGCCGCCGGGTGGCTCCATTGTCCCATCACGCCGTAGTAACGGGAGACATTTGTGACCCTCGCGGTGCGCGGTTGGCGGAGGCGCTCGTAAACGCGGAACGCCTTCGCAGGATCGGAGTGAGCGGCCAGACATCGCGCCAACACGACGCCGTCTTCGATGGCCATGGAGCCGCCCTGACCCATGTTCGGTGTGGTGGGATGAGCGGCGTCTCCGACCAACGTGCAACGCCCGTCGCTCCACCTCCTCACTGGAACGCGGTCATAGATTCCACCCTTGATGATGTCCGCCGGGTCCGTGGCAGCCACCACGTCGGGAATGGGCGAATGCCAGTTCTCCACCCAGCGCGACAATTTGGTTTTGTCGGCGCCGGGTTCTTCGATGGCGTCTTCGGCTTCATTGGCGCAAAACCACCAGGCGGTGCCGCGCCGACCAAGCGGAATGACGCCCATCCGGAATCCAGGGCCGAAGGTCTCGGTCAACTCCTCGCCAGGTTCGAGGCGGCAGACGCCGCGCCAGCATTGATAGCCGCGATAAATGGGCTCCCCGTCGTCGAGCAGTTGCGCGCGGACCTTCGAACGCATCCCGTCGGCCCCAATCAATGCATCGCCCGTCGCGGTGCGGCCGCTCGCAAATCGGGCGGTGACGTTTTCGCTGGTCTGCGTCAAGTCAACGAACTGCTCGCCGAAATGAACGCAATCGCGCGGCAGGGCTGAGTAAAGCACTTCTTGAAGGTCGGCTCGGTGCAGGCAAACGGTCGGCACATCCGCCAGGTTGGTGGAGAGGCGCGACAGTTCCCGGCCGGTCCAGGTGAAACCCGTGGCGGCCTTGAAGACGGTTCCCCGCTCCACGACCTGCTGCATCAGTCCCAACCGCTTCATGACGCGCATGGCGTTCGCCGAAAGGCCGATGCCCGCGCCGACCTCCTTCAATTCGGGCGCGCGCTCAAACACGTCAACTTCAAACCCGGCCTGCCGCAGCGCGATGGCCGCCGTGAGTCCGCCGATGCCGGCGCCGATGATGAGAATCATGGATTGTCTTTCATTTTACACCTCCCGCTCGCAGTTCCTCGATGGGATAGAACGTCTCGCGCCAGCGGATGCCACCATGGCGCAAAGTGACGAAGGCGGAATTTACCAGTGCGTAGTTGAATACCGGGATTAAAAGCGGAATCAGGAGCGCGTTGAACGCCGACCACCGGAGCCGTCGTGCGACAACCACGCCCGGCAGGATAGACGAGAGCGGAGATAGTGCGGCCGCCAATCCCGCTGTGGTCCCAGAAAGCAGTCCCAGGATGAACACGGCGGAGAACGCCGCCATTGATATTGTGCCGGCCACCACGATCCATGTCCGATATTCCACCGCGGCGAAGTAGTTCTTCTCCATGATCTTCACGATGCTGAAAGCGCTGGTGCCCCAGTGGGCCTCAACGTCGTCACCACCCATGAAGGCGCGCGTCCTTCGCCCGGCGCGCTTCAGGAGCAGGCCAAGTTTCACGTCATCGAGCACCGTCAGGCGCAGGGCCTCGTAGCCGCCGCATTCTCGATAGGCCGCGGCGCGCACGAGGTTGAATGCGCCGAATCCCAGGTGTCGTTTCCCGCTATCCCGATTTGTCCCGGAGAACCAGTCCGCGGTGGCCATCAGGAAGAGCAGGTGCGAGGCCCGCAGGCCGCTATTGGCCGATGAAACACCAGACGCCAGCGCCACGTGATCGATGGCATCGCGCTCGGCCAGGCGCACCGCGCGCGCGACCACGTCGGGCTTGAGCCAGCAATCGGCGTCCGTGAAAAGAATCCAGTCGCCGGTGGCGGCGCTTGCGCCCACGTGGCAGGCGTGACACTTGCCAAGCCAGCCTTCGGGCAACCCCTCCACGCGTTTCACCCGGATGCGTGAGTCTTCCTGTGCCAGTCCACGAAGGATTTCGCCGGTTCGATCTTTGGAGCGATCATCGACCACGATGATCTCCAAATCGACGCCCCGTTGCGCGAGCAAGCGACGAAGAGTCTGCTCGATGCGCGCCTCTTCATCACGCGCGGCGATGACCACGGAACAACGGATCGGCCGCTCGGATGGCGGCGAGCCGTGCGGCGGTTCGTCCAGCGGCGGCAATCGCCGCACCCAGCGCAGGTGCCAAAGGGTGACGAGCGTCATCGCGAGGAAAACCGTGGCCACTCCGGCGAAGACAAGAATCATGGTGATTGGATCGTGACCCTCCGCCGGTCGAATCGGACTGGCGGACTCATAAAGCTGGAGGCTCGCCGTGGAGCGTACGGCGCAGTCGCAAGAGATCACCGTCGCGCGGTGCCAGCTTCAACTCCTCTTCCAGGATCGCCATGGCTTCGCTTTGCCGGTTCTCAGCGGCCAGACCTTCCAAGGCCTTCACGAGCAGGCGTGTGCTATCGAGAAGAAACATCAGATGCGGCACAGTGTGTCGTCGCAATTGCATCGCTTCACGCAGGAGAGGAATGGCCTCGGGCGCAGGCTGGCCGGCCTTGCTGTGGGATTTGGCCGCGTCCAGCAGACACACGGCGAGGGTCTCCGGATCGTCGCCACGCCGAGCGGTGGCCACAGCCAATTCCGCGTTCGTCTTCGCTTCGATGAACTCGTGGTTGAGGCTTTGCAATCTGCATAACCGCGCCAACGCACGCGCCAGCCTCGCATGGTCGTCGCCGAAGGCCGAGCGGTAGGCGGCCACGGCGTGTTGCAGGTTGGTGACGGCCGCCGGGTAGTCGTCGATTGCGGCGTACGAATTGCCGATGCTGACCCAGAGATCGCCCTGCGCCGCAGGTTGGTTGGTGAGTTCGCGCCGGACACCTTGCGACATACCGTTCAGAATACCACGCACCAGTGTGGCATCCTGCCCACGCCAGACTCCCGGCCCGGTTGCGGTCATGAAGAACTTTGCGACTTGTTCGTTTCGAGCCGCTTCGGCGTGGGCAAGATTTCTCGCCGCCTCCGCCTTGTGGCGCTCGGCCTCCGCCTGACGCCGCGCAACGCGTTCGCGCATCAACGCCCAAACCGACACGCATAAACCTGCGAGCAGCGCCATCACCACGACGGTGGCCGCCGCATAGGCCAGCCGGTTCCGTTGCACTGATTTCTGGATGCGGTAAACCGTGCTCGGTCGTCGGGCGAGAACGGGTTCATCCTTGATGTGTCGCTCAATGTCACGCGCCAGCCCGTCGGCTGTTTCGTAACGCCGTGCGCGGTCCTTCTCAATGGCCTTCATGACGATCAAATCCAAATCGCCACGCAACTGATGGACAAGTTTGGGAGCGTCCGAGCGGCGATGTTTTGCCACGGTGGCCACATCCGCTCCCAACATCGTGCTCACCCGCGTGGAAGGACACGCCGGTTCCCGCTCGCGAATGGTCCGGCGCATCGCGTCCAAACCGGATGCCATCAATTCCTCCGCATCGAACGGAGTCCGGCCGGTGAGCAGCTCGTAGAGCATGACGCCGAGCGAGTAGACGTCCGTGCGCGTGTCGACGTCGACGGCCGACGTCTCGGCCTGCTCGGGGCTCATGTACTCGGGCGTCCCCATGACCTGGCGGAACTCGGTGAACAGCGTGCGGTCGGTCAGCGGCGCGTGCAGCGCCTTGGCGATGCCGAAGTCGATGACCTTGGGGACCGGGATGCCGTCGACGACGGTGACGAGCACGTTGTTGGGCTTCAGATCGCGGTGGATGATGCC
>DNDP01000249.1 GCA_003484235.1 Verrucomicrobiales bacterium
TCGCGGATGTGGCTGAGGAACTTGTTGCCCAGGCCCTCGCCCGCGCTGGCGCCCTTCACGAGGCCGGCGATGTCCACGAACTCGATCGCGGCCGGAATGATCGTCTGGGTCTTGGCCAGCTTGGCCAGCGGTTCCAGCCGGGCGTCGGGTACGGTGACCACGCCGACATTGGGATCGATCGTGCAGAACGGGTAGTTGGCCGCCTCCGCCTTGCGGGTGCGGGTGACGGCGTTGAAGAGGGTGGACTTGCCGACATTCGGCAGGCCGACGATTCCGGCTTTGAGCATAAATCAGGGATCAAAATTGGCGGGCCACCGGCCACCGGTCGGCCCGCAAACGAAGGCGAACCGTCGCAAACCGGGCCGTTCCTTGGCAAGCAGGCGTTAATGGGGACGATCCTCGGTCCACGGCGGCATGGAATCGAGCACCGCCTGAAGGCGTGTTCTGGCCGCCATGGCGCCTGGCGGGAGGTTGGCCGTGTCCAGGGCCGATTCCTCCAGGGGATCGGCCGGCACGTCGTACAGGCGTCCGTCGTCGTAGAGCTTGAATCGGTGATCCCGCGCAAACCGGCCTTTCCATTGATCACGGTTCCCCCAGCGCGGGTGGTAGTGACAGAACACCCACTCCCGGGGCCGGCCCATCTCTCCCTTCAGCTGCGGCAGGAAACTACGCCCGTCCAGCATCAGGTCCGCAGGCGCCTTCAACCCGGCCGCTTCGAGCAGGGTCGGAAAAAAGTCCGTGAAATCGACCAGGTCCCGGCTCACCACGCCGGCCGGGGAAAGCCTCGTCCACGACACGATGAACGGCACCCGGGTGCCCGCGTCGGTGGTGTTGCCTTTGCCGCCCTGTACCGAACCGGTCCGTGTCTGCGTGGTGATGCTTGGATGGGTGCCGTTGTCGCCGGTGAACAGGATGATCGTGTTCTCGCGCAACCCAAGTGACTCCAGGTGATCGACCAGACGCCCGACGATCGCGTCCATGTACTCGATCATGTCCTTGAAATGGCGCGGGTGGCTCTTCTGCTTGGTGCCCCAGCCGGCGCTCGCGGGAGTCGGCACAAACGGATCGTGTGTGAGCACCATCGGGTAATAGACCAGCCACGGCTGGTCGCGCTTCCGCGTGATGAAGTCCTGGATGAAGCCGGCGAAGATATCGGGGCCATAGTCCTGGTCCGACGTGTCAAGCTTGCGACCGTTCTGCTCGATCCAGGGTTTCTCAAACCGTTCCGCATCGGGACTGCGCGGCTGGGTGAGTTGCCAGAGGCAATACTCGTCGAAGCCCGCTTCGTTGGCGCGGCGCGGATCGTCGTGGCGCGGCTTCTTGTGACTCAGCCCGTTCAACTGCCACTTGCCGGCGACCGCGGTCGCGTAACCGGCCTGCTGCAGGAGCTGCGCGAACGTCGCGTCCTGGGGCCGCAGGTAGCCGAAGTCCTCGTAGTTGCGGAAGTTGTACTGCCCGGTCATCAGCTGCACGCGGGTGGGCGTGCAGAGCGGCTGTGAGTAACAGTGCTCAAAGCGCGTGCCCTCGGCGGCGAGCCGGTCGAGGTTCGGCGTGTCGACGTGCGGGTAGCCGAGCGCGCCAATCGTGTCGTAGCGCTGCTGGTCCGTGATGATGAGGATGATGCTCGGTCGGTCGGTCATGGTCGTCTCTTCGAATCGCGTTTCGTCTGCCGGAGGCAACGGCGCCTTGGCGAAGCGCTCCTCGCCGGCTCCCCCACCCTGTCCCTCCCCCCGGGCTCGGGGCGGCGGGCATCCCGCCGTACGCGAGGAGCGCATCCGGCGCGGTGACCGCCGTTGCGCCCAGGATCCGCGGGGTCGTCGTCGCTCACCCCTTCACCGCGCCCGCGGTCAGCCCGCTCACGAGGAACTTGCGCACGGCGATGGAGAAGACCAGCACCGGCAGCATCACCATGGTGCCCCCGGCCGCGATCTTGCCCCATTCCCAGCCCTCGTAGTTCATGAAGTTGACCACCGCGACCGGTGCGGTGATCGCCTCGGTGCGGGTGAGGATCAGCGCGAAGAAGAAGTCGTTCCACGACAGGATGAAGCACAGGATCGCGGTGGCGGCGAGCCCCGGGCCCGACATCGGCAGGACGATGGTGGTGAACGTCTGCCACAGGCTCGCCCCGTCGATCCACGCCGCCTCCTCGAGCGCCCTGGGCACGCCGTCGAAGTAGGTCTGCATCATCCAGATCACGAGCGCCAGGTTGAACGTGAGGTAGATCAGCACGAGGCCGAACACCGTGTCGAGCAGCCCGAGCCGGCTGTAGGCGAGGAAGAAGGGGATCGTGAACGCGATGGGCGGCGCCATGCGCGTGGCCAGGATCCACAACGCGATCTGGTGGCGCGCACGGAAGCGCCAGCGCGACAGCGCATAGGCCGCCGGCGTGCCGATCACCAGCGCCAGCGCGGTGGACAGCGTGGAGGTCACGAGGCTGTTCAGGAACGACTTGCCGAAGCCCCCGCTCCACAGCGCGCGGTAGTGGTCGAGGGTCGGCGTGAAGCGCAGCTGGTAACCCAGGATGTCCGCGTTCGGCCGCACCGACATCTGCAGCAGCCAGAGGAACGGGAACATCACGAGCAGCAGCGCGAAGGCCGAGCTCGCGATCACCTGCAGGATGAACAGCGGCAGCGCCACCAGCAGGAAGCCGGTAACGAGCAATCCGAGAAAGGAGCGCGGATGGCGCAGGGCCGGCCCCGGAGAGCTCCCCTGAGGTGCCATGCCCCTATAATCTCACGTAAAACAACGTCAGGACGAGGTGAATGTCACAGCTGCCCGGGACGCGGGTGTACCTGGTCGCCGCGGTGGCCGCGAACGGCATCATCGGCGCCGCGGGCAAGTTGCCTTGGCGCCTGCCCGAGGACCTGCGGCATTTCAAGGAACTGACGCTCGGCCACCCAGTGATCATGGGGCGCAAGACCT
>DNDP01000286.1:0-4730 GCA_003484235.1 Verrucomicrobiales bacterium
AAGTCCACATGTCCTGGGGTGTCGATCAAGTTCAGCTCGTAGGTCTCCCCGTCCCTGGCCTTGTAATACATGGTGACCGGGTGCGCTTTGATCGTGATGCCCCGCTCGCGTTCGAGCTCCATCGAATCAAGGTGCTGGGCCTGCAACTCACGGTCGGCCAGCGTGCCCGTGCGCTGCAGCAACCGGTCGGACAGGGTCGTCTTGCCGTGGTCAATGTGGGCAATGATGCTGAAATTGCGTATGTACTTCGCTTCCATCGGTCGGGTGTGCCCGGCGGGCACGCGCAGAACATAATGGCGACCCCGGTGAAGGAAAGCGGATTCTCCGGGCTTCCTGGGAAAACTCCACCCGTCCGCCTCGTGTCTGTCAGGCCCGTTTCCAGTTGAGTCAACCGGGCATTTTGGACAAGCATGCGGCCCAACGCATGTCGTCGCCCACCTCTCCCAGGCAGATTTACCTCCAGCTGAAGGACAACATTGAACGGGTCATCCGCGGTCAGGGCGATGCCCTGCGCCGGCTTCTGGCGGCTTTTGCCAGCGGCGGTCACGTGCTGCTGGAAGACTATCCGGGCACCGGCAAGACCACCCTGGCAAAGGCGCTGGCACGGTCGATTGCGGCCGACTTCAAACGAGTCCAGTTCACCCCCGACCTGCTTCCTTCAGACATCCTCGGTGTCGCCATCTACAACCAGAAGGTTCAGGAATTCGAGTTCCACCAGGGACCGGTCTTCACCAACATCCTGCTTGCCGACGAGATCAACCGCGCCTCGCCGCGCACCCAGTCCGCCCTGCTCGAGGCCATGGCGGAGAATCAGGTCAGCATCGAGGGTGAACGCCGCGAACTGCCGAACCTGTTCTTTGTCATCGCAACACAGAACCCGGTCGAGTTTCGCGGCACCTATCCGCTTCCCGAAGCCCAGATGGACCGTTTTGCCCTGCAGTTCACGCTGGGCTACATCCCCCCCGAACAGGAAATCCAGGTGCTCAGCGCACAGCAGCACGGCCATCCGCTTGATCAACTCGGTCATTGTGCGACTCTGGAGGACATCCTTTCGCTGAAACGGGCGGTCGAAGACATCCGTGTAAGCGAGGAGATCAAGCGCTACATCGTGGACATCTCGGCCGCGACGCGCAGGCGGCCCGGCGTCCAGTTGGGAGCAAGTCCGCGAGCCTCGCTGGCTTTGATGAAGGCGAGCCAGGCGCTGGCGCTCTTCGATGGCATGGAGTTCGTCGTGCCGGAGATCGTTCGCGAGCTCGCCGTGCCGGTGCTGGCCCATCGCCTGGTGCTTGATCCCCAGGCCAGCTTTTCGGGGCAGACCGGCCGGACGGTGGTGGAAGACGTGTTGAAGCAGGTCCCGGTTCCCACCTGAGGCGGTCCGGCGGCGGCGAGCGGAATGGCGTCATGATTCGCTGGATCACCCATCTCATCTTTCGCTTTTACCGGGTTGCCGGATCAGCCCGGTATTGGATCCCCCGCCGGTTCACGCCGACCGGTCTTGGAGTGCTGGCAGCCCTGGTCATCGCGGTGGCCATCGGTGCAAATCTGGAGCAGGCACTGGGATTCCAGTCGGTGATGATCCTGATCTGCCTGCTTGCGGTTTCGATTTCCACCGCGCCCCTGTTTAGGGATCGCTTCAAGGTCGAGCGTGTTCTGCCGCGGTTTGGTTGCGTCAATGAAACGCTGCACTACCGGATCTGGCTGACCAACCTCTCCTCGAAGCCCCAGATCGGTTTGCAATTGATCGAGGACTTCCCGGATGCACGCCCGGATTTCCAGGAATTCTATGACCGGATTCGGCCGAGCCGCTACAACCGCACCTTCCAGCTCAGCGCTCCCCTGCCCGGCTTCCGCCAGGCCCGCACGCGGGCCTTCGACGTGCCTGCGCTCGCACCTCGGGACCGGGTCGAGGTTTCCGGCGAGCTGACACCACTGAGACGCGGTCCGCTTCATTTTCTGTCGACCACCGTCGCCCGGCCTGATCCGTTTGGACTGTTCCGCGGCTTCAGGCGCGAGGCGGCCCGCCAAACCATCCTGATCCTGCCGCGGCGCCATCCGGTCAAGCACCTCGCCCTTCCCGGGCGGACAAAATACCAGCACGGAGGCGTGGCCCTGGCATCGGGCATCGGTGAATCCGAGGAGTTCACCTCGCTTCGTGAGTATCGCCGCGGTGATTCGCTGCGCCGGATTCACTGGCGCAGCTGGGCGCGCCTGGGGCGTCCGATCGTGAAGGAGTTTCAGGACGAATACTTCGTCCGGCACGCCCTGGTGCTGGACACCTTCTGCGACATCGCCTTGCGGGACGTCTTTGAAGATGCCGTGTCCGTGGCCGCTTCCTTTGCCTGCACGATACCGGACCAGGATGCGCTGCTGGATCTGATGTTTGTCGGTCCCAAGGCAGTCTGCCTGACTTCGGGTCGAAGTGTCGGTCACACCGAGCAGATGCTTGAGGTGCTCGCCGCGGTGACACCTTCCCGCGAGAAGTCTTTCGCCGACCTCACTTCCATGGTCATCGGTCATGCGAACGGCCTGAGCGGCTGCATTCTGGTGCTCATGGCCTGGGACGAGCCGCGGCGGGAACTGGTGCGGACCCTGAATTCGCTGCGCGTGCCCATGCACGTGTTCCTCATGACCCGGCCGGGTGAAGCCGATCAGGTGGAGCGCGGTCCGGCGGAGGATCAACCCGATCGCTTCACCATCATTGAAGGCGGTCATGTTGCGGAGGCGCTGGCCCGGCTATGAACACTCCCCCCCTGCTGCTCGGCGCCGCGCTGCTCTTCTGGGGCTGGCAGACGGGCATGTTGTGGATTGCAGCACCGGTCGCCGCAGCGCTGGAAGCGGCACGCCTGGTCCGGTGGCGGCTCGACCTGGATCAGGATCACTTCAACCGGCTTTGGAACCTGAGCACGCTGCTGTTCATCGGCACTGCGCTGTATGCGTTCTTCGCCCAGGGCGGCTACGGTGCGGTGACTTCCCTGATCGAGGAACGCCAGTTGAGCGCGCGCACCGAGTCGCTGAAACAGGTGACCCACTTTGCGCTTACGCTGGTGCAGTGGTTCCCGTTGAATCTGTTCCTGTTCATGCTCGCCTTCGCCTTCAGCCGGCGGGAGGAGCTGCCGGTGCAGACCTTCTCGCTCTATCTGCGTGCCCGGCACCGGCATGCCGCGGCGGGCACAACCCAGCTGCGCGACCTTCCGGTGAAACCCGCGTACCCCTTCCTGATTCTCGTCCTCATCGGCGCCGGAGCGTCGCGGGCGAATCCGGCCTGGTACTTTCCCATCATGTCCGTGCTGATCGCCTGGGCACTTTGGCATCGGCGTTCGCGGCGGTTCCGTCCCTGGATCTGGGCGACCGCTTCGGCGCTGGCGCTTGGCCTCGCCTTCGCCGGCCAGATCGGCCTGGTAAAGCTTCAGAACCAGCTCGAGGCATGGCAGAACCGGCTGATGGCCAGGATGGGAGAGGTTGACGGCTTCGATCCCAACCAGAGCCGGACTTCCATCGGTGAACGGGGCAGCATGAAGCTGTCGGGCAGGATCGTGCTGCGAATCAACCCAATGGGTGGTGCCCCACCGCCTTTGATCCGGGAAGCCGCCTACAACCGGCTCGACGGCTACCACTGGAGCAGCAGCAATCGAAAGTTCGAACCGGTCCTGGATGACGACCGCGACAACACCTGGGTATTGAACCCAAACGCCGCGCCCAACCGGGCTTTCCACCTTCTCGGATACACCCACAATGGCGAGCGCAACCTGCCGCTGCCAAACGGGGCGGTTCTCGCCGCAGATCGCACCTTCTCGGTCGTGGCAATCCAGACCAACGCATTGGGCACCACGCGCATGGTGGGCGCACCCAGCCTGGCCAGCTTTGAACTGCGCTACAACCGGGAGCGCAGCTTCGAACTTGGACCCGTCGGGGAGGACCTTTCACCCGGACTGATGCTGGAGGCCGACCTTGATGCAGTGCACGCCGTGGCGAATCAGCTGGGACTTGCACAGCTTCCGCCGGCCGAAGCGCTGAAAGCGGTTCGCAGCTTTTTTCTCAACGGCTTCAGCTACAGCCTGAATCCGCGCACCGTGCATTCCACGCCCAGCAGAAGGCCGACAATCGCGGACTTCCTCGTACAGGCGAAATCGGGTCATTGCGAATACTTCGCCACCGCCACCACCCTGCTGCTTCGCCGTGCCGGTATTCCTGCGCGCTATGCGACCGGCTATGCGGTGCAGGAGAAGCGAAGCGACACGGAATACCTTGTCCGCACCCGCCACGCCCATGCCTGGACGCTGGCCTGGCTGGATGGACGCTGGCAGGAGATCGACAACACCCCGGGTGAATGGTTCGAGGCGGATGCCGCCAATGCCCGTCCGTGGGAGGGTCTGATGGACGGGCTTTCGCACGCGTGGCTGGCATTCACGTTATGGCGTCAGGGGGACAGCCAGATGCGGCTGTATGTTTTCGTGGGCGGTGTGCTGGTGCTGGGGTTCATGGCCTGGCGTCAGGTCACCGGCAGGAAATGGCGGCGCTCGGCAAACGAAAGGCCGACGGAGGACGGCACTCTTCGACTTGGTCTGGATTCGGAGTTCTACCAGATCATCAGGGCTCTGCAGAAGCAGCGTCCCAAAGCCGAATCGGAGAGTCTCACCGACTGGTTGAACGCCTGGGCCCGGTCCGAACCGGAGCGATCCGGACACCTCAGACAGCTGATGGCCATGCACTACCGGCTTCGTTTCGACCCA
>DNDP01000286.1:4890-29600 GCA_003484235.1 Verrucomicrobiales bacterium
CTACCGGCTTCGTTTCGACCCGAATGGCCTCGACGAGGCCGCCCGCACACAACTGCGCCGTGGAACGGAAGAGTGGCTCGCCGGTTTCCGGCGGCGCCCGGCGTAGCACCACCGGCAACGGGGTCTTCCCATCACTGCCGAGAGCTGCAGGCTGGCGGTTCCCGTACAGGAAAAAGCGCGGGCCTGACACACTTTGGGCCCGCGCCTGATCCGCGACAAATCTTGTGCTACTTCAACACAGCGTCGTGGAACTCCTTCCAGTCATCCAGGTTGTTCAGGTTGACTGCGTCGCTCGGCCCCTCAGCAAGGCCATTGGCCGACAAAATGTTCTTCTTCGTGTCCGGATCATGGATGTAGCCCAGAATCGCGGCATTCAGCTTGTCAATCGAACCCTTGTCGAGCTTGGCGCCCGGCTGCTTCTTCACCCAGGCCTCGAGCTGGGGATACGTGGGTTTGCTGTCCTTGATGAACTTCAAAAAGACCTCACGGTTCAAACCCAGCCCATCAAGAACCATCTGGTCGTAGCCTTTGCCGGCACCCGGATAGCCATCGGCAAGCTTGCCGGTGGCTTCAAGGGACGTTTTGAGCCAGAGGCGGGGCAGGTGCAGAACGCCGAGGGGGCCGGCGACTCCGGAACTGATCAACGGGACAAGTTTAGCGCTCATAACTGTCAGTGTATTGTTAACAGGTTGACTGCTTGTGGTTTGGGTAACGCGAAGAGAATGCCTGCCCGGAATTCAACCGCAACGAAAAATCTGCAAAAGTTCTCCACAGGCCGGCGGCGGAGTTCAGACCAGGTCGCCCGACTCAATGCCGAAACAGTGCCCGGGCCGCCAAGCAGCTCATCCCCATCACAACCTGGGGGAGGCTAATCCCCTTTCGCCTTTTTGATCGACTTCAGTTCGCCGGCCTCGGGCAGCACCTTGTAGTGGTCGTCCAGCGGGTAGCAGCCGCTGATGAGGCCGTTGCGCGGGCCAGTGGTGCAATCACTGAAGGTGCGGCAGATCATCTTGGGCGTAAGTTTCCCGTTGGCCATGCCGTCGGTCAGAATGTTCGGATAGCTCAAGACCACGCGCCCAAGCCCGACCATGTCCGTCCAGCCGTTTCGCACGACAAACTGGGCGACGTGTGGCAGGTATTCCTGGAGATAGGAATAGGCGGAGCCGATGAGGATCGGGCTCCCGGTTCCGGGCTGCTTGTTCTTTCCACCGGAAAGGTGAGCCTTGATCTGGCGAACGACGTTGATCTGGCGGGCCACGCCAACGAGCGGATCTTCCGGCGGCTGATAACCGTCGCTCGGCGGATAGGCGGCCGGACGTTGGATGTGCGGATTGTAGTACGGTGAACCGGCGGAGAGGTTAAGCAACGTTACGCCGAGTTCCGCACAGAGGTCGGCGAAACGGAAAGTCTCGGTCAGGTCGTCGGCCACCGGATTCTCCGCGTTCACGCTGAACCCGTAGCAGTACGGCAGGCAGTCGCTGAAGTCCTCCGGAATGCCGGGACCGAGCTTGCCGGCTTCCGCACGGGTCGGGTCGGGCTTGAAGGGAACGAAGTCGAACGCGCTCAGCCGGACGCCAATGTCGATCGGGTTGCCGCCCGCACGAATGCCCGCGACGATTTCGCGCAGGATCCGGGTGCGATTCTCGAAGCTGCCGCCAAACTTGCCGGGTCGCGTATGCGCGCCAAGGAACTCGTGCAGCAGGTAACCGTGGCAGTGCTTGATGTCCACGAAGTCCGCACCCGCCGCCCGGGCCAAATCCGCCGCGCGAACGTAACATTGAATCAGTTCCTCGATCTCGGCATCGGACCACACTTGGTCGTCGCTCGTGACGTTGAACTTCCGGTCCAGGATCGGATGCCGATACGCGACGCGCGGCTCCATCTTGAACTTGTCGTTCGGCTTGCAGAACCGTCCCGAGTGCGTGAGTTGAAATCCGATCACCAGATCGCCCGTCGTACCGTACTTCTCGCGGTGCGCGTCCTTCAGGATGCTCACCAGCCCGGCAATCTCGTCCCGGTTCTCCTCGACCAGGATCAACTGATTCGGATTCGCCCGACCATCGGCACGGACGGCCATCGCTTCGCCGCCGAAGATCAATTTCGCACCGCTTTCGCCGAACCGCCGCCAGCGCCGTCGCATGTTGTCAGTGACGCCGCCCGTCGACGTGCCGTCCCAGCCTTCCATCGGCTGAATCGCGATGCGGTTTCCAACGCGTTTGCCGTTGATCTCGACGCCGTCGATCGGCTGGGCCAGCGGCGAGTCGGCGCCCGTGACGATGCCGTCCTCACAAGGCAGCTCGATGCCGAGTTCGGCAACCAGCGCCCGAAAAGCTTCCACCGTCTTCAGCGACGGAATGCGGGTGATTTTCATCGGGTCAGACATGTTCTCTTAGCTCGTAGAAGCCGACGCAAGGAGGCCCTGACTGGTCCTCCCCAAGAAGAATGGAGCCTCCTTGCGTCGGCGACTACGAATGTATGGGTCAATTGACGACATTGTGGGGCTTTTTGCCTTCGAGGACACGGCGTACATTGCGTGCGCCTTTCACGCGCATGTCCATCAGGCCTTCCTCGCAGTAGAAAGCGGAGTGCGGATTCAGGATCAGCCGATCATGCGCCGGGTGGGAGGGATCGCGCCACGCCATGATCAACGGATGATCGTCGGACGGCGGTTCGGTCTCAAGCACGTCGATCGCCGCGCCGGCCAGGTGCCCGCTCGCCAGCGCTTCGAGGACCGCCATGACGTCCACCACGCCGCCGCGACTCGTGTTTACGAGATACGAACCTTTCGGCATCTGCGCGAGTGATTCGCGGTTGATGATGTGGCGCGTCTCGGGTGACAGGAAACAATGTGGACTGACGACAAATGACTGCTTGAGCAGTTCTTCCAGAGTCTCGACGCAGCGCACACCAAGCGACTTGTCGCGGCCCTGTGGCGCGTACGGATCGTAATACACAACGTCCATCCCCAGCGCCCTGGCCCGCAACGCGGTCGCGGTCCCGATGCGGCCCATGCCAATGATCCCGAGCGTCCGGCCGTGCAACCGAAACAACGGCGCCGCCTGTTCGTACGCCCAACCGCCTTCTCCGCGCCGCAGGCGGCTGTTGAAAAAGTGGATGCCACGCGTGAGGGCGAGCATCATGCCGATCGCCGAGTCAGCGACATCCGCCGTGCCGTAGTCAGGCACGTTGCAGACGGGGATGCCTTTCGCGCGGGCAGCCACGCAATCGACGTTGTCGTAGCCGACCCCGCAGCGGACGATGATCCGGCACCTGGTCAGCCGGTTGATCGTCTTCGCGGACAGTCCAAGGTAGTGGTAGAGCAACACCGCGTCCGCGTCATCGATCCGGCCGGCGAGCTCGTCCTCGGAGAAGGCGTTAAGCGCGACCACGTCCGCCAGGTCACCGAAGATCCCGCGCTCCGGCGCAAGATCGTCGTTCAGGAAATCGGTGATGATGACTTTGGGTTTCATGATTCTTGCTCAACCACGGATGGCACAGGTCAACACAGATGTCGCCGGACAGGCAGGGCGCGTCTCTCCAAGCGGGTCATCGTGAGGACGAAACACCACCGACGGTTCCCGAGCCGCTCTGCAATGCGAACGTCCCAACGGACCGCGCGGAGCGCCGGTCTCTGCCAAATGATCTGTGTCCACCTGTGTCCATCCGTGGTTCTGAAGTTGGTTCAGCTTTGCTCGCAGCAGCCGAAGAAGGTCAGATACGGCTCGCCCTTGGCCTCGCGCTGGATGAGCAGCGCCAGCTCGCGCGCGTGATAATCGCCCCACATGGAACTTTCGCCATTCGGAATCTTCTGCCCGGGCGCGACGTGATCCCAGCCGTTCGGCCGGTGATAGATCGAGTGCAGGATCAGGCCCTGATGCTTCTTGTCGGTGGCCAGGTAGGGATCGGAGAAAAGTGTGCGGGCGATGGTCAATCCAGCCTGCCGATAGCGCCTCGCCCGCTGCTTCTGGGCCGGCGCCGAATTCAGCGCGAGCCAGTTGCCCAGGCGGATCAATCCCTGCGCCGCGATTGCCGCCGCCGAACTGTCCACCGGCTCGCAGTCGTTGTAGGGATTCGAGGTTTTTGCTAGGTGGCTCTTCGGCAGTCGATGCAGATTGGGCGCGCCCGTGTCCCACATCGGAATGCCGTCGGCGCAGACGTTCTCGAGATAGAAGTCCGCCGTGGCCAGTGCCGCCTTGAGATACACCTTTTCCAGCGCCTTTCGGCCGCCAAACGGCTTGAGTTCCGAATCCTCGACCTCATCCAGATACTCCAGCTCCTCGGGAAACCCGCACAACGCCCAGGCCAGTCCGCGCGTCCAAGTGCTGAATGCCGAGTAACCCTGCTGTGTCGCCGGGCAGCGGAACACGCCATTCTTTACATTGAACACGGCTTCATGAGTCGTCCGCCCCCGGAGATCGTAGGCGTCTCGCCCCTCGCCGTAGTAGACCGAATACTTCGCCGTATTCAGACCGTGCTCGATGCCGCGTCGCAGCAGCGAGATCTTCTCGTCCTGTTCGCCCATCAAAGCATGCCCGAGCTGATGCGCGACCATCAACGCCCGGCACGAGCGGATCGTATCAACGAACAGCGAGTGGGCGCCGTTGAAGCTGTGGATGAAGCCGGTACCGTCCGCGATCCGGGTCCAACGCGATGCCTGCACCGCGCCGCTCACCTTGAGCGCGAGTTCGTAGAAGTCCTTCTCGCGCTCGTTCCATTCGATCCGACCCTCGCGCATCAGGCGCAGCAGGTTGCCGTAGGTGGAGACGTTGTTGAACCCGTGATCATGCACGCCGATGTGCGAAACGTGGCTGGCCATCAACTCAACGGTCTTGCGGCGGCCGATCTCCAGGAAACGCGCGTCTCCGGTCGCATCGAACTGCAGGACAGCCGAGCCGAACTGAAAGCCCTGCGTCCACTCCGTCCAGCCGCGCGTCGTGTAACGCCCCTTCACGGTGAACACCGGGGTGCCGTTGGCCGGCTTCCAGGTCTTCTCGATGGACAGTATCTTCTGCGCGGACACTTCCCACATCCGCTCGATGGCGGGCAGGAGCCTCTTTGGTGTCAACGTTTTGTCAGTCTTGATCGGCATAAAATCTTGTCAGCGAGGGAAGGTTGCCGACGAACATGGGTTCCTGTGAAGCCGGCCGAACGACTCTCGATGCCCGCCGCTGAACCGAAAACGCACCTGCGGGCATTCCCGGCCAGCGCCGCCACACGAAGCCCTCCGGGACCGCGAGGAGCGCCGATTTCCGCCAATTGAAGCGGTGTTCAACAGTCTCCATCCGTGGTCGGGCGGTTCTCAAATCAATGGACTTTCTCCGCTTTGGCTTGGCCGGCGGTCATCTGCACCGGGAGCCTCCACACACCGGTGCCTTCGCGGTCGGTGAAGTACAGGGCCGACATGGACGGCTGACGCCCATGCCCGTCCGCCCAGAAGGCATAGAAATCCGGCTGCGCGTTCAGCGGCCGCCGTGCGTAGGTATGATTGAACGGACTGTCCTTGGTAAGCTGCTTCAGTCGCCGCCAGTGCGCGCCGCGATCGTCCGACACCCACATCTCCATCTCGCCTCCCGGGTTGAACGGCTGCGGACCGGTCGCCGTCGGGGCAATCACCCGCCACCGGTCGCCCTCAATGTAGAGCGAACCGTGATCGTAGTTGTTGTCGGATGTCGTGATCCGCGACTCGTTCCAGCGCGAACCGTCCCAATGAACCGTCCTCCAGATCCGTGGATCGTTCTCCGGACCAGACGCATATCCATTGCTCGTGAGAAACAGAATCACCGGCCGCCCCTCGGCGTCGCAATTGAGATCCTTGAGGTAGACGAGTTGACCGTCCTTTCGCGAATCATAGGCGAGCGCGGGATTTGCCTCCGCGGTGATCGGCAACGCCAGCGCGCGACCGGCGGCGCTCCGCCAGGTTTCACCGAAGTCATCAGTGGCCAGGTAGTAGATGTTCGCCCGCGCGTTCAACCCAAGCGGTGGCGGGTGAAAGTCGAACGCCGTGCCCAGCGTCCGGCCGTGGAGCCAGCTGATCTGATAGTCGCCGTGTTCAATCCCCGCCAGCGGCCGGAGATTTTCCCAGTTCACACCATCGCGGCTGGTCATGGAGAACAGATTCCGCTGGCCACCCACGCCCATGCCCCGGTTTGCGCCGTATCGTGTGTGCAGGAACAGAAACCCTTGACCGGGTACGTGCCATGGCTGCGGGTAGGAAAAGTTCGTCACCGCAATCTGGGTGAAGCTCTCGATCGCGTAGGGCTTGTCGCTGCGATGAATGTAGGCGGGCCGCGACGTGCCGTGCGCCGCGGAGAAGACCCACAGATGACCGGCATCGTCGATCGACAGCACCGGATTGTCGTGGGCGTCTTCGGTCTTCTTGTTCAGCAACACTCTCGGACGCGGCACGCTCCCGGTTTCGTGATCAAACCAGGAGATCATGTGCAGCAACTCCTGCCTGTCCTCCGCCTTGCGGGCGGTCGTTCCGCCATACACGAAGAACGTCTTGTTGGCAGCCCTTGCGTAAATGGCGATTGGGATGTGCTGCTGCGGATAGGTCGCAAACCCGCCGCTGTATTTGAACTTGTACTCGTTCTGCAGCGGCTCGTTGAAATACCAGATCCCGCGGTAACCGTCTTCCGTCGCAAGTTCTGCCGCGGACAATCCAACTCCGCACGAGAGAAGGGACATGGCCAGCAAACCACCGCGCCGGCGCACCGGCGCGATGCGCCGAATTCCTTCTTCGTCCGTGTTCATTTGCCGGTTCACTCCATTGGGCCGTTCACGTCGGCTGCTACAGGGTTCGCAGGTGGAAACCGCCGTCCACGTTGATCACCTCGCCGGTGCTGAACGGGAAGGCGTCGGTGGCGATGGCGACCACCGCCTTCCCGATGTCCTCGGGTGTGCCCCAGCGTTTGATGGGCGTCAGACCGTCGCCGATGAGCCGGTCATACTTCTCCTTCACCGGACCGGTCATGTCGGTGGCGATGATGCCGGGACGAATCTCGAACACGCCGATGCCGAACTCCGCAAGCCGCGCGGCGAACAGTGGCGTCAACATCGACAGCGCCGCCTTGGACACGCAGTAGTCACCGCGGTTGACGGAGGCCGTGTAGGCGCTGAGCGAGGAGATCGTCACGATCTTCGCCCGGCAGGGCGAGGCGCCCGACGAGCCTTGATCTGCCCGTTCGATCATGGCCTTCGCCACCAACTGGGTCAGAAAGTATGGTCCCTTGACATTGATGCTGATCATCCGGTCAAAGCTCTCTTCGCCCGCCTCAAGAATGTCCGCACGAACCGCAGGCGCAACACCCGCGTTGTTCACCAACAGATCAATGTCACCAAAGCTCTCCCTGGAAAAACCGACCAAACGTTTCCGATCGGCGCTCACGCCAACGTCCGCCTGGCAGATCTTCGCGCGGATGTTCCGGCCGATCACGGCGGCCCTGGCGACGCAATCAGACGCGGTTTGGCGCGCAGCCGATTCGTTGCCGGCGTAGTTCACCACGACGTCGAAACCGGCTCCGGCAAGTTCGAGGGCAGTGCCCCGGCCGATGCCGCGCGAGGCGCCGGTGACGAGGGCGACGGGGTTCTTCATTGCGCCGCCGAGGCTACTCCCGCGCTTGTCATTAGAAAAATATTATCTTCTGATGCTGCCGATGGGTTAATGCTATGGACCTGTACCAACTCGAATACTTCGTCGAGGTCGCCCGCCAGGGCAGCTTCACCAAGGCGGCGGCCAAAGTCGGCATCGTCCAGCCCGCGCTTAGCCAGCAGATCAAACGGCTGGAGGAGGAGTTTGGCACGCCGCTCGTCGTCCGCGATCGTAGGCAGGCCCGGCTGACGCCGGCCGGTGAGACGCTTTTGGAGCATGCCCGCCAGTTGCTTGCCATGGCCCAGCACACCCGGGAGTCCATCGTCGGGCTGGCGGAACTGAAACACGGCCGTTTGACCATCGCCGCGATTCCAGCGGTGAGCGCCTTCCATTTGCCTGCCCACATCAACCGCTTCCGCCGGCGGCATTCCGGCATTGAACTGGTGATTCTCGAGGAAAGCTCGTCCGGCGTGGCTGAACTGGTGGCGAACGGCACGGCGGAGCTCGGGTTTCTGCAGCTGCCGGAGCCGGACCAGCGGCTGGAAGGCACCGCCCTGCTGTCCGAGCCGCACTTGGTTCTCGTCCACCAGCGACACCGTCTTGCCGCCCTCAAATCGGTCCCGCTCAGGCAGCTTGCAGGAGAACCCTTCATCCAGTATCGGGGCAAGGTCCGGGATTCCGTGCTTCAGGCCTGTCGGCAGTCAGGATTCGATCCAAAGATCGCCTGTGCCACCGGCGAACTCGCCACCGTCCATGCGCTGACCCAGGCGGGGCTGGGCATCGCCATTCTGCCCCGCATGGCGATTCCCAGGGGACTGAAGGGAGTTCGAGCCGTCCCGCTCACCCGCCCCGGCCTTTGGCGGGAGCTGGGAATCGTCCGCCGACATGGCGCTCCCGCCTCAATGGCCGCGCAGGCGTTTCTAGAACCATTCAGCGGCTGAGCGCTGGAATCAGCCGGATCAGGGCGCCGCCTTGAGATGTCGTCCGGCAAAATCGAGAAAGCGCGCCCAGTCGTAGGGCACGATCGAGTGGCCTCCGGCGCGGATGTGATATCCGACGTCGGAATCGAGAATGGCCTCACCGACCGGTGGCGACGATTCCGTTTCCAGCCCCTTCTTTCCGAGCAACCGATACACTTCGCCGGCGTGGTATGCAGACAGGTATTCGCCGCGGCCATCCGCCCAGGTGTCCTCGACGCCGCTGTGCACATAGACCGGTCGCGGCGCAATGCAGGCCAGCAGCATGTGCTGGTCGACGGGCAGGTCGTCCTCGTTGTTCACGAACTTCCACGCGTTCCGGGAAAGCCAGTAGGGAAAGCGCGTCACCATCTTCTCCAGCGTCTCGCCGTATTTGCGGCGCCACAACGCGGCGCCTGCGCAGCCCGATTGGGCCGAGATGGCGAGCGCGAACCGCTGGTCCTGGGCCGCCGTCCACAGCGCGGCTTTGCCCATCTTTGAATGGCCCATGATCGCCACGCGTTTGGCGTCGATGTCCGGGTCCGATTCAAGGTAGTCCAATGCCCGACTGCCGCCCCAGGCGACCGCCGAGAGCACGCCCCACTCGTTTGCCTTCGGGAAGCTCTGGCCCTCGCGATAGAACAGCCGGTGGATCGACTTGAGAAACTCCACCTCGTTGTGGGCGACAAGATCCTGCTGATACACCGCGACGAAGCCGAAGCCGCGCTGGAGGAAGTCGCCAATCGGCCAGCCGTTGCGGAAATGCCCGGGGCGATCGGGATGTGCGTCGAAGTCCCGGCCGTGGGTGCTGTTGAAGCTGTGTTTCATGATTGCGGGGACGGGCTTGGCCGCGTTGTTGGGGGTGAAGACCAGCACCAGCATCTCGTCGCTGCCCCGGCTGTTCTCGAACCGGATGCGCACATCCTTGCGGGTGCCTGTGCGATTCAAAAACTCCCGGTCCGTGCTGATCACCTCGAACGTCGTCCGGATGGGTTCGGCGGGCTCGGGCACGACGCCGTACACGAGATTCCCGAACAGCGACATGATTTGCGGCCGCCGCACGTTGAACCACTGCTCGGCCGTGGTAACCGGTTTGCCTTCGCTGGTGACCAGCAACGACGGCAGATCGTAGCGAGGCAGCCGGGCCTCGTCGTAATTCACGTCCTTGTCGGACTCCTTGGGCTCGCGGGCGAGAGTGGAAAGGCAAAGGCAGGCGAACGCCAGGGTCAAAGCGGGAATCAGCTTCATGGTTGGGGCTACAGTAGGCGCAACAGCCCAGCTTCGGAATCCCAAATCACATGGTTTCGAGCCGGCTGCCGCCCGGACTGGCCGGGCGGTCCGCACATTCTCGGCCCGCCGTAGCGCCCCGCCCCATTTCGGCTTTGACACTCGGGCGCCCTCTTCCCCACCTTTTCCCGCGTTTTCTATGAGCGACCCAGCACAAGTTCTCCGCGACTTCAAACCGTCCAAGGAATTCTTCGTCGGCATCGATTCCGATGGCTGCATCTTCGACTCGATGGAGATCAAGCATCAGGAGTGCTTCGCGCCGATGTTCATCAAACACTTCAAACTGCAGGCGGTCAGCAAGTACGCCCGCGAGACCTGGGCCTTCGTGAATCTCTACTCGAAGACGCGCGGTGCGAACCGTTTCCCGGCGCTCGTCCGGGCGATCCAGCTCCTGGGCGCCCGGCCGCAGGTGAAGGCCCGCAACGTCACGATGCCCGACATCAAGGCGCTGGAGGAATGGATCGCCCGCGAGAGCAAACTCGGCAACGCCACGCTCAACAAGGAAGTCGCCGGCGGCAACCAGGGTCTGGCCCACATCAAGGTCTGGTCGGACGCCGTCAATGCCGCCGTCGAGGACATCGTCCATGGCGTGCCCCCGTTCCCGCTTGTGCGCGAGTGCCTGCAGAAGATCAACGCGAGGGCCGATGCCATGTGCATCAGCCAGACCCCGGTGGATGCCCTCAAACGCGAGTGGAGCGAGCACGGGATCGACGGCTTTGTGAAGATCATCGCCGGCCAGGAGATGGGCACCAAGACCCAGCACCTCGAGATGGCCGCCAAGGGCAAGTATCCGGCGGAGAAGATCCTCATGATCGGGGACGCGCCGGGCGACCAGTCGGCGGCCAAGAAGAACGGCGCGCTGTTCTTCCCCATCAATCCCGGACGGGAAGAGGCCTCCTGGGAGCGGCTCCACGGCGAGGCCCTGGACCGCTTCTTCGCGGGCACCTACGCGGGTGACTACGAGGCCGGATTGATCGCCGAGTTCCAATCCTGCCTGCCGGAAAATCCAAGCTGGTAGTTGAGGCCGGCCATTCTCTCCCTGCCCGAGCCCTGTCATCGACCGACAGGGCTCGTTGCTTTTCAGCGCGCCAATATCGTCCCGCGGGACTAACGCCTGCCCGTGCTCAGCAATCCGTCCACCGGCGCGAAGTCGTCGGTCAGGATGGGCGATCTCGCCGCCGTGCGCGGCGGATCGCTGCGCAGGGCCGCGGCCCGGCTTTGAAATGCCGGCAGCTTCACCCGCCCGGACGATACCAATGCAGCAGCTCGTTGGTGGACTTCCGGCGGCGTCAGTTCCTCGGGTGACTTCGTGCCCAGCAGGACGACGTTGAGCGAATCCTTGGCCGGGAACAGGTAGACCCGGGGGAAGACCGCGTTCATAGTCCGATAGGTCGCCCCCAAGATGTCGGCCCGCCAGCCCTGGTAGGAACCGATCACGTTGTAGACCACCACGCCATTGGTCGTCAGACGCTCCTTGGCGATCTCAAAGAATTCCCTGGTCGCCAGGTGATATGGGATGAAGGACCCGTAGCGCGTGGTCCGGTAGGCGTCCAGGATGATGGCATCGTAGGATTTGCGCGAACGGCGGAGATGCTGGCGCCCATCCTCCACAATCACGTTGTGGCGGGGCGTGGCGGGCAACTGGAAGAACCTCGAGGCGATGGTGACCACCATGGGATCCAGTTCCACCGTGTCCACGTTCACGTCTCCGTAGTAATGGAGGAAGGAGCGCTGGGCGCTGCCGCCGCCGAGCCCGATCATCAGGACGTTGGTGAGATTGGTGTTCCACAGCCAGGGCATGTGGAAGTACTCGGTGTATTGGAAATGACCCTGCAAGTGATCCTTGAGTGACATCCGGGTTTCCCGGGATCCGTTGAAACTCAGGGTGCGGATCTCCGCCTCGTCCACCACCTGAATGTGATGGTGCGCCGTGGTGACGTCGAACACGACGGCGGCGCCGGCCGACCCCGGCCCAAGGCCGAGCCCCAGGCAGCAGGCGACGCAGGCAAGCAATCGGTTCGCTTTCATGGTTTCAGTTCGATCCCGTACCGACCGGCTCCAGCCACCGGTCCATCCAAAGGGATACCACGCCCAGGGCGATGGTCAACGCGCCGGTCGCCCGGAAGATCGCCGCCAGCCCCAGATGGTCGATGAACAGATAGCCGGTGGCGAACACTCCTGCGATCGAGCCTGCAGTGCCGGCCGCGTAGATCCGTCCACTGACACGCCCGACCTCGGCGACCCGGCGCGAGGCGAGCCGGATCATGCAGGGTGCGACCATCGCCAGCACCAGGCAGGGCAGGAAGAAGACCACCGCACTTCCCAACGCGGGATCAAGCTTCTGCCAGAGCATTGGCACCGCTTCATCCGCGGGATGGCGCAGGACGATGGCATCCAGCAACGGGCCCGACAGGTGCGGAATGGCAATGATGAACACGCCAGTGGGAACCAGCAGCCACGCGAGCAGCGAAGCACGCTGGAAGCGGTCCGCGAGGGCGCCACCAAAGTAGTAGCCCGCCGCCAGCGCGGCGAGTATCACCCCGATCTGGCTCACCCAGACGTAGAAAGAGTTGCCGAAGTCGCGCGCCAGGAATCGGGCGCCGGCGATCTCCAGCACCATGATGGCGAAGCCGCCAAGGAAGGCGAAGCTGAGGGCGGCCGTGCTGCGCATGACGTTCAGCATACGAGGGCCGTTCGGCGAGGCAAGCAGGCCGTAGGGCTTGCTTTTTCCCACTTCAAAGGACGAACCTCCAACCATGCATTCCCGCCGCACCGCACTGCTGAGTGGCCTGTTCCTGTTCGCGATGTTCGCCGCGCCCGCGATTCGCCAACCACTCAGGGCCGACGAACCACGCCCGCTGTTCGTTGAGGGTTACTCCGGAAAGGTCAGCTACGCTCCGGGCGACGACCTCACCCTCCACGTGTCGACCTCCGCATCCCGGTTTGACGTCGAGATCACCCGGCTCGGCGGAGAACGCAGGACGGTATGGTCGAAGGAGGCCATTCCCGGCGCCGAACATCCGGTGCCCGAAAACGCGTCGTCTCACGGCTGCGGCTGGCCCTCGGCGCTGACTCTCAAGATTCCCGCGGACTGGCGCAGCGGCTATTACCACGTCACGCTCCGGGTCCGCGACAATGGTGGAAAGTTCATCCAACGCAATACCCGGACCGCCGAGGGGAGCTGCTATTTCGTGCTGCGCGCCGCCGAACCGGGCAAGGAAAGCAGGATCCTCCTTCAGCTGGCCTCCAACACCTACAACGCCTACAACAACTGGGGCGGCTTCAGCCTCTACGCCTACCACGGCCGCGGTGGTGTCCAGGGCCACCGCGTGTCGTTCGAGCGTCCGCCCAGCAGCCAGTTCTGGAACTGGGAACAGCCGTTCGTCGAATGGGCCGAGCGCAACGGATATGTCCTCGAGTTCGCCGCCAACAACGACCTCGAGTTTTATCCGGAAATGCTCAAGGCCTACCGGCTCGTGCTCAGCGTGGGCCACGACGAATACTGGTCGGCGCCCATGCGGGATCACCTCGAGAAGTTCATCGGCGACGGTGGCAATGTGGCCTTCTTCAGCGGCAACACCTGCTGCTGGCAGGTGCGGAGCGAGGACAACGGCCAGGCACTGACCTGCTGGAAGCAGAACTACCACTCCGATCCTGTCTACGGCGAACGCAAGGGTTATTCCACTCTCTCCTCGCTCTGGAGTCATCACCTCGTCGAGCGGCCGGAGAACCAGCTAACGGGTGTCGGATTTCTTTGGGGCGGCTACCACCGCAGCCATGGCCAGTACATGGATGGCAGTGGCGCCTTCACCGTCCATCGACCCGATCATTGGCTCTTCGACGGCACCGGACTGAAACGCGGCGATGCCTTCGGCGGCAAGGACACCATCGTCGGCTACGAGTGCGACGGCTGCGAACTCGCTTGGAAGGATGGGCTGCCATTTCCCACCTTCAAGGACGGCACGCCCGAGTCCTTTGTGGTTCTGGGAACGGCCCCGGCCAGATGGCATCCCGACGACAGCCAGTGGTATGACCGCTGGGAGAACGGACGGGAGGGCAACGCGGTGCTTGGCAGCTACACCCGCGGCGGCACGGTCGTCACGACCGGCACCACCGACTGGGCGCATGGTCTGCGCGGCAAGGATCCGGTCGTCGAACGCATCACCCGCAACATTCTTGATCGGCTGGGAAAATGACCGGCATGGCCAGTTCGTTCGCCAGGCCATGCCGGCGGAGCCGCACGCGAGTTCATTCGGCCGGCGTTCGCAGCGACTTCCAGCTCCGTCGGTGGATTAGCGTCGCGCTCGCTGCATTGTTCTTGTTGTCGGGAACAATTACAGGACTGGCACAAAGTCCGGCCCCACCGGAGATCCTCCGTGACTTCGATCAGGACGGCCGGATGGATCGCCTGCTCCAGAGTTCGGCGTCGTCGGTCATTCAATCGCGACAACCGGACACCGGCGAATGGGTCGACGCCGATTTTCAGCTGCCGGAGGGAGTCGTCACAGCCGACGCAAACGGCGCCGACGCGGGGCTGCGCTTCGTCGATCTGAATGGCGATGGTTTCGATGACCTGCTCCTGTCCAACGAGGAACGAGTCGCCATCCATCTCTGGTCGAAGAACGTTCAACCGCACCTTGGCTGGACGAAGGGCTGGACGCAATTTGTTCGCGACGGCTCCCGCTCGGCTTCAAAGAACGAACCGCCGTCGCTGGTGGGCGCCGGAGTCAGCGTCGCCGGCAGTGACCTGCTGATCCGACGTCCGCCCGCCGGCACTCGGCCCGAGGGCATCACCCGGATTCCCCTTCGTTCGTTGATCGCCTTTGACGCTGCACCGCCGCTTTCTCCCGAAGAGGCGCTGAAATCGTTCCGTGTCCGGGCCGGTTTCCGGATCGAGCTGGTGGCCGCCGAGCCGGTCGTGGTGGATCCCGTCCATTTCGACTGGTCCGCCGACGGCCGGCTCTGGGTGGTGGAGATGCGCGATTATCCGACGGGCATGGATGGCCGGGGAAAACCGGGCGGCGTGGTCAAACTGCTGGAAGATTCCGACGGCGACGGTCGCTTCGACAAGGCGATACCCTTCCTCGAGTCGCTGGCGTTTCCCACCAGCCTGATGCCGTGGCGGGATGGACTGCTGATCGCCGCGGCGCCCGACATCTTTTTCGCCGCCGACACGGACGGCGATGGCAAGGCCGACCGCCGCGAAGCGTTGCTCACCGGTTTTTCGCCGGGCAATCAGCAGCACCGGGTCAACGGCTTTGTACTGGGCTTCGACGGTTGGATCCACACCGCCAACGGCGACAGCGGCGGCAAGGTCCGATCGGTGATGACGGGCGAAATCATTGACATCCGCGGACGGGACTTCCGTTTCAAGCCCGACACCGGAGAACTGGAGACGCTGTCGGCGCAGACTCAGTACGGCCGGCGGCGTGATGATTGGGGAAACTGGTTTGGCAACAACAACCCCACTTGGCTCTGGCACGTTACGCTGCCCGAGCATTACCTCCGCAGAAATCCAAAGTTGGCCGTGCGATCCGTACGTCAAGTGCTGGCCAACTACGACGACAGTACGCGGGTGTTCCCGATCAGCCCCGCGCTTGTTCGCCCCAACCAGCCCTGGTCGCTCAATCACGTCACCAGCGCCTGCAGCCCGACTCCGTATCGCGACACGCTGTTTGGTTCCGGATTCGACGGCAGCGTCTTCATCAGTGAACCGGTTCACAATGCGATCCATCGCGAAGTGCTGCAACCGGCGGGAGCAACGTTCATCAGCCATCGAGCGCCCGGCGAAGAAAAGTCGGAGTTCCTGGCCAGCACGGACAACTGGTTTCGGCCAACGACAACCAAGGTCGGTCCCGACGGCGCGCTTTACGTGCTCGACTGGGTCAGCGGCTGGGGCTCCCCGCTCAAGGGAAGGATCTACCGGGTGACGCCGCCGGCGCCTCCAGGTGATGCGGAGACGAAGTTGATTTCGGAGACGCGGCGCCTGCTGGCCGAGGGCATGGGCAGTCGGAAGGATGGGGAGTTGCTCGAGTTGCTCGGCCATCCGAATCGCAACGTTCGTCTCGAGGCGCAATGGGAACTGGCGGGGCGTGGACGCGGCAGCTTCGACGGCCTCAAGAATATTGCTTTCACAGAAGCCGGGACGCTCCCCCGCCTTCACGCCATCTGGGCCGTGGGCCAGATGGCGCGGAAGATCCCGATCAATGTGGGCGGCGATGATTTCAGCGACGAACTGTTCTCGCTGATTCCGCTGATGGATGACGCCGATCCCGACGTGCGACTGCGTGCGGCCGAACTGATGGCCGACACCGCGTTGGGGAATGCGAACCTGCCTCTGCTGGCGCTCCTGGCCGATTCCGATCCGCGCGTTCAGGCGCAGGCGCTGGTGAGTCACGGCAAGACGGTCGCTGCCAAAGGCAGGCGCTATGCCCTTTCCCCTGCGGAGAAGGCGAAAAACTGGCTGAAGGACCGGTTGCCCAAAGTGGGTCGCCAAGTGAGCCGGTTGGTGAACCTGGAACTTGAATTCACCTTCCATCCGGGCGGACAAACCGTGTCCGAACTTGTCCGAACGAACCAGTCAACGGATCCCTACTTCGCGTGGGCGGCGACCTCCTATTTCCGCGATCTCGAAATCGGCGAGTCGGGATGGCCCAGTTACCGCGGGGTGTCGCACTGGCCAATGCTGGCGGCAACCAACGAGCCGGCTTCGGTGAATGTCGCCTGGGTGCATGCTTTGCGGCGGCAGACCAACGCGGCTCTGGCCGGTTTCCTCACCAACCGACATCCCGCCGTTGTCCTTGAAGCCGCGCGCGCGATCAATGATGTCCCGATTCCCGCCGCCTTGCCGGCGCTGGCCGCCATGCTGGGTCGGGAAGATCTCGAAAGCGAAGTGCGCGAGGCTCCGGCCGCACCCCGGTCTCCCGCTGAACAGATCCTGAGGCGCGCGCTGAACGCGCATTACCGGTTGGGCGGCCCCACCAACGCGCAGGCGCTCGTGAACTACGCGCTCCGCACCAACGCCCCCGCTGCGCTCCGGGCCGAAGCGCTGTTTCTGCTGAGCCAATGGGAGGTCAAATCGTTCGCCACGGACGCCCCGAAGATCGCCCGGCTCGAAGGCCAGGGCAGTTCGCCCATCATCAATCCGGAGAATTACCCGCAATGGTTCAACCGCGTGAACGGTCTTTGGCAGCCGCTGGACGAGCGTGATGCCGCCCCGGCGCAGTCCGCGCTCGCCGAAGCGGGCGGGCGGCTGCTCGCCGATCCGATCGAGGAGGTCCGGGTCGCGGCCATCCGGAGTGTTGCCGCCCTCCGAATACCCGGGGTGGACGCTTCATTGTTCGAGATCGCCCGCGCCGCGGACGACCCGGTGACGGTCCGCTCGGAGGCGCTGGCGGCGCTCGGCGCGATCAAGGCCCCGCAACTGGGCGAGGCCGTGAAACTGGCGCTGGCCGATGGCAATGGGCGCCTGCGCGTGGCCGCGCTCGAGTGGATCGGGCAAGTGGACGCCGATCCCCTGATCCCCGAGCTGGACCGGCTGTTGAAGGACTCGAGCGATCGTTCGGCGAAGCAGGCGATTCTCAAGGCGCTGGGGCGGACCCAGTCAGAGCAGGGAATTGCGGTGCTTGCGCGGGAGCTCGGCCGGCTGCAGACCGACGATTTCCCGGCGGAGCTGCGGCTTGATCTGATCGAGGCGGCGCGCCGTTCGGCATCCGCCTCGTTGCGGACAGAATTTGAACGATACGAGGCCAACCTGCCCAAGGACGATCCGCTGGCGGTGCATCGGGTGTTGCTTGAAGGCGGCGACGCCGCGCGCGGCCGGGAGCTGTTTTTCCATCATCCGGGTGCGCAGTGTCTGCGCTGCCACAAGGTGGGCAACGATGGCGGCATCGTGGGTCCGGACCTGGGCGGCATCGGACGGCGACAGAGCCGTGAACAGCTGCTCGAGGCGATCCTGTTCCCGAACGCCGCCATCGCGGCCGGGTTCGAGAACGTGACGTTGACCCTGCGCGACGGGCGTTCGCACGCGGGCACGGTGGTGCGCGAGGATGAGGGGAAGCTGATCGTGAACTCACCGGAGGAGGGCGGCGAGATCGAGCTGTCCAGGGCGGATATTGAAAGCCGCGTGCGGGGATTGTCCGCCATGCCGGAGGGCATCGGCGACCTGCTGTCCCGCCACGAGATCCGCGACCTGATCGAGTACCTGTCGTCTTTGAAGTGAGCCGCCGATCCAACGATCACACGTCGCAGATGTCCACACCCTGGTGGAGCGAGGCGATCTTGTCCTCGCGCTTCGGGATGAATTCCTGGGCGACGAAACCCTTGAAGCCGGTGGCGACAATCGCCCGCATCACGGCGGGGTAATAAATCTCCTGTGACTCGTCGATCTCGTTCCGCCCCGGCACGCCGCCGGTGTGGTAGTGGGCGAACCACTGGTGATGTTTGCGGATGGTGGCGATCATGTCCCCTTCCATGATCTGCATGTGGTAGATGTCGTAAAGGAGCTTGAAGTGTGGAGAGCCAACCGCCTCGCAGAGGGCGACGCCCCACTTCGAGAGGTCGCACTGATAGTCGGCGTGGTTCACCTTGCTGTTCAGCAGTTCCATGACGAGGGTGACGTTGTGTTTCTCGGCAACGGGCAGGAGGCGTTTGATGCCGGCCACGCAATTCTTGATGCCCTGCTCGTCGTCCAGTCCCGCGCGGTTGCCCGAGAAGCAGATGATCTGCGGGCATTCGAGGGCGGCCGCACGCGGGGCCGCGTTGGCGAACCACTCCAGGATCGCGTCGTGGTTCTCCAGCCGGTTGAGTCCCCTGGTGATGCCGCCGGGAACACCGCTGACCATCGCACAGGTCAGGCCGTGCTTCTTCACGGTGGGAATCTCCTCCAGCGTGAGCAGCTCGATGGATTTCAATCCGATCTCCTTGCCGGCAACGCACAGGTCCTCCAGCGACACCTTCGGATAGCACCACTTGCAGACGGAATGGTTCACGTTGCCCCTGCGCCCGGCGGCGCGGTCTTCGGCCACGAGCCGTTGTTCGAGGCTGGCGGCGACGGCGGCGACGGCGGCGGTGCCGGCCATGGTCTTTAGGGCGGAGCGGCGGGAGAGCTGGGGCTTCATTTCGCGGGGCGGTTGAGGATTGTGCTGGGTGATGCCCCATCACAGACCATCCTCCGGTGCAGGTCAATCGTGCATCGGCCGGTCCGGCCCGCCAGCCAGTCGCCGCTGGCGGAAATCGCTCAGTTCTCCGAGCCGAAGAGCGGAAGGAAAAGGTTGAACCGATGCTGATCGCCGGGAAGGAACTGATAGTGGACCCAGCCATCCACGATCTTGGTCAGTTCGTACACCACGGCGAGATGCAGGTTCATCGGCTTCGCCGCCTCGTGCTCGTCCAGCCAGGGTCCTGGGCTGCTCCAGGCAAGCTCGCAACGCAGCAGCTGACGCTGCTTCAGCCTGGCGGGCACATGGCCGGCAGCGGACCAATCGGCAGGAAAACCGCCGCGGGAGACGCGGACCTCGCCCGCACCGACGCCACTCTGCAGGACAGTCTGCCAGACCGCGAAGGCGACCCACCGGGGTTCCAGGGCGATCAGGGCACCCAGATCGCCGATCGTGCTGACCCGCCACTGGCCGGGGGAAGGGTTGAGCGCTTCCAGCTCGCGAAGGCACTGTTCGAGCGGATGCGGTTTCGTCCGATAGACAAGCTGCTGGCGATACTGCGAAAAGCGGTCGAGCAGTTCACCCGCGGCGGCCGAGGAATTGCGGATGCGGTCCACCACCTTGGCCAGGCGCTCCGGATTGTTGCGGACCATTTCCAGGACCTGGGCATTGCCGGCAAGCACCGTGAGCTGATTCGTGAGGTCGTGAATCAGGCGGACGGTGAGCGCACCCATCATCTCCATGGGTTCGAGGCCGGCCGCCTGTTTTTTGTCCCGGTCAATCATTCCTTGCTGGCGGTTTTTCCGGCTCCGTTCTGCAGTTCCCGCGTCCGGCAGAAATCCCACCACTCGGCCAGCCGGTGCCGGGCTCGAAGGCTGTCCAGATAGGTCATGTCCAGCTCCTCGACGGCCTGTTCGAGGGACGCCGCCTTGGCGAAGGCGTTGCCCACATGAACGGCGGTCAACGGGATGAACCGGCGGGTGTTCAGGCGTGCGGGGTGATGATGCAGGGTGACCGCCTCGACCACCGGGAGCGGCAGCCCCCAGACACACATCATCCAGCCGCCCACTTCCGAGTGGGTTGCGCCAAGCTGCTTCTGCTCGGCTTCCCACAGTTTGAGCTTTTTCGCGCGGGCGGTGAACTGCGCCTCGTTGAACTGCCGCGGCAGATTCGCCGCCAGGGCCACCTTGCCGACGTCGTGCAGCAGTCCCGCTGTCACGGAATGCTTCACGGCCTCTTCGCCCGCCTCGGCCGCTTCCGCCACCCAGCCGGCCATGCGGCTGACGCGCCGCGAATGTTCCCAAAGGGACATGGGCGAAAAGCCCGAACCCTGGGTGGCGTTGAAGTGCGAGTACTGATGCGCGAGTTCCACCAGCTCCCGGATCGTGTCCAGACCCTGGCCCGACAATGCGGCCATGGGATCGGACTGGTCGGGCGTCTCGCCGTAGGCGGCTGAATTGACCAGCTGCAGGAGCTTGGCGGTGATCACCGGGTCATGCGCCAGCAGATGGGCGACAACCTCGCGCCGGGGTTCGCCGGTCTTAAGCTCCACGGCCAGTTCGTTGTAGCTCGTGGGCGGGCTCGGCATCCGCGGCAACCGGCCGACAAGTTCGTGCACCCGGAGGCTGGGAAGCCAGACGTCCATCTTCTGCATCCGTTCGAGCACCTGCTCCAGACGCCGGGCCTCGCACGGCTTGATGAGGAACTGGTGCACGCCGCCAACGCAGCGGATGAGCGACTGGAGATCACCCGGATCCACCAGCAGCACGCGCTGGGAACGGATCTGTGACCGGGCCACCTGGTTCAGGACCTGCACTCCCGTCATGTCCTCCAGGCGCAGGTCGGCGACCACGGCGTGGCATTCGGCATCCGCAAGATAATCCAGGGCATCAAGTCCGCAGTCCGCCAGGTAGGTCTCCCAATAGCCGCCGTTTCGGGACATGAATTCGGCCTGCAGCTCCGCCATCTCCGGCGTGGTTCCGGCGACGAAGAGGATGCGTTTTTTCCGGTGGTCCATGCCGGTCTGATCACATTGGGAGTTGGAGAGGCGTCCGTTTCATCGCACGGAGGGATCCCTCGCCGGCGGGTGGCGCCGGGCACCGGACAGGCCCTGCATAGAGGGGAGATCGGATTGAGGCCGCGCAATTCATGTGTCTTTCAAGTTCCTGAATTCCTCAAAGAGCCGCTCGGCCGCGTCGACGTCGAACCCGGCGGGTGACGCGCGTTTCACGATCAGCCCCAGCTGCATTCCATCCGGCCGCCGGATGCAATACACCAGTACGAGCTCGAATATCCAGCGCATTTGCGTGGCCGGCAGCCGGTGATGGGTGCTGACGTCCATCGTGCTGTCGAGATTCCGCCACACCAGGGCCAGGTCCGTTTCCGACGTGTCGGGTGATTCGGTGCGGCTGATGGGCGGCCGGCGGCAGCCAAACACCCCCGCTGCCGCGACGTCGCCCAGCTGCATCGCCTCGTCGAGCAGGTTGTTCCACGCGGCGCTCATGCTTTCGACATCCGCAGCTGGATCGGCGCCTCCTCGGCGGGGACGCCCTTGCTGGTGCGGATGAACACCCCGCAGTCCGGCTGCAACTGGGCCACCACTTTCGCCTGCGCCGTGAGAATCTCGAGCCGGTCAAGACGCCCCATCTTCAGGGATGCCGGAAACTGCCGGCTCTTCTGGGAAAGAAATTCGAGCAGATCGATGCGCCGGTCGGCTTCGCGGCACTGCCATTCATAGATCACTTCGCCCTGCGGTGAACACACGAGGATTTCGTCCACTTGGTTGGATTGCTCGACCGCGGGCGCCGCGTCGGAGACAACCGCCGCCGGCGATGCGGCCCTCGGCCGGGGGACAGCCGTCTCCTTGTCGGGCACTGCTGCCGGCTTTGCACCCGGCGCGACCGCCTTGAAGAGATCGGGCATCGAATCGAGCGAGACGGCCGAGGCGGCGGCTGGCGTCGACGGCGGTGCGCCCGTCCGGGCGGACTGGGACTCCTCGTCAACCTGTCGGGCCGCTTCCATCAGAAGAAACTCCCACTGGCCCTCGATCGAATGTTCAGGCGGCTCGCGAAACGGACGGAGGTCGAACTCGCCGCCCTTGAGTCCGAGGACGCGGTTGAACGCCGCTTCACCGGTCAGGTCGCCGGCCCGAGCGTGAATGATGTCGCCGTCCTTGATGAAGATTTCCCCCTGCAGCGCCTCCGTGCTCACAAACAATATGACGGAGTGGCGGCTCAGGCACTCCATCTGCACGATGTCCGGCAGCCCCACCCGTCGGAGGACACCCCGAAAGCCTTCCTCGGGCTGGAGCCGCGCCAGTTCATGGAGAGTCGCGAGAATGCTCTGAAGATCCTGGGGGGTGCGCGGTTTCTCGAGAAAAAGCTCCGCGCCGCCGCCGAGGCACGCCGCCCGCCGGTCCTCGGATGCGTAGCCGGTGAGGACGACCTTGGAGACGTTGGGGTGTTTGCGGTGGACGAGGCTTAGGAACTGCAGGCCGTCGATGACCGGCATTTCGATGTCGATCACCACGAGGTTGACCGGCTGATCCTGCAGAATGGAGAGCGCCTTGCCGGCGGATTCCGCGAAGCAAGGCTCCCACAGGTCTCTCTGGGTCTGCTCGATCACGGTGGCGATCGTCTCCAAAAACGCGGGCTCGTCATCCACGAACAGGACGCGTTTTCTTTTGCTGCGGTCGGCCGACATTTCGCCGGAACTTCTTAAGTCCTAATGGCCTCGATGTCGAAGGCTTTTACGGCTCGTGCGGCCGCCGGAAGAGCCTGCGGAGACCGTCATCGTCCGCGGTGCGGCGCAGCACGGTCCCGGGCCGGAGGTTCAGTCGAGGTAGGCCTTCACGCCGTTCAACAGCATCTGGACCGCAATCATGATCAGCAGCATGCCCATGAGCTTCTCTACTGCGCGCAGACCGCGGCGGCCAATCAGCTCCATCAGCCGGCCGCTGGCCAGCAGGATGATGGCGGAGAGGAACCACGCCACTCCCAAGGCACCGGCCCATTCCCAGATGCGGCCGGGCTGGGATGTCGCCAGCAGCAGAAGGGCGGCGATGGCCGAAGGTCCGGCGATCAGCGGCATCGCAAGCGGCACGATGAATGGGTCGTCCTTTTCCACGTCCGCATGCACGCCCTTGGAAGGAAACACCATGTTCAGCGCGATCAGGAAGAGGATGACGCCGCCGGCGATGCTGAGGGAGGACTGCTCCAGACCGAGAAACCTGAGGATCCACTGACCGGCGAAGAGAAAGACCAGCAGCACCGCAAGCGCGATGAACAGCTCGCGCACGAGGATGCGTCGTCGTTGCGGGGCCGGCGTTCCGGCCAGCACGGAGTGAAAGACCGGGATGTTGCCCAGGGGATCGAGAATCAGAAACAGCATCACCGCGGCGGACAGGAAGTCCATGACCGAGCAGAACCCGGAGGCCCGGGGTTGTCAATGGACGCGGCAATCCATTCCGGAGAATGCTGCCGGCCGGCAAAAACCGCCGGAAAATGGTCGAAAACAGCTATTGACTTGAAAATGCCCTTTGCTACTTTCTCCGCTCCTTTGATTCGGACCGCCGGATGAAAACGTATCTACCAAAAGATCATTTGAACCAGCGCAAGTGGCACGTCATCGACGCGGATGGCGTGGTCCTTGGGCGGCTCGCCGTAAAGGTGGCCGACGCGCTGCGGGGCAAGAACAAGCCGATTTTCACGCCTCACTGGGATGCCGGTGACTTCGTTGTGGTGATCAACGCCGAAAAGGTCGTTGTCACCGGCAACAAGGAGAATGCGAAGACTTACATGACCTACTCCGGCTGGAAAGGCGGCGAGAAGTACCGCACGGTGGCCCAGATCCGCGAAAAGCAGCCTGCCCGCCTCATCGAACATGCGGTGAAGGGGATGATTCCCAAGAACCGGCTTGGCCGGAAACTGATCACCAAGCTCAAGGTCTACAGCGGGCCGAACCACCCCCACAAGGCGCAGAGCCCGGCGCCCGCCACCGTAAACAACTGATTCATCACTTATGGCGGAAGCAGCTTCCAAAGATTTCATCGGCATCGGCCGGCGCAAGACCGCCGTCGCCCGCGTCCTGCTGGCCCCCGGCTCCGGCCGCTTTGTGGTCAACCGGCGCCCGTTGGACACCTATTTTCCCACCGACACCCTCCGCGGCCATGCCCTGCAGCCGTTGGTGGCGATCGATGGCGCGGACAAGTACGACCTGCGCGTCAACGTCAAGGGTGGCGGTCCGAACGGCCAGGCCGGCGCAGTTCGTCTGGGCATTGCCCGTGCGCTGCTGAAGGTTGATGCCGCCATGCGGCCGACCCTCAAGTCACAGGGGCTGCTGACCCGCGATCCCCGCATGAAGGAGCGCAAGAAGTACGGCCAGCCCGGCGCCCGCAAGCGGTTCCAGTTCTCGAAGCGTTAATTGGTGTTGTCTATGGACACCCCCGCCGGTTGACGCCGGCGGGGGTTTTCTTTTTACTCACCCATCCTGCGAAACGCATGTCCGCCCAGACCCAACCGGTGATCGAAATCACCACCGACCGCGAACGGCTGGACCGGGAGCTGATCCATCGGTTTCTGTCGGGCAGCTATTGGGCCGCCGGAATTCCGAGGGAAACGGTCGACCGGGCGATCGATCATTCGTTTTGCTTCGCCGTCTTCGAGGCGGGCCGGCAAATCGCCTTCGCGAGGGTGATCACCGACTTTGCCACGTTCGCCT